>JANMCN010000138.1:0-29775 GCA_031361295.1 Acidobacteriota bacterium | reverse complement strand
AGTGCCGCCGCCGGTCATCGTGGAGTAGAAGATCGCGCTTATGGTCTGTGGTTCGCCCGCGATCAATGGAGCATAGGCGCTTTTCTCTCTTCCAACCCCGAATCGCACCGCGCTGGCGATGTTCAGACTGCCGGCGCCCGATTCGATCAGTCCGGCACCCGCCACCCGCGAACTGGTCAGCTGCAGCGCCAGCTTCACGTCGGCCGGCGTGAGCCGGGGATTCGCTTCGAGCAGCAGCGCCACCGCCCCCGCCACGACGGCGGAGGACATGCTCGTGCCGCTCATCTCCATATATGGGTTCGACCCATGGCCCGACACGACCCGCTCAGGATAGGTCTCCGCCAGAAACGAGCGCGCCGCCGCCGTGGCCACGATCTTGTTCCCGGGCGCGACGATCTCCGGCTTGAGCACCCCGTCGATCAGTGTCGGACCACGGGAACTGTAGGTCGCCATCCGATCGTCAGACCGCCGCGCCGTGCCGAATGTGTTGATCGCCCCCACGGTCAACACCGCCGGAGTGTTGCCCGGCGAAATGATGCCGCCCACGACCGGCGTCCCCTCCGCCGTCTTCCCGAAGTTGCCCGCCGCCGCCACGACCACGATCCCGGCATGCACCGCGCGCTGCACGGCGGCACACAAGGGGTCGTCGCGATACGACTCGAACACGGGGTGTCCCAGCGACAGGTTGATGACGCGGATCCGGTATTGGCCCCGATGCTCGACGGCCCAGTCGACGGCGTTGATGACGTCGCTGGTGTCACCCGACCCGTCAGCCCCGAGCACCCGCAGGCTGACGATGTGCGCCCCCGGCGCGATGCCCGAATACCCGCCGTCGTCCGATCCCGCCACGATGCCGGCGACGTGGGTCCCGTGGCCGAACGCGTCCCCCCCCGGTCGGGACGCATCGGTGAAGTCGACACTCGCGACGATCCGGCCGCGAAGCGCCTTGTGCGTGGCGACGCCTGAGTCGATGACGGCGACACCAATCCCCCGCCCCGTATAACCGGGGAGACCGTCGCCGCCCCAGACCTGCGTCGCGCCAGTCGATTCCGTCGTCACTGCCATCGTCCGGTGGACGCGCACGTCGCCAGACGCATGATCGACGTCAGGATCCTGGCTCAATGCCGCGAGCTGCCCCCCGGTGACTTCGAGCACCGCGCCGCCGCGCAGACGCTTCTTGATGCGCGCGCCGTACCGGAGCGCGAGCGCCCGGAGCGTGTCGTCCGTGCCGGAGACAATCACGCCGGTCGTCTCGTCGCGGCCGGAAGCCAGGCGATCCGCGAGATCTCGAGAGATCCGCGGCCCATGCGGGTCCGCCTGGGCGGGCTCGCTGACCAGCGCCACGAGCGAGAGAGCGAGCGCAAGGCACGTCCAGCGCGCCGCCGTGCGTGAAGCAGATCGAGTCTGGGTCATACGCGCACCCTGTTGGGAACCGGTTGTTGGAACCTGTCGCCTCTAAGGCACAGGTAGTGCCAAGCCCAACCGTCCCAGCCGAACCGTGCATCGATATGTCAATAACTGACTCAATGGTGCAATGTTGCGCCACTCCCCGGTCTAGGCTACGATTGGCGGCAATTCCTGCGATCGCAGTCGGCTGGCGCAAGCCAACGGATTGGCTTCCGCAACCCCAGCACTCTGCCTTGGGTAACCGCTACCCTCCAGATTGCTCTGGCACTTACAGGTACCTTAGTCGCGGCCAACAACTTGGCCGGTGAGGGTCATCCGTGGCCAAACCCACCAGAGCGCTCGCTGTCGTCATCGTCATTGCCGGCGCGCTGGCTCTGGTGACGATCGCCCGCCGGTCTCCCAGGTCGGCTCCCGGCGTCAGGAATCCGTCAGCGGCCTCGGCAACCCGCGGGGGAGCCCTGGTCGCGTCCCTTCGGTCCGAACCGACGACCTATAACAGGTACGTCGACGAGTCCGCCGCCGGGGAGCTGATCTCCTTGCTGACGCAGGCCCCCCTGGTCCGCGTGGACCGCTCCACCGACACCCTCGAACCGTGGCTGGCCGAGAGCTGGTCCGAATCGGCCGACTCCCGCACCTACACGCTCAAGCTGCGCCAGGGCCTGACGTTTTCAGACGGCAGTTCGTTTTCGTCAGCCGACGTACTCTTTTCGTTTGCCGCTTTATACGACCCGCGCGTGAATTCCGTGCTGGCCTCGGACACGTACGTCGCCGGCAAGCCGCTCGAGATCGAAGCCCCGGACCCGCTCACCGTGGTGATCCGGCTGGCCGCTCCGTCGGCCGCCGGGTTGCGCCTCATAGACGACGTGCCGATGCTGCCGAAGCATGCACTGCAGGCAGCGCTGGAGGCGGGGACGTTCAGGACTGCGTGGTCGGTCTCGTCCTCGCTGTCGGACATCACTGGCCTGGGCCCGTTTGTACTTGCGGCCCACGTATCCGGGCAACGCCTGACCTTCACGCGCAATCCCCGCTACTGGCGCCGGGATGCCGCTGGCGCCCAGCTCCCGTACCTGGACACCCTGACGGTGGTGATCGTCGGTGACCAGAACACCGAGGCGCTCCGGATGCAAAGCGGCGACATCGATCTGATGGCCAACGGCGACATCCGGCCCGAGGACTACGTCGCGTTCAAGCGCCTCGCGGACCGTGGCGCGATCCGCCTCATCGACGCGGGGGTGGGCATCGATCCGAACCTCCTGTGGTTCAACCTGAACCCCGCGCAGACCGCCGACTCCCGCCGCCCCTGGCTGCACACCGCTGCGTTCCGGCAGGCGGTGTCGTGCGCGGTCGATCGCGAGGCCATCGTCAATACGGTGCACCTCGGAGCCGCGGTGCCGATTTACGTCCCGATCACGCCGGGCAACCAGACCTGGTATGCACCCATCCGGCCCGCGTGCGAGCACGATCCCCGCAAGGCGCGAGAGCTCTTCGCCGCGGCCGGCCTGGCCGACCGCGACGGTGACGGGATGCTCGACGATGGCGCCGGCATCCCCGCGCGGTTCTCGATCGTGACGCAGCAGGGCCATACCATCCGTCAGCGCACCGTCACGGTGCTCCAGGAACAGCTTCGCCAGGCAGGCCTCGTCGTCGATGTCACCGGCCTCGAGCCGAACGCGTTGTTCGAGCGCTGGACGCGCGGCGACTACGACGCGATTTATTTCGGCGTGCAGGCGAGTGCGACGGACCCCAGTCTGAACCCGCAGTTCTGGCTCAGTTCGGGCAATTTTCACTTCTGGCATCCGCGGCAGCCGTCGCCCGCGACACCGTGGGAGAAACAGATTGACGATCTCTTCAACGCGCAGGCCCGGACGACGCGCCTGGCAGACCGGCAGCGTCTCATGACGGATGCGCAGCGGATACTCGCCGACCAGCTGCCCGCTATCTACTTCGTCGCCCCGAAAGTGACGATCGCCGTGAGCCGGAGAGTCGCGAACGCGCATCCCGTGGCCCAGATTCCGCAGTTGCTGTGGAGCGCCGAAAACCTCGCCGCCGAGCCCGCCCGATAGCCGGTGGGATGACGCCGGCATCGGTTCCAGCCGAAATACAGGACGTGACCCGCGGTGTCGTCCGATTCCTTCTGCGCCGCGCCGCCCATGCCGCCCTCCTGGTGCTGCTGGCGGCGTCGGGCGCGCTCGTCCTGGCGCGTCTTGCCCCTCCGGCCGACGCGTTCGGCACGGACCCCGCCGTTCTGGCGGCGGAGCGCCATCGCCTCGGCTTCGATCGGCCGCTCCAGGAGCAGTACGTTGCGTGGCTCGCGCGGGGAGTGCGACTCGATCTCGGGGAGTCGCTGCATTTCCACCGGCCGGTCACGACCCTCATCCGCGAGCGATTGGGCAATACGGCACTGCTTGGCCTGTCGGCGCTGGCGCTCGCGACCGTTCTGGGCATCCCGCTCGGCGTTTTCACCGGCAGCCGTGACCGTGGGATCTTCCCCGCCGCGGCGCGCGTCGCGTCTGTCGTGCTCCTCTCGGTGCCGCCGCTCGTGATGTCACTGGTGATGGTGCTGATTGCCGCCCGAACCGGATGGCTGCCGGCGGGAGGCCTTCCGGACATTCCGCCGGCCGCCGGGGCGATCACCGCGGTGGCCCTGACGGTGCGCCATCTGATCCTGCCGGCTTTCGCGCTGGCCCTGCCGGTCGCCGCATCGCTCGAGCGGCTCCAGTCCACATCGATCCGGGCCGCGCTCGCGGATCCCTGCATCATCGCCGCACTCGCGCGCGGCGTCCCGAGGCACCGGGTGATCTGGCGCCACGCGCTCCGGCTCTCGCTCGGCCCGGTCCTCGCCCTGTACGGGGTCACCATCGGCGCGGTGCTCAGTGGGTCGTTCGCCGTCGAGGTGGTGCTGTCCTGGAGCGGACTCGGCCAACTGATGTACCAGGCGCTGCAGGCGAGGGATCTCTATCTCGTGGCCGGATGCGCGGCCACGGGATCGCTCTGCCTCGCGGCAGGACTCTTCGTGACCGATCTCGCGTCCGCCGCCGCGGACCCGAGGGTCAACGCCGCCGTATGACGGCATCGCGTCGCGCCGGCGCCGCGCTTCTCGCGATGGTCGGCCTGGTGGCACTCGGCGGATCCCTGTTCGCACCCCACGATCCGGGGCAGCAGTTCGCCGATTTCAGCTACGCGCCTCCCATGGCCCTCCATCTCTTCGACGAGGCGGGGCAGTGGCGGGGACCCTTTTTCTATCCGCTGCGCCTCGTGAACAGGCTCGAGCATCGGTTCGAGGAAGACCGGAGCCGGCCCACTCGCCTCCGGTGGACGGGAACGCGGCGTGGGCGGACGTCCCCCGAAGGACCGTGGCTTCCCCTTGGCGCGGACGCACTCGGACGGGACATCTGGGCGCGCGTGCTCCTGGGGGCCCGGCTGTCCCTCGGCGTCGCAGTGGCCGGCGCGGTGGCGGCGCTCCTCCTTGGCGCCGCCGTCGGAGCCATCGCCGGCTTCAACGGGGGGCGCGTCGACGAGGTCCTCATGGGCGCGGCGAGCCTCGTCCTCGTCCTTCCGGCGATCTACGTGGTGATTGTCCTCCGGGCCGCCATGCCGCTGGTCCTGAGCCCATCCCGGGTGTTCTGGACCCTCGCGGGGGTGCTGGCCGCCGCCGGCTGGCCCTACCCCGCGCGGAGCGTTCGGGCGGTGGTGGCGCGCGAGCGGGCTCGCGAGTACGCAGAAGCTGCGCGCGCGCTTGGAGCGGACCCATCGCGGATCCTGCTGCGGCACCTGCTGCCCGCGACCCGGCAACATCTTGGCGTCCAACTGACCTTGCTGCTGCCCGCGTGTATTCTCGCCGAGGCCACCCTGTCCTTTGTCGGCTTCGGGTTTGCGGAACCCGCACCCAGCTGGGGAGTTATGCTCCAGGAAGCCGCACAGGCGGGCGCGCTGGCGGACGCGCCGTGGCGGCTCGCCCCGGCCGCTGCGATTGTGATTTCGGTCCTGTCGCTGCACTTGCTCGCCGGCAGACCCTCCTCGGCAGGCCTCGTTCAAGACAAATCGACATAACATACTGTCGATAAACGACTTGCCTGAGTTACAACGTTGCAAATTGATGTGCCGTTATAGAACATACGATTGCAGCTTTTTACAGGCGCAATCGCACGAATCCGCCAAATGCGCCGAAGCGTGTTCCAGAACGGCGCAATCTCTCCTGAAAGACAGTTCTGTATTCGCCCTCACAGACCGTCATAACTATCTCCAATAGCTCGACTTAGTCAAATAGCGCCGAGCTGTCAATGGATGGCCTTGCCCTTGCTCTTCCATGGGCGTCACGCAAGTGTGTAACGGTCCTTCTTTCGAAAGGTTATAAGCCGTGGTTCGATGGCGCTTAATGTTGAGGGTGGGGCTGGCGCTCGCGCTGGTCTCCGTCCTGGGGGGCCCGCCGCCAGCAATGGCGGCACAGGGGGGCCCAGGCGATCACCCCAAGCTGGATCGTAAGTTGAACGACCGCGACCGCACCGAGAAGGGTGGCACCTCGCGCGCCATCATTCAGCTGAAGAGGGGCGCGGACGTTTCTGGCGAGGTTGTAAAAATCGGCGGCAAACTCGGCCGCCGGCTTGGCTTGATGAACGGCCTGACCGTCGAACTTCCGAACAAGGTGCTCCGGAAGCTTGCCGACAACCCGGCCGTCGAACGGATCATCTGGGATCGCCCGCTCGATTCCATGATGAACCGTGTTGCGGTGACCGTTGGCGCCCGCGCCGTCCAGGAGAAGGAAGGCTTCACGGGCGCCGGCATCGGCATCGCGGTGATCGACTCGGGGATCACCGCGTGGCACGACGACCTCACGTACAAGGGGACGTCGTCGCTGGTGCGGGTCAGCAACGGCCAGCGTGTTGCGGCGTTTGTCGACTTCGTCGGCGGGCGCACGTCGCCGTACGACGACTACGGCCACGGCACGCATGTGGCGGGTATCCTCGCCGGCAACGGGTTCGACACGGCCGGGTCGCGCGCCGGCATCGCGCCCGATGCGCACCTGGTCGGGTTGAAGGTGCTCGACGGGACCGGCCGCGGCGTCATCAGCAACGTGATTGCCGCGCTCGAATGGGCGGTCACGAACCGGCAGGCCTACAACATCCGCGTCATCAATCTGTCGGTCGGCGCGCGGATCACCGAATCGTACAACACCGACCCGCTGGCCCAGGCCGCCAAGCGCGCGGTGGACGCGGGCATCGTCGTCGTGGCGGCTGCCGGGAACCTCGGCAGGAACTCGCTGGGGCAGCCCCAGTACGGCGGCATCACGGCGCCCGGTAACTCGCCTTGGGTCCTGACGGTGGGAGCATCGAGCAGTCAGGGGACCGTCACGCGGGTGGACGACATCTATGCGCCCTACAGCTCGAGAGGCCCGTCGGCGATCGATTATCAGGCAAAGCCGGATCTCCTTGCGCCCGGCACCGGGGTGGTCTCGCTGAGCGACCCGGCAAGTCTCCTGTACACGACAAGGGCGGCCTTTCTGCTGGGCGGCACCGTATCGACGACAACGAAGCCGTACCTGAGCCTCTCGGGGACCAGCATGGCGGCGCCCGTGGTCGCCGGCACCGTGGCCCTGATGCTCCAGGCAAATCCGAACCTGACGCCAAACCTCGTGAAAGCGGCGATTCAGTACACCGCGCAGCCATATCCGGGCTATGACGCGATGACGCAGGGTGCCGGATTTCTGAATACCAAAGGCGCCGTCGACCTCGTGCGCTACTTCCAGACGGCACAGACCGGGCAGCGGTATCCGTTCGCCAAGTCCTGGAGCCGGACCGTGATCTGGGGCTCTCACCGTCTGAAGGGCGGAGTCATCCAGCCGAGTGCATCGGCCTGGCAACCGGGCGTCGTGTGGGGTTCCCCGAGAGACCTGAGAGGGCTCAATATCGTCTGGGGCACGGTGGCTCCCCGCCTGGAAGACAACATCGTCTGGGGAACGCTGCTCCCTGAAGCCAACATCGTGTGGGGCACCCTCGTGGACGCCGCGGCGAACATCGTGTGGGGCACCCTCGCGGCCCCCGAAGAAAACATCGTCTGGGGCACGGACTGCGGCGCCAGCATCGACTGCACCGGCGTCGTCTGGGGAGCCCCCGTGGTTTCCGCGACCAACATTGTCTGGGGCACCACCACGGTTTCCGCGACCAACATCGTGTGGGGCACCGCCCTCCTCGAAGACAACATCGTGTGGGGCACGAGCGGCGACGTGGATGGCATCATGTGGGCGACCTCGGGTGAGGACACGTCGCTCTTCGAGAATCCCGCCACCGACCCCGTGTCATACGACGCGGTGCCGTTCGACGATCTGTTCGGGGTCCCAGTCATACCTCTGGTCATGAACACCTTCACGGCGTCGATCGGAGGGCTGGTCTAATGGAAAAAATGCCATTCCGCGACGCCCAGGCTGTCATGGACGTGAACGCGGTCATCAATGCGGCGAGATCGACCGAGTCGATCTCGGTTGAGACGAACTGGCGCCAGGCGCTGCCGGTGCTGACGGGGACGATGGTGACGCTCCGGGAGCTGCGGCTTTCGGACGCCCCGTCGCTGCTCTCGATGTTGTCGACGGAGGAAGTGGCGCGGTTCATCTCACCGCCCCCGACCACGGTTGACGGCTTCGAACGGTTCATCGCGTGGACGCACCGCGAGCGCGCGGCAGGCAACTATGTCTGCTTCGGCGTGGTGCCCCACGGCATGGACACCGCCATCGGCATCTTCCAGGTCCGGCAGCTCGAGCCGGGCTTCGGGACTGCCGAATGGGGGTTCGCAATCGGGTCCGAGTTCTGGGGCACGGGCGGCTTCATGGACGGCGCGAAGATGGTCGTCGACTTCGCGTTCAACGTGATTGGCACGCATCGCCTCGAGGCCCGGGCGGCTGTCGCGAACGGCCGCGGCAACGGCGCGCTCCGCAAGGTGGGCGCCATCCAGGAAGGCATCCTGCGCAAGTCCTTCCTCCGGAACGGTGAATACCTCGACCAGACGTTGTGGACGATTCTGGACGAGGACTGGCGCCGTGCCAAGTCCGTGTGGGGCCCCCGGGTTCATTAATCGGGTATCCTCGGTCTGACGACGGCCGGAGGCGGGACCATCCGCCTCCGGCTTTTTTCGTTCTGGGGAATTCGGATCCGGCCAGTCGCGTGGTACCCTGTCGCTTCGATGAGCCTCGCGGCGGTATTTCCTCCCATGGTCACGCCGTTCGCCGACGGCGAGGTCGACGGTCAGGCCATACGGCGAAACGTCGAGCGCTGGATGGCGGCGGGTCTGGGGGGTGTGGTCGCCCTGGGCACGAACGGCGAGGCCGCGCTGCTGGACGATGGGGAGGCGGAGCGGGTGCTTGCCGCGGTGCGGGACGCCGTTCCGGGCGGTAAACTCGTGATTGCCGGGACAGGGCGCGAATCCACGCGCGCGACAATCGCGGCGTGCCGGCGTGCGGCGGACCTCGGCGCCGACTTCGCGCTCGTTCGCACCCCCTCCTTTTTCAGGTCGCAGATGACTCCGCCGGTCCTGCTGTCACACTTCCGCGCGGTCGCCGATGCGTCCCCGGTCCCCGTCCTTCTCTACAATTTCCCAGCGCAGACCGGCGTCAACTTTCCGGCCGAGACCGTGGCGGCGCTCGCGGAGCACCGGAACATCGCCGGCATGAAGGAGACCGGCACCGACGCCGCGCAGCTTGCCGCGTTCGTCGATGCCGCCTCCTCGTCGGCCTTCTCGGTGCTCGTGGGGGCCGCCCCTGGGTTCTACCCGGCCCTGTGCGTTGGCGCCGTGGGCGCGATCGTGGCGGTCGCGTGCGTCCTGCCGGAGCTGTGCGTGCGGCTGCACACGCTGACGCGCGAGAGCCGTCATGCGGAGGCGCGCGCCCTGCAGCGCCTCCTGACACCCCTAGGCCGCCTGGTGACGACGACCTACGGCGTGCCGGGGCTGAAGGCGGCCATGGATAGCGCTGGCTATCGCGGCGGTGAGCCGAGAATGCCGCTCGCTCCCGTGTCCCCTCGAGTGATGGAAGAGATCAGGGCCGAAGTCGCCCGGGTCCTGGAGGTCGCATGAAAGTACCGGAACGCCTGCTGCTCGGCCCGGGCCCGAGCCCCGTCTCCCCCCGCGTCATGCAGGCGCTGGGGTCGCCGATCGTGAGCCACCTCGATCCCGCCATGATGGCGCTGCTCGACGACCTCCGCGTGCGTGTGGGATGGGCGTTTGGCGCGCAGCCCGACGCCTTCAGCTTCGCGGTGTCGGGGACCGGAACCGCTGGCATGGAGACCGCCATCGCGAATGTGACGCGGCCCGGCGCCCGTGCCCTCGTCGTCGTGAGCGGATATTTCGGAGATCGCCTGGCGCAGATCCTCGAGCGGTATGGCGCCGAGGTGGCGCGGGTGGAGGTCGAGTGGGGCCGCGCCTGCGATCCGGAGCAGATCGCGCGAGCGCTGAAGGCCCGGGGCGCCGACATTGTCGCAATGGTGCATGGAGAGACATCCACCGGCGTCGTCAATCCCGTGCGGGAGATCGTGGCCCTCGCACAACAGCACGGCGCCATCAGCATCGTCGATGCGGTGACGACACTCGGCGGCGTTCCCGTGCGAGCCGCTGACTGGGGTGCGGACGTGTGCTACAGCTGCACGCAGAAAGGCCTCGGCGCGCCTTCCGGTCTGTCGCCGGTGACGTTCTCGCGCCGCATCCTCGAGGCGCGCGCGCCGTCGCGGAGCTTTTACCTCGACGTCGGGCTGCTCGAGGATTATTGGGTCCGCCGCAAATATCATCACACCCTGTCGGCGCCGCTCATCTACGCGCTGCATGCGGCCCTCGTCGCGGCGGAAGAGGAGGGCCTCGACGCCCGGTGGGCGCGCCACCGTCGACACCATCTCGCACTCGCCGCGGGGCTCGAGATCCTCGGGATGTCGCTGCTGCCGCCGGCGGACGAGCGGTTGTGGACGCTGAATGCCGTGCGCGTGCCGGACGGCGTGGACGAGGCCGGAGTCCGGCGCCGCCTGCTCGACGAGTTCTCGATCGAAATCGGCGCCGGCCTCGGCCCGCTCGCCGGCCGCATCTGGCGGGTGGGCTTGATGGGCGCCGGGTCGACGCTCTCGAACGTGCTGCTCCTGCTCACGGCGCTGGAGCACGTGCTCCGTGGCAGCGGATACCGGACCGAGTCGGCGGGCGCGGCCGTCGCCGCCGCCGAGGCGGCCGTCTCCGCGTGAGCCGGAAGCGCCGCCGCGGGCCGGGCCGGGTGGGGCAAGGCCTGGCGGCCGCCTGCGCCGCACTCTTCGCGTACGGCGCGTTCGTCTATCTCACGCTGCCGGATGTCCGCGGCCTGAAAGCCCGCAATCCCGATACGACCGCCTTCATCGAGCTGCGCGCGCAGGAAGCCCGCGCGCGCGGCGAAGAACCCCGGCGGATTCAGCGGTGGGTCAGTTACGGGCGCATCTCCCCGAACCTGACACGGGCGGTGCTCGTCGCCGAGGACGACCGGTTCTGGAAACACGGGGGGATAGACTTCGACGAGCTGAAAGAGTCGATGGAGGTCAACCTCGAGCGGATGGAATTCGCGCGGGGCGGCAGCACCATCACCCAGCAGCTCGCCAAGAATCTGTACCTGTCGCCGTCGAAGAATCCCGTCCGGAAGGTGCGCGAGTTCATGATCGCGCGTGAACTGGAGGCGGAGCTCTCGAAGCAGCGCATCCTGGAGTTGTACCTGAATGTGGTCGAATGGGGCGACGGCATCTACGGCGCCGAGGCGGCGGCGCGGGCCTACTTTCACAAATCCGCGGCCGAACTCGGCGCGCAGGACGCGGCGCTGCTCGCGGCGGCGCTCGTCAACCCCCGCCTCCTCGACCCCGCCCACCCAACCAGCCGGCTCAAACGGCGCCAGCAGATGGTCATGCGCCGGATGGGCGCCGTGACGCCACCGCCGGTGCTCGCTGGAGGCGTGCCGGACGCCCCGCCGATCCCTGCGATAGAACCGGTGCCCGCGCTGGAGATCGACTCCGCGCCCGCAGCTCTCCCAGGCGAAGCCGTTCCGGTCGCGAGCGACGTCCCCAAACCGCCCGATGGACCGCCGGACGCGCCGTAGGCGAGCCAAGCCTCAGCTCAGCAGTTACTTAGACGCCCGCTCACCTTGACACGGCCCGCGTGTGACCTTATAGTCCTCACACGTTTCAGCTTACAGCTCCCCTCCTGAAGCGACAAGGACCCGGCCGGGATCCCGTGTCTCCGGCTGGCGTGTGTCGGCATGATCAATTACACCGAACGCATCACGTTGCTGATGCAGGACGTCGTTGAGCGGACGCCGCGTCTGTCTTTCATCAACCTGAGGGAAGTGGTGGTATTCGGTCGGTTCGGGCGCACGGACGCGGAGGGCGCGTTCGCCACGTGCCATTGCCTGACCCTGCCCGAGAGCGAACCCGGCTATTACTTCTGGCGGGACCGCAGCACGGGAGAGCTGACCCGCCGATCCGAGTGGTTCGTGACGAAGTCGCCACAGGTCCGCGTGGGCCGCACCGACATCAAGTACCTCATTTCGTTCGTGCTGCCGCGCTTCTGTGATCAGTCTCTCCAGCACTCCCGCAAGCTCGATCTCTACCCCCAGGGGACGCCGTGCTGGATGGCGAAGCTCGACACCATCGTCCACGAGCTGTATCACATCGACCCGGACGAATCCGGCATCCGCCGGGTGTCACGGTCCGACGGCTCGGATTCGCCGCGCTCGCATGGGCCGCTGTTCTACGAAGACGTGGCCGCCATGGTGAAGGGGTACGTCGCGTCCGGACCCGACCCGGTGCTGTATGACTTCCTGCGCGAAGATTTCCAGGGCCTGACCGCGCGTCACGGCGGGGTCGTGGCGACGACCTTCAGGAATTTTCCGTCGTTTCCGCAGCGGTACATGGAACCCGTGAACATGCCCGCCGGTGACCCCCTGCTCAAAATCGAACCACTCAAGCCGCTGACTCAGCCGGTGCGGTACACAGAGGACGACCTGCACATCCGGCACTTCACCGACGGCGGCGCCCGGCGGCTGACACGCAAAGGCCAGCACAGGGCGGCCTAGCCGGGGCGACGCGGCTCCGCCGGCTGGCCTGCGCCTCAGTTCACCCGCTTGACGCCGACGAACCGATCGGACCAGTACCTCGCGCCGAGGCGCTCGACCTTGACTTCACCCGCTCCGCTCGGGGCGTGGACGAACGCATCCTCGCCAATCCAGATGCCCACGTGCGACGGGCTGACGCCTGTCGTGTTGAAGAAGACGAGGTCGCCGGCGCGCAGGTCGCCGGCGGACACGCTCGTGCCCATCCGATATTGCTCCGCCACCGTGCGCGGGACCGCAATGCCCTGCCGCGCGAAGACGTACCAGACGAACCCGCTGCAGTCGAATCCTTCGTCGGGGTCGCTGCCGCCGTTGCGGTAACGCACACCGCGGTACGACAGGGCTGTGATCGCGAGCCCGTCCTGTCCCGCCGCCGCACCCGCCGTGTCGGGGGGCGCCTCCGGTGCCGGTGGTGGAGGTGGAGGTTCGAGCGGGCCCGGCGTCGGCCAGGCGGGGGCGGAGCCCCCCGGCCGCGGAAACGGAGCGGGAACAGCCCCTGTGGAGGCGCACCCGGCGGCCCAGAGGGCGCAGGCGATGCTCAGGGAATGGAAGTGACGGCACCGCATGGGTCAGGCCTGATTATGCGTCCAGGTGGCCCCATTCCAGCCATTCGGCAGCCATCGGCTGGCGGCCGTTCGCCCTAACGCGCTGCAAACAATCCTTTTACGGGCCGTGTGTCTTGACAGGCCGCAACCCATCGGTCAGAATAACTCAGGTTTATGGAGCAAACGCTCCTGCTCAACGCCACGTATGAGCCGCTGAAAGTCGTCCACTGGCAGAAGGCGATGACCCTTTGGTGCCAGGGTAAGGTCGAAGTCATATCTGTGTACGACCGCGAAGTGCGGTCGGTCTCCTTCAGCTTCAAACTGCCCTCCGTCATCCGGCTCCTGCGCTACATCAAAATCAAGCGCAACATCGACTACGTCCCGTTTTCGCGGGCGAATATCTACGCGCGCGACGACCATTCATGCCAGTACTGCGGCAAGGTGTTCCCGACGCCCGAGCTGACGTTCGACCACGTCGTCCCGGTGGCGCAGGGGGGCCGCAAGGACTGGGAGAATATCGTCACCTGCTGCATCAACTGCAACCGCAGGAAAGGCGGGCGCACGCCGGCTGAAGCCGGTATGCATCTGAGACGGGTGCCGAAACGTCCAGAGAAGGCGCCCGCCATCCGGATTACCGTCGGGTTGAAGACGGCCCCGGACAGCTGGCGCGATTACTTCTACTGGAACATGGAGCTCGATCAGACCTGAGCCCTGCGATCGGCAGGGCACGCGACCGGTCTGCGTCCGCCCGTCCTTATTGACCCGCAGTTCCGTAACCGACCCATGACAGCTTCCAGTTCGTCGCGCATTTCCGCGGTCCGCCCGCTGTGGGCCGTCGAGGGGGGCCGCGTCACGATTAGCGGTTCGGACTTCGTCGTGGACCCCGTCCTGCCGAACGTGCTGATCGGCGGGTTGCCGGCGCGTCTCGCGAGCGCCTCATCGTCCGAGTTGAGCGCCATCGTCCCGGGCGGGCTCGACGGGGGGCACACCCCGGTGCGCATTCAGGATGCGCCCGGTGAAACGGCCTTCGTCGAAATCGGTGCGCCCCTCGCGACCGGCCTCCATCAGGTGGACAGTCCGGTGTTCGATCGTGAGGGCAATCTGTACGTCACCTTCAGCGGGTCGCGCGGGCAGCAGGGCCCCGTCGCGATCTTCGTGGTGCGGCCGGACGGCTCACGCGAACCGTTCGTCTCCGACCTGGCGAATCCCACGTCCCTCGCGTTCGATCCGGAGGGGCGGCTGCACGTCTCGAGCCGCTTCGAGGGGACCGTCCATCGTATCGATCGAGACGGCGGGGCGACCGTCGTGGCGTCCGAACTGGGGGTCGCGTGCGGACTTGCGTTCGCAGCCGACGGCACCCTGTTCGTCGGCGATCGGTCCGGGTCTATTTTTCGCGTGCGCGACGGGCGCCCATCGCTTTTTGCGGCGATTCCGGCCAGCGTGGCCGCGTTCCACCTGGCGTTCGGTCCGGATGGCTGGCTGTATGTGACAGCCCCGACCCTCGGGGCGAGAGACCACGTCTACCGTGTCTCGCCGGGCGGTGACGTCGAGATTTTCTTCACCGGCTTTGGCCGGCCGCAGGGCCTGGCATTCGACGTCCGCGGCGACCTCTACGTGGTCGACGCGCTCGCGGGCGCGAGTGGCGTGCACCGCTTGAAAATCGACGGGTCCACCCAGCCGGAGCAGCTGGTGTCGGGCGGGTCGCTCGTCGGCCTTGCGTTCGATCCACGGGGCGGCCTCGTGCTGGCGTCGAGCGACACGGTCTTCCGCTTGCGCGTGCCCCCTCACGCGTCGTTGTAGCGACGCGACCGAGGCGGGCCTCGACGTCCCGCGCTACGAAAAACGACAGTCCTTCTCTACGAAACGACAAGCGCGCGCTCCGAACACGCGCAGTCCCCCGCTCCGAACACGCGACACATTCCGCGCCCCGAAAACGATACTCGTCGCGCCCGGCCCTCGTCGCGCGCCGCGTGAGCGTCGCGACCGGCGCCGGGAATGTGTCCGCGCTTGATTCGCCGCCGCGCCGCAGATACGCTTCAGCGTTCCACCAGTCACCCATGAGCCAATTGCTGCGGCGAAAACCGATCTCCGAACTGATCCCGGAAGGGGAGCACTCGCTCAAGCGCGTGCTCAACGCCGGCGATCTGATCATGCTCGCAATCGGAGCGGTCATCGGCGCCGGGATATTCGGCGCGATCGGGACCGCCGCGGCCGGGCAAGTGACGGCGGCCGGGGAGGTCGTGCGCTACGGCGCGGGGCCGGCGCTCGTGTTTTCGTTTCTGCTGCTCGGCGGCGCGTGCGCGCTGGCCGCGCTCTGTTATGCCGAGCTGGCCGCAATGATTCCCCAGGCGGGCAGCGCGTATGCCTACTCGTATGCCACGCTCGGCGAGCTGGTCGCGTGGATCATCGGCTGGGACCTGATTCTCGAGTACGCCGTCGGGAACGTGGCGGTCGCGATCTCATGGGGCGACTATTTCACGACACTCCTTGCCGGGTTCGGGCTGCGCCTCCCTTCGTACGTCACGACGGGTTATCGCACGGCGCTCCTCAGCGCGACGCCCGAAGTGCACGGGCTCCTGCAGAGCGCGCCGCGCGTGGCCGGCGTGCCCATCCTGGTCAACCTCCCGGCATTCGGGATCGTGATGTTCATCACCTGGCTGCTGTTGCGCGGCGCCAAGGAGAGCGCGCGCGCCAACAACATCATGGTGATGATCAAGCTGGCCGCGCTGGGCCTGTTCATCGCGGTCGGCGGCACGCACCTGAAGATGGCGAATTTCCATCCGTTCGCGCCAAACGGATTCACCGGCATCCACCAGGGCGCAGCCATCGTGTTTTTCGCCTATATCGGGTTCGACGCGATTTCGACGGCGGCGGAAGAGACCGTGAATCCGAATCGCAATCTCCCAATCGGCATCCTCGGAGGGCTGGCGATCTGCACGGTCATCTATGTGCTCGTGGGCTTCGTGCTCACGGGGATGGTGCCGTACAAGGAACTGGCAGTGGCGGATCCGCTGGCGCGCGCGCTGCAGCTCGCCGGGTTCAGCGCGGCGGGATGGATCGTCGCGCTCGGCGCGGCGGTGTCGATGTCGGCGGTGCTGCTGGTCTTCCAGTACGGCCAGCCGCGCATCTTCTTCGCGATGGCCCGCGACGGCCTGCTGCCGCAGTGGGCGGCGAAACTGCACCCGACGCGCCGGATCCCGTACGCGACGACGCTCCTGACCGGGATCCTTGTCGCATCCGCGTCTCTCATCGGTGACGCGGCCGAAACGTACGATCTCACCAATATCGGGACGCTCTTCGCGTTTGCGCTGGTGTGCATCGGCGTTCTCGTGCTGCGGGTCAAGGAACCGGACCGACCGCGTCCGTTCCGCGTGCCGCTCGTGTGGCCGGTGGCCGTCCTGGGCGCTGCGGCGTGCGTCTTCATCATGGTCGGCCTCCCCACTCAGGCGTGGGAACGCTTCGGCATCTGGCTGGTCGTCGGGATCGGCCTCTACGCGGCGTACGGCTACAAGCACAGCCGTTTGCACCGGTCGCTACCGCGGGACTGAAGTCCCGCGCTGCGAGGACCGCGGGATTGAAGCCCGCGCCTACGAGCGGCCGCGGGGCTCCGAGCGACTCTTCAGCGACGCGGTTCACGCTCGTTTTGGGGCCGTCGTTCCGCCCGCTACCATCCCACCCCGGCTATTCTCCATGAGCCTGCGTGCTAGAATCACTGTTTGGGTTCTTCACGAAAATCCTGGCTGTAGCATGGCGCACGACTGGATTGCGGTACGCGGCGCCCGCGTCCACAACCTCAAGAACATAGACGTCGATCTGCCCCGCGACCAGCTGGTCGTGATCACCGGGTTGTCCGGCTCGGGCAAGTCCTCGCTGGCCTTCGACACGATTTATGCCGAAGGACAACGCAGGTACGTCGAGTCGCTGTCGTCCTACGCCCGCCAGTTCCTCGAACAGATGGAGAAGCCCGACGTCGACCTGATCGACGGGCTTTCGCCGGCGATCGCCATCGAACAGAAGACGACCGGATCGAATCCGCGTTCGACCGTCGGCACGGTGACGGAGATCTACGACTATCTCCGGCTCCTCTTTGCCAACATCGGGGTGCCGCATTGCCACCTCTGCGGGCGGGCCATCGCATCGCAGTCCCTGGAACGGATCATCGACATCGTCATGCTCTCCCCGAGCGACGAGCGGATCAACGTCTTCGCCCCGGTCGTCCGCGGCCGGAAGGGTGAGTTCAAGAAAGAGCTCCTCGCGCTACGGGCCCGCGGGTTCACCAAGGTCAGAGTGGACGGCGAGCTGCGGTCCCTCGAGGACGACATCAAGCTGGATCGCCGGAAGAATCACACCCTCGACGTCGTCGTCGATCGTCTCGTGCTCAAGGCCGGTGTCGAACGCCGGCTGACCGAATCGGTCGAGATTGCCCTCACGCTCGCGGACGACATCGTGGTCATCAACACGCTCGACGGGGGGGATCGGCTCTTTTCCCGCAAGCTTGCCTGCACGTACTGCGGGGTGAGCATGCCGGAGATGACCCCGCGCGCCTTTTCGTTCAACTCGCCGCACGGAGCCTGCCCCGAGTGCCAGGGGCTCGGCGCGGTCTACGATTTCGACCCGTTGCGTCTTGTACCCGACGACTCCGTTTCGCTCCAGGCCGGCGCGATTGTTCCCTGGGCGAAGGGCGACAAGAAACTCGTGAGGGAGGCGCTCGGCGGGCTGAGCAAGGCCTTCGGCATCGACCTGACGGTGCCGTTCCGGCGGCTGTCGAAGAAGATTCGCGACGTGCTGTTCTTCGGCGCCGGCGGAAGCGCGCGCCGTGGCGACGGCGATCCGACCCGTAAGAAGACGCGCGGGCGCGCCGCCGCGGACGACCCGTTCGGCGCCGGCTTCGAGGGGCTCGTGCCCAACCTCCGGCGCCGCTATGAAGAGGGGTCATGGCTGGAGCAGGAGAATCTGGAGCCGTTCAGGGCGCTCCGACCCTGTCCGACCTGCGCCGGCGAACGCCTCAAGGCGCAGAGCCGGGCCGTGCGCGTGAAGGGCCGGACGATTTCCGAGTACGTGCACCTGCCAGTCTCGGAGGCCGTCCGCGTCTTCGACGCACTGGATCTCAGCGACCGGGAGGAGCTCATCGCCAGCCGGATCCTTCGCGAGATCCGCGACAGGCTGCGCTTTCTGGACGATGTGGGCGTCGGATATTTGACACTGGCACGCAGTGCAGCAACGCTCTCCGGCGGAGAAGGTCAGCGCATCAGGCTCGCGACCCAGATAGGGTCCAACCTGACGGGCGTGCTGTATGTGCTCGATGAGCCCTCCATCGGGCTCCACCAGCGTGACAATCGTGCGCTGCTCTCGACGCTCGCGCGGCTGCGCGATCTCGGCAACACGGTGATCGTGGTCGAGCACGACGAAGAAACGATCCGGACAGCGGACTACGTGGTCGACCTGGGGCTCGGCGCCGGGGAGCACGGTGGCGAGGTCATCTTCCAGGGCACTCCCGCCGAGCTCGTGGCGGGCAGCAATCGTTCGTTGACCGCCGCCTACCTGCGGGGCGAACGCGTCATCCAGACGCCCCGGACGAGACGCCCCGCGGGCCGCGCCCAGATCGTCGTGAAGGGCGCGCGCGAGAACAACCTCAAGGACGTCGATGTGGCGATCCCGCTCGGGCTCTTGACGACCGTCACCGGTGTGAGCGGTTCGGGGAAGTCCACGCTGATCAACGACATCCTGTACAAAGCCCTGGCGCGCGTGTTCTACAGGGCGGCCGACGAACCGGGGCTGCACACGTCCATCGAGGGGATCGAGCTCCTCGACAAGGTCATCCAGATCGACCAGTCGCCCATCGGCCGGACGCCCCGGTCGAATCCATCCACCTACACAGGCCTCTTCACGTTCATTCGCGAGCTCTTCGCGATGCTGCCCGATGCGAAGGCGCGCGGCTTCCGTCCCGGCCGGTTCTCCTTCAACGTGATGGGCGGCCGGTGCGAAGCCTGCCAGGGCGACGGGGTGATTGCCATCGAAATGCACTTCCTGCCGAACGTGTATGTGACCTGCGAGCAGTGCAAGGGCCGCCGGTACAACCGCGAGACCCTGGAGATTCGCTACCGCGGCAAGTCGATCGCGGACGTGCTCGACCTCACCGTCGACCAGGCGCTTCCCCTGCTCGAAAACTTCCCGCCGATTGCCAACAAGCTCCGCACGCTCCAGGACGTCGGCCTGGGCTACATCGAGCTGGGGCAGTCGGCGACGACGCTGAGCGGCGGCGAGGCGCAGCGCGTGAAACTTGCGAAGGAGCTGTCGAGGCGGGGCACGGGGCGGACGCTATACATCCTGGACGAGCCCACCACCGGCCTGCACTTCGAAGACACGCACAAGCTCCTCGACGTGCTCAACAAGCTCGTGGATCAGGGAAACACGGTCGTCATCATCGAGCACAACCTCGACGTCATCAAGTCGGCCGATTACGTGATCGATCTCGGACCCGAAGGGGGCGAGGGGGGAGGGAAGGTGGTGGCGAAGGGGACTCCCGAAGATGTGTCCAGGAGCCGAGAATCCTTTACAGGGCAGTTTCTGGCGGACATCCTCGGCGCATCGCCGAAACCGCCACGCACGTTGGCGTCATGAGATGACAAGGAGGCGATCATGGCCGGCTCAGCCTGTGGCAGAATAGCCACACTCGACCCTGACGAAGTTGTGGTTCCCCAACCACAACACGCCCGAAGTGCCCGTAAATCGAACGCCTATCAGAGCGTTAACATACTTTTTAAGCCTATACTTACAGACGACACCCGCGGTTGCTTGAAGCTGGCAGGACCTTTGCTGAGCTTAGAGTGGCTTTCCCAGCCGCCAACAGAGAGGTCATGAACGCGCAGCGAACACTTCGGCGATCTGTCTCTTGCTCCGGAATCGGACTGCATTCCGGCAACAAGGTCACGCTCTCGCTCAAGCCGGCCCCGGCCGACTACGGCATCCGGTTCCAGCGTGCCGACCTCGGTGGGCTCGAGATACCGGCCACAGTGACGCACCTTGGCGGCATCCAGTATCAGACTGGCCTGACGCGCGAGGCGGTGTCGGTCGAGACGGTCGAGCACCTGCTCGCGGCGCTCACCGCGCTCAGCATCGACAACGTCATTGTCGAACTGAACTCGCCGGAAGTCCCGATCATGGACGGCAGCGCCGCCCCGTTCGTCTACCTGATTCTGAACGAGGCCGGTGTGAAGCGCCTGCAGGCCCCCAGGCGGTACCTGAAAGTGCTGCGCCCGATCTCGCTCACGCAGGGCGACAAGCGCATCGCGCTGTACCCGTCGGACCACTTCAAGGTGACGTATAGCATCAGCTTCGACCACCCGCTCCTCCGCCACCAGTCGCGCACGATGCGGATTACGGAAGACAGCTTCGTTGAGGAAGTCGCACCGGCGCGGACGTTCGGGTTCCTGAAGGAAGTCGAGATGTTACGGCAGCGCGGCCTCGCCCTGGGCGGCTCGCTCGACAACGCCATTGTCCTGGGAGAGACCGGCGTGCTCAACAATGCGCTCCGCTTCGACGACGAGTTCGTCCGCCACAAGATTCTCGACGTCATCGGCGACCTGACGCTTGTCGGGCACCCGGTGATCGGGCACCTCGTGGCCCACCGGGGCGGCCATGCGCTCCACACGGCGTTCGCCGCGAAGATCCTCGAGGAGACCGACGCCTGGCGCCTCGTGGACGCCACGTCCGACAGCAGCATCGCCGGCCTGCCGATCAGGGTCCCAGCGAACGCGGGCGCGAGGCTCGCGAACTAGGATTCGGGCCCAACGGGAGAACCAGGCTTCGGCTCTCAGCTGAAGTCTCAGCGCCGGCGTCTGTGAGCTCTCAGAACACGACCAGCGCCTTGGTGGTCGTTTCAGAGCCGCAGGCTTCGAACCAGTCAATTCCCTCACTGACCAGATCGAACTTCAATCCGTAGCGCCCGGGTTTCGCCGGGGCTGTCATCGTCATCTCGACATCCACGCTGGAGTCTGGCGAGAGCGTCTGCGGCAGCCATGCGCGTTCGAAATCGCGGCTGACCACTGCGCCGTCGCGTGCGCAGAGCTGGGCCCCGACACGCACCAGTCGGCGCCCGTATGTGGCCTGGGCGGGGAACGGCCGCGACGACAGGTTGCGCACCTTCATCCGGACCGTCACCGGGCGTCCGGCGCGGGCGAGGAGCGGGAGGCCGGGCCACGGCCCACGAACGTCGATCCTCGCGCGTGGGGTGGCGCCGGGGATCGCATTGCCCAGATTGTTGTCGTCCCAGATCTCGTGCTTGATGGTGGCCACTTCGGGCGTGCCGGGCGCGAACCGCCGCGAGTACATGTCTTCCGGGTGGTCGGTCAGTTCCCAGCAGAGCCTGTCCACGCCGATCTCGTGTGCGAGCTGGCGGGCCCGCGCCATTTCTTCATCGCTGTCGTTGTGGTTGAAGAGGATGTAACGCCAGTTGAGGAACGGGAGATCGCGGCCCGTGCTGCGCTTCTCGTCGGCGGCGGCCGCGAGGTTCCGAATGGCGTTGTCGAAGTCCCCGCGCTTCCGATACTGCGCGTACGTCTCCGGCGTGGCGCCGTCGATCGAGAACGTGACCTCGTCGATGCCGGATCGAACGAGTCTGCGCGCCTGTTCTTCCGTCAGCGCGAGGCCGTTCGTGCTCGTATACAGGTAGATGTGCGGGAATGTCGTCTTGATGTACTCGCACATCTCGATCGCGCGCTTGTGGAGGAACGCCTCGCCGTAGTTGAAGAAGTCCACGCGGACCAGCGAGGGTCCGGCCTCGTCGATCACGCGGCGGAAGACCTCGAAGTCGAGCATCCCGGCCTGGCGCGTCCGGGTGATTCCCGTTTCAGGCGCGCAGCAGGCCTGCGCGCACGAGATATTGCAGGCGGCCGTACACTCGATGTACAGCCGCGACGGAAGCGCCGCCACGCCGGGGTCGCGCACCGGGGCGGACTCGTCTTTTTTCAGCGGGAGCTTGAGCGGGCAGTCGCCGCAGAATTTCGACCCGCCGGCATTGAGATCCTGACGCAGCCCCGAGGCCCGCTCACCCGTCCAGATCCCCGAAACGGTCTCGACCCGTGTGTCGCCGAGTACACGCTTGCCGTAGGGGTCAGCGCAACCGCAGACCATCCGGCCGTCGCAGAGCATGACCATCGTGCTCCAGGGCCAGCTGCACGTGAACCGGGTGGCGAGATAATTCAGGGACACGCGTCATTTCCTGGTCAGCTTCTTCATGTAGGCCCCAAGCCGCTCGTTTTCGTACGAGACGGTATTGAGGAACAGGCTCTCGGAGAGGTACTGGCGGCGCTCGTCGTCGGTCATCTGCTCGATCAGGTTCTGGATTTCCCGCACCATGTCCTCGAAGGTCCGTTCGAGCTCGCGCTTCGCCGTGACCTCGACGTAGAGCGCCTCCAGGACGGAGAGCAGATCGCCGTCGAGCGTGACCTGCGTGCCGTTCGTCATCGTGATGGTGCGCATCGCTACGCTCCGAAGCTTTTGAGAGCGGACGGTTCGTCCGGGTGGACCTCGATGAAGTTCTGCGCGCCCGTCATCGTCAGCATGGTCTCCACCCGCTTCTGGACACCGGCGAGCTTCAGCGCTCCTCCGGCGGCGTTCGCCTGCCGGTAGAGGTCCATGAGGCACCCGATGGTGGCGCTGTCCACGTAGCCGACCGACGATAGATCCACCACGACCTTGCGTTCGCCGGCGGCGATGAGCTGTGTCACCACGTTCGAGAACTCCGACAGCAGCGGGTACATCAGTCGCGACTCCCCGATGCGGACGACGGCGATGCCGTTGGCGTGGTCGGTTGTGAGATTCATTCAGGTACTCCGGTCCGCCGGCCCTGCGGCCGCGCGGAAGCTCCGCGGCGGCGTCGCAGAACGGGCTGTTTGTCCTGCAGCCGTTTGAGCTGGCGGCCCAGCTCCAGCCGGCCGCGATTGATGCGCGACTTGACGGTTCCCTCGGGCAGCGCGAGCCGTTCCGCGATTTCCTGGTACGACAGCTCCTGCAGGTCCCGGAGCACGACTGCGGTGCGAAGCGTCAGCGGCAGCGTCTCGAGGGCCTGCTTCAGCTGCTCGCGCAAATCCTGGTGTTCGGCGGCGGCATAGGGCGTCAGGTCGCGCGACGCCGGCTGCAGGTCGTTCGTGTCCACCTCGCGCGCGATCGTCTGGCGCTCTTTCCTGACGCTGCGGTAGTGATCGATGCACAGGTTCCGGCTGATGCTGATGATCCAGGTCTGGAAATTCGCGCGGCGATCGAACGTGTTCAAGGCCTTGAAGATCTTGAGGAAAATATCCTGGGTCAGATCCTCCGCCTCGTCGTGCCGGCCGACGAACTTGTACGCGACGTTGAAGACCTTCCGCCAGTTCTGGCGGACGATGATCTCCCACGCCGCCTGATCGCCGCTCAGGCACTGCTCGATGAGGCTGTCGGGCGTCGCGGGCTGCGCCGCGGGGGAATCAACAGACATGCGTCATCTGATAAGACGGCGGGAAACACCGGGCATGATATCAAACATGATGCCAGTTGCCTACGACGCCCATGTGCCCAGGCACTCGCTCCGACCCTCTGGCACCGTGCGGTTGCCCGCTGGACCTTGAGATAGAATCACACCACCCCGTGACCGGATTCCACCGCATCGACGACATCCTCGCGTGCGACGACGTGCCCCTGACGGATATCGCGGCCGCGGAAGGCACGCCGCTTTATGTCTACAGCGCGGCCACGATCGCGGCCCGCTACCGCGCGATCGACGACGCGTTCCGCTCGTACCCGCATTCGCTCCACTACGCCCTGAAAGCGAACTCCACGCTCGCGATTGCCCGCCTGCTCCGCGGCCTCGGGAGCGGGGCGGACGCGAACTCCGGCGGCGAGATCGATGTCGCGCTGCGCGCCGGCTTCATCCCCGAACAGATCGTCTTCACCGGCGTCGGCAAGACCGGGGCGGAGCTCGTCCAGGCGATCGATCTCGGGGTAAAGACGATCAATGCCGAATCGGAAGGGGAGCTCGATCGCATCGATGGTCTGGCGCGCGAGCGGCAGACCCGCGCCCGCGTGGCGCTCCGCGTCAATCCCGACATCGACGCGCGGAGCCACCCCCACATCTCGACGGGGCTCAGGACGAACAAGTTCGGCATCGCGATGGACGCCGCCCGGGAGGTGTGCCGCCGCGCCGCGCGCCGCGACGGCCTGGACATCGTCGGCCTCCACATCCACGTCGGCTCACAGATCACGGATCTCGATCCGCTCAGGCGTGCGGCCCAGGCGCTCGTCACGCTTGCCCGCGAGCTGCAGGACGACGGGATCACGATCGACCATCTCGACCTCGGAGGCGGCCTGGGCGTCTCGTACGACGGGTCGCCGGTGCCCTCAGCGGAGGACTACGCCGCGGCGCTCCTGCCCGTCGTCAGGGACTCCGGCCTCGCGATCGTCCTCGAACCGGGACGCAACATCGTGGCGCCGGCCGGCGCACTGCTGTCGCGCGTCGTCGATGTGAAGGACCGGGCCGACGGCAGCGCCTTCGTGATTCTCGACGCCGGCATGACGGAGCTGCTGCGGCCGATGTTGTACGGCGCCTTCCACCGGATCGAGCTGGCGGTGCCGGCGTCCGCGCCGGAGATCCTGTGCGATGTCGTCGGACCGCTCTGCGAGAGCAGCGACACGCTCGGCAGGGACCGTCGCCTGCCCCGCCCCTCGGTCGGGGATCTGGTGGCCATTCTGGATACCGGCGCCTACGGGGCCGTGATGGCGTCCAACTACAACCGCCGGACACTCCCGGCCGAAGTCCTCGTCGACGGCGGCCAGTGGGCAGTCATCCGGCGCCGCCAGACCATCGACGATATCCTCGCCCTCGAGACCTAGACCTCACCAGACATCTGGGACCGGGTCACAACCTGAAACCGCGAACCTGAAACCGACAACGAACGCATGACGGGAGTCCTCATAGCCTTCGAAGGCCTGGATCAGAGCGGCAAGCAGACGCAGGCGGAGGGCGTGCACGACGAGGCTCTCTCCCGCGGACGCGAGTGCCGCCTTCTCTCCTTTCCTGACTACACGACGCCCATTGGATCGGAAATCGGGAAGGCCTTGCAGGGCGAGCGTGACTACGGCGCCGACGTCATGCAGCTGATGTACGTGGCGAACCGGCACGAGCGCCGGGACGAGATGCGGCAGTGGCTCGAGCGCGGGGTTGTCGTGGTCTGCGACCGTTACATCGCCTCGAGCATCGCGTACGGCGAAGCGCAGGGGCTCGACGCCGCCTGGCTCGCCGAGATCCAGAGATTCCTGCCCGCGCCTGATCTGACGATCCTCCTGGATATTGCCCCGGAGACAGCGGTGCGCCGCAAGGCCAGCGGGCGCGATCGATACGAGCGCGATCTGCGCCTGCTTTCGCGCGTCAGGGACAGCTACCGGCGACAGGCAGCAAGCGGCGGCTGGCTGCTTGTCGACGGTGAGCGATCGCGCGAGGCGGTGTCGAGAGACGTCGTCACGGCCGTCTCGACACGACTCGGGCGGCGGTGAGCGCGCGCACCTCGCGCGCGCCCGCGTCGAGCAGCACACGCGCACACGCGTCGAGCGTCGCCCCGGTCGTGCTCACATCGTCTACCAGCACCACGACCGAGCCCTGGACGTTCGCGCGGCGCCGAATCACGAAGGCGCCTCGCACGTTCCCGAAGCGTTGAGCCTCGGGGAGATCGGTCTGCGACGGAGTCCTGCGAATCCGCTCGAGGGCGTGCAGCATCGGCAGCGGCATCGGGCCCGCAAGCTCCTCGGCCTGGTTGAAGCCGCGTGCCCGTCGCCGGGCGGGGTGCAGCGGCACGGGCACCGCCACGTCGGCTCCCTCGATGAGTTCTGCTCCGCAGCGTGTGAGCAGCGCCGCCAGCTTTGGCGCAAGCGATCGGCGCCCGTCGTACTTCAGGGCATGCACGATCGACCGCAACGATCCCTCGTACCTGCCGATGGCGCGCGCCCGGAGAACCTGGCCCGCGCGAGTGCGGCAGCGTCCGCATCGGCCGGCGTCCGAGCCGATCACCCTCCAGGAGAGCACGGGATCGCCGCACGCATCGCAGACGGGTGGAGCGATCACCGGAATCGCGTCCCAGCACTCCGCGCAGACGGGGCCGCGTGACGGCTGGACGAGGCTCCGCGCACAGGCGGCACAGGCAGGCGCGAGAAGAACGGCAATCGCCGCGTCGGCAAGCGCGCGGCTCGTCGCGGCCAGACGCTGTCTGAAGGCGCTAGGCGGAAGCGGGTTCCTCGTCGGAGACTTCGATTCGCTCGGCATCGCCCCAGAGCCTCTCGAGCGAGTAGAACGTGCGCGTCTGCGGCGTGAAGACGTGCACGATGAACGTGAAATAGTCCATCAGCACCCACTCGGCGCGTTCGTAACCCTCGACATGCGCGGGCCGCACCTTCGCGGTGCGCAGGGCCTCCTCCACACCGTCGGCAATCGCCTTGACCTGCCGCTGGCTCTGGCCCGAACAGAGGACGAAAAAGTCCGTAAACGCGGGTGTCGCCCGCAGGTCGAGGACGACGACGTCGGCCGCCTTCTTGTCGAGAGCCGCGCGAACGGCCTTCCCGACCTCTCCCGTGAGCTTGTGCTTTCCGCCGATCGCCAGCCGCCGCTTTTCAGTTTTCGCCATGCAAGTGCACTGCCGTGGGTGATGCCGATGTGTGGGTGTACAGCCCGTGCTGCAGGATGTGTCTTTCGACGGATGCCGGCACGAGGCCCTTCAGGGTTTCTCCCGCCGTCATCCGGCGGCGAACTTCGGTCGAGGACACATCGGGCGTCGGCGCATCCACGAGGAAAATGCCCGCGCCGCGCGACGACGTCTCGAACGCGGAACCGGTGCCCGCGACGACCGCCGGACCCGGAATCGTTTTCATCCGGTCGGCCAGGGCGGGGAGACGTTCTCGCAGCGTCTCGGCCGGGAAGCCCGGTCGCGAGACGACGACGAAGTGCGCGAGATTCAGGACCTCCGGGTATCGGTGCCAGGTGGCAATGTCTGCAAACGCGTCCGCGCCGGTGATGAAGTAAAGCTGCAACGGCGTGAGTCCGAAGCGGTCCCGGCACCGCCCGAGCGTGTCTGCCGTGTACGACGGTCCCGGCGCACAGAGCTCCATGTCGTCGGCCGCCAGGCCGTCAATCCCGTTCACCGCCAGCGCGACCATCGCGAACCGGTGGTACCGGGACGCAACGGGCTGAAGGACCCGGTGGGGCGGTACGCGCGACGGCAGGACGATCACCTCGTCGAGTCCGAGCGCCGCCCGCGCCGCCTTCGCCGTTTCGACGTGGCCCAGGTGAATGGGATCGAGCGTGCCGCCGAGCAGGCCGAGACGACCCACGGGCTTCATTCAGTCAGCGTGCCGATGGGAGGCGCAGCCGGAGTCGGAGACGTCGGTGCGGGTGCCGGAGTACCCGCCTGCAAGGCGGCGCGGTCTCGGTCCCGCGAGGCGGCGATCTGCTGCCACACGGCCTCGAGAAGCGCGTCGATTCCCTCGCCGGTTGCCGCCGACACCCTGTAAAGCGGGATCCCCAGTGCGTCGAGGTGCGCCTGCAGCGCCGCGAGGCGAGCGGGTTCGTCGAGCGCGTCAATCTTGTTGGCGGCCGCGAGCACCGGCTTCTGCGAGAGCCGCTCTCCAGACGAATCCCGGCCGGGAAACAGTTCCAGCTCGCGCACGATCACGTCGTAATCGCTGACCGGGTCCCGTCCGCTCGACGAGGAGACATCCACCAGGTGCACGAGCACCTTCGTGCGCTCGAGGTGACTCAGGAACCGGTGGCCGAGACCGTGGCCGGCGTGCGCGCCCTCGATCAAGCCGGGCACATCCGCGACGACGAACGATCGCTCGCCTGAGAGGCCGACGACGCCGAGATTGGGCACGAGGGTCGTGAACGGGTAGTCGGCGATCTTCGGCCGCGCCGCGGAAATGCGCGAAATCATCGTCGACTTTCCGGCGTTCGGGTACCCCAGCAGGCCGACGTCCGCGAGGAGCTTCAGGTGGAACCGCAGGTCCTTTTCCTCGCCCGGAAGGCCAGGCTGGGTACGTCGCGGTGCGCGGTTGGTCGAGGTCGCGAAAGACGCGTTCCCATGGCCGCCGAGGCCGCCCCGGGCGAGCATCACCCGCTGGGCCTCGGTGGTCAGGTCCGCGATCTGCGCGTAGGAGCCGTCCTCCTGCTTTTCGTACACCACCGTGCCCGTCGGCACCTGGAGCTCGATGTCCGTCCCATTCTTGCCGGTGCGGTTCGAGCCCTCGCCGTGCGCGCCGCGGCCGGCGCTGAAGATTTTCTGGAAGCGGAAGTTGAGGAGCGTGTTGAGGTTCGCGTTCGCGACGAGGTACACCGAGCCGCCCGGACCGCCGTCGCCGCCACTGGGCCCTCCGCGGGGGACGAACTTCTCGCGCCGGAACGCCATGGCGCCGCGGCCGCCGTGTCCGGCCGCCACGTGGACGTCGACTTCGTCTACGAACACAACAGGGACGCGCAGCGAGAGCGGCGCGCGGCGTACGTCTGCGGCACTAGCTTTCCAGCGGAACGATGCTGATCACGCGTCCGCGGGCGCCGTGATCCTCGAACTTCACGGTTCCGTCCACCTTGGCGAAGAGCGTGTCGTCCTTCCCGAGGCCGACGTTCAAACCGGCCCGGAACTTTCTGCCCCGCTGCCGCACGAGAATCGATCCGCCGGTCACGACATTGCCGTCGTGACGCTTGACGCCGAGGCGCTGGGCGTTGCTGTCGCGGCCGTTACGTGAACTGCCCTGTCCCTTTTTTGTAGCCATGATGATGACGCTGCCGCAAACCTGAAATATGAACACTGAAGGATGAACGCCGGGGGTCGTACGCCAGGTGCGAAATCGAGCACCAGCCCTCGAGGGCTTCACTGCAGCCTTCGAACTTCGGCTGTTGTTGTCTATACCAGAATGTCGGTGACGCGAACCCGCGTATACGTACTCCGGTGGCCTCGCGTCTTTCGGAATCCCTTTCGGCGCTTCTTCTTGAACACGACGATCTTCGGCCCACGAGACTCGCCGTCGACGATGCCGACGACACGGGCGTTGGCGATGAACGGGGCTCCGGCCAGCATTTCGCCGCCGTCTTTCTCGAGGAAGAGCACCTGGTCGAACGTGATTTCCTTGCCGACTTCCACCTCGACGCGGTCAACCGTGAGCACGGAGCCCGGATCCACCCTGACCTGCCGCCCGCCCGTTTGAATGATTGCGAACACGTTCTCCTCCGCTGACCCGGCCAATCTCACGCGAGCCCGCCGGCACACCTGGGCCCCGCAGGCGAGTTCCGACCCGATCCAAAAGATTCAGGGTAGCACGGAAGGGAGCCCGCCGCCAAGGCGGAGGGCTGAACGGGACCTACCTCAGCAGGACCCTGGTTCCCTTGATTTTCTGGGTGCTCAGGGTGCCCAGAAACGTCGGAATGACCTTGTCCATAAGCTCGAAGTACGACGACAGCGCGGGAGTGTTCTGCTGCGAGTTGTACAGGATTTCCTCGTGCATCGTTTCGCTATGCAGCGTCGCGCCGGTCCGGCCGTCGATGAAGATGAACTTGGGAGTCAGGATGAACCCCTTGCGCTCCATATATGTGCGCTGAGGGATGACCGTGCGACGGCCGAGCTGGTCGTACTGTTCGACGTTGCGCGTCACGAACCCCGACGTCTGGTGCGGCGTGAACAGGACCGTGCCGGTGACGATCAACGGGTTTTCGTACTCCTCGCCGATCTT
>JANMCN010000132.1:0-1616 GCA_031361295.1 Acidobacteriota bacterium | reverse complement strand
CTGCCGCCGATGGTGGCGCGGCGGCCGGACCCGCCGGCCCGGCGAACCCCGCCCCCTGCCCGGACACAGCCCGTCGCGCATCCCGTCGAGCCGCCGCCGCAGCCGGCCCCGCCCGCGCCGATGCCGCAGGTGGTCGCTCCGGTCGTGACCGCGCCGGCCGATCTGCACGACACGGCGGGCACCGTGACTGACCCCGCCCGCCCGGCCGACAGCGCAGGCCCGGGCTCGGGCGGAGGCGCGGGCACCAGCACCGGCACGGGGATGGGCGAAGGCGCCGGGTCGGGCATCGGACCCGGTTCCGGGGGCGGCACGGGCGGTGGACCTTATCGTGCGGGCAGCGGGATCACGCCCCCGGCGGTCCAGCGTGAAGTCAAGCCGGATTACACCGATGACGCACGCCGCCGTGGGATCTCGGGCGACGTCGTTCTTGAAATCATCGTGAGGCGGGACGGCAGCGTGGGCGACGTCAAGGTGCTGCATGGGCTCGGCGCGGGCCTCGATCAGCGGGCGACGGAAGCGGTCCGGCAGTGGCGGTTTTCGCCCGCCCGACGGTTCGGAACGCCAGTCGATGTCATCGTCGAGGTGGCCGTGGAGTTCAAGCTCCGGTAGATGGTCGATGTGGGGCGGGAGCTCGGCGATGTGTCGAGAGGGTGAACGATGTATACGGTATTGATCGTCGTCACGGCGGTGGCCCTAGCTGTCGCGACAGGGCTCGCGATTGTCGTCGCGAGACTCCTCCGCGAAGACCGTGAGCGGTCGGATGCGAGAGTGGCGACTCTGGCGCTGATCGCCGGAGAAACCACGGGAGGGGACGACAGCGGGACATTTCCGGCCACGAGGGCACTCCTCAGCGTCGAGGGCCGCGGAGCCGAATCACTCCCCGATCTGGACCTCCGCACGGCCAGCCCCGATGCGAATCCGTCACTCTTCGCCGAGCGCGACGTGGCATCTCCGTGGGGCCGGCGTGCTGCCGTGATGGGCACTCTGGCGGCACTGCTCGGGGCGGTGCTGCTCGCCGCGACCTTGGGGGGCCACTCCGGAGGCGCTCCGACACCAGCCCCTGCGGCAGCAGCGCCGACCGCGTCCAGCGTGCCGCTCGAACTGGTGGCGCTTCGACATGTGCGGGGGGCGCAGAATTTGACGATTTCTGGCGTCGTCCGGAATCCGAGAGGCGCTGCTCCGGTGGCGCGCTTGGTCGCGACGGCTTTCGTCTTCGGTCCGGACGGAGCGTTTCTGACGAGCAGCCGCGCACCGATTCGGCTCACCAGCCTCGCTGCGGGCGAGGAGTCGCCGTTCGCCGTCTCGGTCCCGGTCAATGGTGAGGTCTCGCGGTATCGTATCGGCTTTCGCAGCGAGGACGGCCGCGTGGTCGCCCACGTGGACAAACGAACAACGGAGACGTTGGCGAGCAAGCAGGAACAACCATGAAGCCGCTCAACATGTTTGCCCTCGCCGCCGTGGCGTCCCTCGGCCTGTTCATGGGTGCGCGCCCGGAGGGCCGGGGCCTCGACCAGCAGCAGCCGGACCAGACGGACAGCCAGTCGTTCCGCTTCAAGACCGGCGTCGAACTGATCAACGTGACCGCGACGGTCACCGATGAGAACGGCCGTTTCGTG
>JANMCN010000303.1:0-60718 GCA_031361295.1 Acidobacteriota bacterium | reverse complement strand
TCGCAGTACGTGCAGATGGCGACCGCCTTCACGCTCGCGGCGCTCGTGTTTTGGGGACACGTCCAGATCTGGCACATCCTGGCGCTCTCGTCCCTGACAGGATTCGCGCAGGCGTTCGGCGGGCCCGCCTACCAGTCGCTCATCCCGTCGCTCGTGCACAAGAAAGATCTCCCGAACGCCATCGCCCTCAACTCGATCCAGTTCAACCTCGCGCGCGTCTTCGGTCCGCTGCTCGCGGGCGCCGCGCTCATGTTCGGCACCGCGGCGTGCTTCGGGCTGAATGGCCTGTCGTTCGTCGTCGTGATCGTGGCGCTGATGTCGCTGCACATCACGCACATCCCGCAGCCGGAGAAAAAGCCGATCCTGCAGGAGATGCAGGGGGGCATCGCGTACGCGCGCAGCCAGCCGTCGATCATCGCCCTGACGGTGCTCGCGTTCCTGACGACGTTTCTCGGATTGCCGCTATTGACGTTCCTGCCGGTGTTCGCGCGCGAAGTGTTCCACGGCGATGTGGCGCTCTACACGCACATGATGGCGTTCTCGGGCACGGGCGCGGTGATGGGGGCGCTCGTGGTCGCGTGGCTCGGACGGCCCAGGCGGATGGGGATGATGCTGCTCATCGTGCAGATGGCCTTCGGCGCGCTCGTGGTGGCCTTCGCCCTGTCGCGCCTGTGGTGGTTGAGCTGCGCGATCCTGTTCTTCGCGGGGGCGGCCCTGATCGTCGTCTTTTCGATGACCGCGTCGCTGGTGCAGCTGATCGTTCCCGATCATCTCCGGGGCCGCGTGGTCAGCATCTACATGGTCGCGTTTCGGGGCGGGATGCCGCTCGGAAGCCTGGCCGGCGGCTACGCCGCCAGCCTCACCAGTGCCCCGCACGTGCTGGTCGTCAACGGCACCCTGGTCTCGGTCGTGGCGCTCTACTTTCTCGTCCGCAGCGAAGTCAGACACCTCTAACGTGCGACGTGCGACGTGCCACGTGCCACACGTGCCACGGGCCACACGTCCAACGGGCCACACGTCCAACGGGCCATACGTCCAACGAGCCATACGTCCAACGGGCCACACGTGCAACGTGCCACACGTGCAACGGGCTATAGCCGGCGCTTGATGTGTGGCTTGATGAAGTTCAGCACTGATGCCTTGGTGTGTTCAGACAAATCGTGCAGCCGATCGTATTGTGCGCTGTCGATGAAGTCTCTGGCCAGGCAGTCGAGGAAATGATCTTGCAGCTCCGCGAGAGAGGCCAGCGCGTACCGAAAGAACTGTACGGTTTCCGCTGAGTTGAAACGGCTGAACCCCTCGGCAAGATTCCGGCAGATTGACGATGCGGTGTCTTGAAAGCTGTTGCAGAAACTGAAATGCCTGGATGCAGGCTCCCGGGCACAAATTGCCAAGACTTCGAGGCGGAGTTCGTGGGCAAGCTGCCAGCAGCGAAGCTCTCTGAACGTCTTGACGCCCATGCCGACACGGGACGCACAATCAATGCCGCCTCGCACGTCGCACGTCGCACGTCGCACGTCGCACGTGTTGCACGTGGCACGTGTTGCACGTTGCACGTTACGACCTGACGATCCAGAATACGCCGAGGACGATGGACGAGATCCCCATCGCGGCGCCGGCGGCGCGGCCGAGCCGCGCCACGACGCGCGCCGACATCAACCCGGCGAACGCGACCCCGAAGAGTGACATCGAGAGCAGGATCCCGGCGGCAAAGACCACGATGAGCCCCAGCAGGACCGGGAGGGGCGCCGCACCAATCCCGAACGGAAGGAGCGACAGCGCCCGGAGGCTGCTGACGGCGAATGCGGCGCCGATGATCGTCGGCAAGTGGGAATGTGCGCTTTCGACCGGATGATGATCCCGGCGCCCGACGTGCAGGTGCCAGTGCGGCGCATCCTCGTGTGCATGTAAATGCGTGTGGCCATACACACGTCCCGCGACGACGCCCCACAATCCCACGGCGCCCAGGATCACCAGCAGGATTCCGCCTAGCAGCTCGCCCGCTCGCTCGAACATGAGCGGCAGCGACCACCCCAGCGCCACGAGCGCCCCCGCGCCCACCGCGAGCAGCAGCGCATGGCCGACTGCGAAGCGCACTGCGACGCCGAATGCGCGCGCCCGCTTCGCGGCTGGCGCTTCGGCGCCAGGCCCGAGCGACATCGCCGCGATGGCCATCAGGTGATCGGCCCCGAGCCCATGGAGAAATCCGAGGAGAAGCGCCGACGAAATGAGCAGCAGGACGCTACCTCGTGGCCGGCTGAAGCGGAATCGTCCAGGCGACCGGCACCGTGACGGGCACATAGCAGATGGTATCGTCGCAGGCCTGGTATCTCAGCGTGCCCGTGATCGCCACCGTCGCCCCGGGCGTCCGCGCGCGATTGCGGACCGCCGGCGTCGCCGCCACGATGACCGGCTGCACGATCCGGAACGGCTTGCTGTATACGAGCTGCACGTCGTCGAGCGTCCGCAGTCGTTCCGGACGGGGAAACTGGACGGCGCTCGCCGTGATCGCGGGATTCGGGTCGATCGTGAGCGAAATCGGGATGAAGCCGGCGTCCTTCTGCTCGGGTGCATACACGTGCATCGTGCGCTTCGGCGTCACGTCGAGCGTCAGCGACACGCGGGCCCCAGGCGCGACGGCGACAGACACCGGCGGCGCCGCGACAGTCAGGTGCTTCGTGTCGATCGGCGCGGACGCGCCGGCAACGGCCGCGACCCACAGCCCCATGCCCAGGCCGACGGCGTAGGAACTCGTGCTCATGCGTCAGCTGATTGTGCCACAAGCGGCCCGGCTCGCGCCGGCTCCGGCACCTGTCACCAGAGCCACGGCCCGGCCCGGTGCCCCATGCCGGCGACGTGGACTCACAGGCCGGCGGTGTGGCGCGCGAGCGCGCCTCTCAAAAATAAACAGGGGCAGAGCTCGTGGCTCTGCCCCTGTCGACTCCGCGTCGGCGGATGTTCAGTTCCGGTGTCTCGTGATCTGATCCCACAGCGTGGCACCGCCGCCGCCAAGAACCGCGCCGATGAGCGCGCCCTTCTTCCCGCCGATGGCGGCCCCGACACCCGCGCCGGCGCCCGCAGACGATCCAATGATGACCGCGCTCTTCGTCACCGAGCGGACCGGCACGCGCCGGACCGGGCGGTCGTAGACGACCTGCTGCGCGCGGACCGGCCTCGCAATCGTCCTGGCGGGGTACGCGTTCACCGGAATCACGCGCGTATCAGCCAGTTCGCCGTACTCGTCGCCCCGCGCATACTGCACGACACGAGCGGGGGCCGCACGATACCGGACGGGAGCCGCGGTCGGCTCTGCCAGAGGGGCGGACGCAGAATCCTGGCCGGTCGAGACGCATTCGACCTGGGACACCGCCGCGCCGTTCACGAGCACCGGGCGAACGAGCGTGCGCTGACCAGGTTCACATGTCACGACGACGGGCGCGCCCGGCTGCGATGCCGCCGCATCCTGCGCAAACGCCGCGCGCGTCCCGATCGATGCGCCGCCACATCCGTAAGAGAAAATCAGCGCTCCGAGTCCGGCGAGGCCGGCGACGCGCCCGATTGCCGATGTCATCTGGTAACCTCTCATTTGCTCACCTCCAGCTATCCTCACGGTGGGTATGCTCCAAGCGGGATGCCATCGGGAACCGTGCAAAACGCACCAGAATTCAGAGCTTTCTGCGGCATCGCCTGCCGTGACACTATGAACTGTCCTCAATCGGGGTCAGCTGTGCCTCTGGACGAGGTCCTGACCGCCGACTGGCAGCGTCGTTAACCCGTGGTCCGTGTGGGCCAGTTCCGACAGAAGTCCATTTTCGAATGCCACGGATTCTGGTCGTCGAAGACGACATCGACATCGCGGCGCTGATATCCCATTACCTTGAAAAGGCGGGGCACGTCGTCGACCGGCTGTCATCCGGCTCGAGTGTGATGCCACGGCTGCGGGCGCAGCCCGTGGATCTCGTGATTCTCGATCTGATGCTGCCCGGGGCCAGCGGCCTCGTCGTCTGCGAGGCGATGCGTGCGGATCCGGCGACAGCCGGGGTCCCGGTGATCATGCTGACGGCGCGCGGGGAGGAAGGCGATCGGATTGCCGGTCTCGAGATCGGTGCAGACGATTACGTCACGAAGCCGTTCAGCCCCAAGGAACTGGTGGCACGGGTCGCGGCACGCCTCCGGCGGGTCGGGCCGGTGACGGCGACCGTCGCCTCCGGGAACGCGCCCGCGGCCGTCGTCCGCTACCGCAACATTGCCATCGATGCCGATCGGCACGTCGTGACGCTGGACGGAGCGGACGTGCGTCTGACCGCGAAGGAATTCCTCCTGCTGCAATATCTGATACAGCATCCTGGACGCGTCCTGTCGCGCGACCTGCTGCTCACGGACGTCTGGGGCTATCACTACACGGGGGGCACGCGGACCGTCGACGTCCACATTCGGCGCCTGCGTGAGAAGCTGCCCGTGCTGAACGACGCCATCGAGACGGTCAAGCAGTTCGGATACAAGCTGACGAGTTGACTGCCCCGAGCCTTCGGCCTGCTGGTGTCCCATGACCTTCCGGACCCGTCTGTTCCTGACGTCACTCCTCGCGTCCGCGGTGACGGTGATCGTCGCGACCACGCTCGTGTCGTGGTCGGTCCGGCGCACCCTGAACGAACGGATCGAACGGGGCCTCATCACCGAGGCGCGCCTGGCCGCTGAAACACTGTCGCACCGCCAGGCCGCCACGCCGATCGAGCTCGATGCGGAAGCCGACTCGATCGGGCAGCTGGTCGCGGCGCGCGTGACCTTCATCGCGGCGGACGGGACCGTCGTCGGCGATTCGGAGCTGACCCGTGACGAGCTCCGCACCCTCGAGAATCACGCGGGGCGGCCGGAAGTGCAGCAGGCGCTTGCGGCCGGCCTCGGCGTGGCGCGCCGCCACAGCACCACGCTCAACACCGACCTGCTGTACGTCGCCGTCCCTGTCCGCACCCAGGCTGCGCCGGGCCTGGCGTTCGTCCGGCTCGCGCTGCCGTTGACCGGCATTCGTGACCAGCTCTCCGCGGTCCGACGCTACGCGCTCGTGGGAATGACCGCCGGTCTCCTCGCCGCGCTCGCGCTCTCGTGGATGGCCTCGGCGCTCGTCAGCCGCCGCGTGCGCGCCATTGCCGCCGCCGCGGAGCGTTACGCCAGGGGGGATATTTCGCAGCCCGCGCGCGACTACGGCGCCGACGAGCTCGGCACGGTGGCGCGGGTCCTCGATGATTCCATTCGCGAGATCGCGACCCGCGCGGCCCAGCGCGATGCGGAAGGGGCCCGGATGGAGGCGATCCTGAGCGGGATGATCGAAGGGGTGCTCGTCGTGAACGAACAGGGGCGCCTGCAGCTCGTGAACGGCGCGGCGAGACGCATGCTGAAACTGCACGACCCGCCGGAGGGCCGGCACTACCTGGAGATCGTCCGGTATCCGGACATCGCCAGCCAGATCGGGTCGGCGCTCCAGGGGGCCACGAGCGAGGGCCTCGAGCTCACCCTGGCGCGTCAGCCGGGCATGACATTCCTGGCGCGCTCGGCCCCGGTGCACTCGGCAGCCGCCCGCGGCGCGGTGCTCGTGCTCCACGACATCACGCCCCTGCGGCAGGCCGATCAGATCCGGCGGGACTTCGTGGCGAACGTGTCCCATGAGCTGCGCACGCCGCTGACCGCCGTACGCGGGTACGTGGAAGCGTTGCTCGACGGTGGCTCCGATCCCGCTGAAGTCCAGCGCTTCCTCGAGATCATCGCGCGCCACACGGCCCGGATGGAGCGCCTGGTGCAGGACCTGCTGCGGCTCGCGCGGCTCGATGCCGGGCAGGACACCGTCGAGCGGGTGCCCTGCTCAGTCGAATCGCTGTTCGCCGGAGTCGCCGCTGATCTCTCGGTGCCGACGACGGAACGCCGCCAGCAGGTCGTCCACCGGATTGAGCCGGAAGCGGCCACGGTCCTCGCGGATCCGGCGAAACTGCACGATGCGTTGCGAAACCTGCTCGAGAACGCGACGAACTACTCGCCGGAGGCGAGCACGCTCGCGATGATCGCGGAGCGGCGCGAGGGCCGGATCGTGCTTGCGGTCGAGGACTCCGGACCCGGCATTCCGGATGCGGATCTGCCCCGGGTGTTCGAACGGTTCTACCGCGTGGACAAGGCGCGCGCACGGGGCACGCGGGATCCGGGTGGCACAGGACTCGGGCTCGCGATTGCGAAGCACCTGATCGAGCTGCAGGGTGGGCGCATCATCGCGGCAAACAGATCCGCCGGCGGCGCAAGGTTCGCGATCGAGCTTCCGGCCGGCTGACGTCGTGGCCCACACGCCGGCCACGGAGAGGCGCGGCAGCCGGACGCCGCGCGCCGCCTCACCGGATCGACCTACCGGGCGATCGTGTGCGACACGGCCCAGTACACCAGGGCCGCAAACCCGGCCGCGGCAGGAATCGTCAGTATCCATGCCCAGATGATCCGCCCGGCGATCCCCCAGCGCACGGCGGACAGCCGCCGGATCGAGCCCACGCCGATAATCGCCCCGGTAATCGTGTGGGTCGTGCTCACAGGGATTCCCAAATGGGTGGCGGTGAACAGGGAAATGGCGCCGGCCGTCTCGGCGGCGAAGCCGCCGACGGGCTGCAGCTTCGTGATCTTCGACCCCATCGTGTGGATGATCCGCCAGCCTCCCGACAACGTGCCGAGGGCAATCGCCGCGTGCGCGGCCATGATCACCCAGAACGGAATGGGGAGCTGCCCGTTGACGAGATTCAGATAACCACCCGCCACCAGCACGCCGGCGATGATCCCCATCGTCTTCTGCGCATCGTTCCCGCCGTGGCCGAGGCTGTAGGCCGCCGCGGACAGCAGCTGCAGTTTACGGAACCAGCGGTCCACGCGAGCCGGCGAGAAGTTCCTGAACAGCCAGAGATTCGCCAGCATGATCGCAAATCCGAGCACCATGCCGATGAGCGGCGCGAGGACGATGAAGATCAGCGTCTTCGTCCAGCCGGCCACGATGATCGCCACGAACCCAGCCTTCGCGATGGCCGCCCCGGCATACCCGCCGATCAGCGCATGGGACGAGCTCGTCGGCAGACCGTAATACCAGGTGATCAGGTCCCAGACGATCGCGCCGATGAGCGCCGCGAAGATGACCGAGAACGTGACGATGTGGATGTCGACCAGCCCCGCGCCGACGGTCTTCGCCACGGCCGTCCCGAATGCGAACGCCGCAATGAAGTTGAAGGCGGCGGCCCAGATGACGGCCTTGCCGGGGGAGAGGACGCGCGTGGACACGACGGTCGCGATGGAGTTCGCGGCATCATGAAAGCCGTTGATGTAATCGAAAACCAGCGCGACCAGGATGAGGCCGACGACGGCGATGAAATTCGCGTCCATCCCTAGGCGTGCTTGACGACGACGCCTTCGAGGACGTTCGCGACATCCTCACAGCGATCGGTGGCGTCTTCGAGGAAGTCCAGAATCTCCTTCCACTTCATGATCTCGACCGGGTTCTTCTCGTCCTCGAACAGCAGGCGTACGGCAGTCTGATGCGCACGATCCGCCTCGTTTTCCAGACGGTTGATTTCGACGGCCGGCTCCGCGACGCCCTTTTTCCGTTCGAGCGCCTTCAGTGCCTTGACCAGCTGCTCCGCGCACGCCAGGATGATCCGGGCCAGCTCGCGGGCATCGGACCGGACGGCTGAAATCTGATACAACCGCACCAGCGCCGCGGTCGCGTCAATCGCATCCATGACGTCGTCCAGCGACCGCGCCAGCGCAAAAATGTCCTCCCGATCGAGCGGCGTCACGAATGTGCGGTGCAGGCGCTGGATGATCTCATGCGTCAGGAAGTCGCATTTGTGCTCGACTTCCTTGATTTCGTCGGCCTTGTCCCATTGTGGCCGCTCAGGCGAGAGCATCTCTTCGAGGAGCACCGCGCCGTGGCGGATCTCCTCCGCCATCGCGACAAAATCGTCGTAAAACCGCTCTTCTTTCGGTATCAATCTGAACGCCACGTTTGACCTCGCCGGAATCTTAGCAGATTCCGCTCAGACCCCACGGCGGCCGCCCTGGCACGGCGCGGACGCTGCGCGGTGCCGCGGCCATGGGCCTGGCCCTGTAGAGTTGAGAGGAGACACACGGGTGACGGGCGGCGCGGCCAGCCCTGCGAATCGAGGACGAACACGGTGAAGCGGCTCTTCCGGCGATGGATCCAACCGGCCTTTGTGGCGGGCATGCTCGGCTCGACGACGCCGTGCCTCGCGCAAACCCCCGCCGGATCCGGCGCCGCGGCCAGCCAGACGCCCCCCGACGACATCCCGAATGTGAGAGTCGGTGCGACGCTCTTCGCCGACTACACGGTGGGCGAGGCTCCGGCCTCGGTCGACGCGGACGGGAACACGATTGTCGCGAACGCGTTCAACGTCGGCCGGGCGTCCATCAACGTCACCGGACGGATGTCACACTTCGTCTCGTTCCGTGTGACGCCTGACATTGTCCGGGAGTCCGGTGCCGGCAGCTCCCTGACCGGGAGCTACGCGTTCCGCCTCAAGTACGCCTTCGCGCAGTTCAACCTGGCTCGTGGGTCGAACGGATCGGTGAGCGGCACATGGGTCCGCTTCGGCCTGCAGCAGACCCCATGGGTCGACTTCATCGACCCCGTGTACCGCTACCGGTTTCAAGGGCCCACGTTCGAAGATCGGGAGGGCTTCTCCTCGTCGTCGGACGCGGGCGTAGGCTTTCACGCCAACCTGCCGGGGAACCATGGTGACGTCGAGGCCGGAATCTACAACGGCGAGACCTACGCCAGGCCGGAGGTCAACGACCAGAAGGCCCTGATGGTCCGCGGAACCCTGCGTCCGCTCGCGACCCATCCGACCTTCCGCGGCCTCCGGATCACGGCCTTCTACGACAAGGACGCCTACGTTCGAAACGCAGAGCGGACCCGTGCGATCGTGGCAGTGACCTTCGAGCACAAGTACCTGAATGCCGCCTTCGATCACCTCACGGCCAACGATCAGACGTCGGGCATGACCCGCGCCGTGCAGGCTCGGGGCTACACGGTCTGGGCGACACCGCGGGCCGCGCATGGTTGGGAGGCGCTCATCAGGCTCGACCATCTTCGACCGGCCGGCGACGCATCGGCCACGCGCAACCACACGGTCGGAGGCATCGCTTACTGGTTCCCGCACCAGGGCGGAGCCGCGACGGCTCTCCTGCTCGACGCCGACGTCCTCCGGTTCACGAACTTTCCCGTGAGGCAGCCGACGCAGCGGCGGTTCGCGCTCCATGCGCTGGTGAACTTCTGACACCGCACGGCAGTCTCCTGCCAGAGATCGTGCCGCGCCGCACGCGCTGCGTCGACAGCCGGCCTCAGACGAACGGCATGGCGAAGGCCGCAAAACCCGCCTTCACCCCTCCGCCGCACATCGCTCAGGGAGTCGGCACGGCCGTTCTGTTCCCGGGCACAATCTGTGGCTGATACGAGAACACCTCCCGGCTCTTCGGATCGACGACCACCTTCAGCCAGTGCACGTCGTTGTTTCCGTTCGCCTGGTTGTCGCCGAAGGTCTCGACGCGCGTGAAGTTCTCGAGCCGCCGACCGCGCGCATCCAGAAACGGTTTGTCGACGCGGAATCAGGTTCGGAACTCCGGTCTCCGCCTGGGCCGCGGAGTACGGCAGGTCTCCCCAGAGCCCAACCGCGTATGGGGCGCGTGCGCGGTCGTTCCGCTCGATCTCACCCTCGCGTTCCGGCCCCGTCGCCGCGGTCGCAGCCGCCAGCGACGCTATGATCAGTACGGCCACCGCCGACGCGGCTCGCCGGTCGCGTCCCGTCCAGGCCGCGCGCTTCACAAACGTCCTGAAAACCATCGTCCCTCCAGTGTGCGATCGAACATCCATCGGAGAACACTTCAACAGGTCCCCTCGACGATGTGACGACGGCGAGGTAACAACGCCGCAACAAGCGCGTCCGCCCGACGGGCCGCTGACGTTGGCGCACGACCGGACACAGTCCCAAACGCGATCAGCCGGCTCTCGGCCGCCGGCGGCGCCCGCGATAGCCGCGCGTGTCGATTTAACACCGCCGTGACGTACGCGTCACGTCCCGATCACACCTGATCCCTACTCTGACGGGGCGGGCTGGACACGCACGTCCCGCTCGAACTCGATGAGGCGCAGAGGGAGACATGAACGTGAAGACGACTATTGCCGCACTGCTGACGCTCGGCGTGATGCTGACCGGCCCCGTGCCGGCCGCGGCACAGGCGGGCCTGGCGAAACTCGCGGGCACCGCACGCGACCAGAGCGGGGCCGCCGTGCCGGGTGCCACCGTTTCGGTGAAGAACGAGAAAACCGGTGAAGAACGGCTCGCCACGGCGGATGCGCAGGGCGGCTTTGCCGTCTCCAACCTCCGGCCTTCGACCTATACCGTGACCGCGGCGTTCGGCGCGTTCGCGCCGACCGAATACACCGGCATCCTGCTCCAGGCCGGCCAGGAACTGACGCTCGACATGGAGCTGCATCCGGCCGGGCTGAGCGAATCGGTCAGCGTCATCGGCGACACGCTCTCGACGGATCTGAGCTCGGCGCGAATGGGGGTCAATGTCAATCAGCGCGAGGTGGAGGATCTGCCGATCAACGGGCGGCAGATGTCGCAGCTGTATCTCCAGGCGCCGGGAGCGCTCAACAGCGGTACGGGCACCTTCAGCGACATCCGCTTCAGCGGGCGCGCCGTCGAGCAGAACATGATCCGGTTCGACGGCATCGAAGCGACCGCGATCATCGACGCGGCCCCGGGCAACCTGAACGGAGAGATTCCCTCGCCGTTCAAACTGCAGTCGAGCCTTGAAAACGTGCAGGAGTTCCGGGTCGATTCGAGCAGCTATCCGGCGGAGTACGGCACCGGGACCGGGGGGCAGATCTCGGTCGTCACCAAATCGGGCAGCAACTCGCTGCGCGGCTCGACGTTCTACTATCTCCGCGACGACACCTTCGATTCGCGGAACGCCTTCGACCTCAAGAAGAGCCCGCTTTCGCTCAAGCAGTTCGGCGGGTCCGTCGGCGGACCGCTCGCGAAGAACCGGGCGTTCTTCTTCGGCAGCTACGAAGGCTACCGCCTGCGGTCGGGAATCAACTTCATCGAAGGGGTCCCGAGCGCTGCGGCGTTCCAGCGTGCCGTTCCCGCGATCCAGCCGCTGTTCGACGCGTTCCGCTCGCCCGGTGCCGTCGTCCTGCCGGGTGCATCGGCCAATGCCGACTTCGACATTCTGCAACTCCAGTCGACTGCCACCGTCCGGGAGAATTCGCTGGCCGCGCGTGGGGATGTGAAGCTCGCGTCCAACTGGACGATGTATACGCGGTACTTTCGTGATGATGGTCGGAATGACCAGCCGGAAGGCGTGACCGGCCGCCGGGCGCGGACGTCGGCGAAGCCTGCGAACGGGGTCGTCGTCCTCCAGGGGATCCTGCCCCCCCGGATGATCAACGAAGCGAAAGTGGGCTACAACACCTCGCCGACCGAAGTCAGCGGATCGGCGCCCACGGTCAGCGGCATCGATCTCGCCAGCCTCACGCTGAACATCAGCGGCAGCGTCGCGAACACGGGCATTGCGGGTCAGGGCGCTTCGTCGGGCCTCGCGATTCCGGGCGGACTGCTGCGGCAGAACAGCGCGACCAACGGCCGCGGCGCACCGTATAACCCGTATTCGGTGTCGTTCATCGACAACATGACGTGGAACGCGGGCGGCCATACGGTGAAGCTGGGCGCCGAGTACCGGTTGATCAGGATGGAGACGGACCGGCTCGGAGGCACGACCTACACCTGGTCGAACCTGAACGACTTCCTGTCCAACACGCTTCAGCAGACCGCGTACCTCAGCGACCTGAGCGACCCGAGTCCGTTCAACAACGGCGTCAGCGGACGGCGGCATACCGAACAGAACTACGCCATTGGCTACATCCAGGACGAATGGAAGGCCGGCGGGAACTTCACCCTGAATTACGGCGTCCGCTACGACTACTATTCGCCGCTGACCGAACGGAACAACCTCATCGTCAAGTTCGACCCGGAACTGGGGGTCATCCTCCCCTCCTCGACGGCACCGTTCCGCACGTCGAAGGACAACGTCCAGCCGCGCGTGTCCTTCACGTGGACCCCTGCCCGATCGGGCCGGACGGTCCTCCGGGGGGGCTTCGGGCTGCTCGTCGGCCCGGGGCAGACCGAAGACCAGATTCAGCCCATCGAGAGCGATCGGATCTCGCGCACGATAGCGGGGGGCACGTTCCCGGCCGATATCACGTCGCTCCGGGCGAACTTCCTGAACAATCCGCTCAACCGCACGTTCCAGCCGCGCGCCTACACGTCGTCGTACCTGGTGCCGGAACGCGTGTGGCAGTACACCGCATCGCTGCAGCGCGAACTGCCGGCGGGGCTCGTCGCCACGGCCGCCTACGTCGGCAGCCAGGGACGAAACCTGTTCCTCCGGAGCATCGCGAACCCCATCGTCGAGGTGCGCACGAACGTCAACCCGGCGGCGGCCGCCGTCGTCATCCGCCGGTTCGACATCATCAACACGGACGGGTCCATCTCGCGGCCCTTCGCCGAGGTCGACACGAAGACGAGCGGAGGTGATGACAGCTACCACGCGATGCAGGTGTCGCTCGCGAGGCGGTTCAACAGCGGGCTGACGCTGAATTCGCAGTACACGCTCTCGCGCAGCTACGGGACGACCGCCGGGTCCAACGAGGCGCTGACAGCCGCCAACAACGCCCAGACGCTCGCGGATTTCGAGTACGAACGCGGGTACAACCGCTTCGACGTCCGGCACACGTACAACGTGAGCGCGCTCTACTCCCTGCCGTTTGGGAAGGGGCGCAAGTGGCTGTCGAACGCCGCGGGCGTACAGCAGTCTCTCCTCGGGGGGTGGGATGTCGGGACGATCGTCAACGGGCGGAGCGGCCTGCCGCTCGACGTCCGCGTCACACGCAGCGACGTGGTCTACCGCGACGCGACCGGCCGCATCGTCGGGAGCCCATGTGCCACGTGCAGTGCGCTCATCAACACGCCCGGGGGAGGCGCCTCGCGAGGCGTGCGGCGGCCCGACTTGATTGCTGGGGTGAATCCGTACCTGAAAGAAGGGCTCCAGTGGCTCAACCCCGCCGCCTTCGCCATTCCCGCACCGGGTGAATTCGGCAACCTGAAGCGCGACGCCCTGCGCGGCCCCGGCTTCGCGCAGGTGGATCTGGTGGTCGCGAAGCGGTTCGGCATCGGACCGTCCGGAGCGAATGTCGAGCTGCGGGGCGAAGTGTTCAACGTGCTGAACCGGAACAACTACGACGTCCCGCCCGCGACACTGCCGAACGCGATCGGGACGGGAACGAACCAGCTGCAGCCTGATCAGCCGTTCACGGCCTCCTCGGCGGGGTCGACGTTCGGAAAGCTGCGCAGCACCGTCGGGACGACCGTCGGCATGGGCACCAACCGGCAGGCACAGTTCGCGCTGCGCGTGAATTTCTAGATTGCGGGCCAGGGGCGGGACACGCCTGCCCCTGGCCTCGCCTCGCCCCGTGGATTGTTAACGTGCACGTAACGCTCCCGTAACGCTGCGAAGACGTGCGTTCTCTATTCTCATCTGGACCGGCGATGAGGCCGGCGACCCGGGCCCGCTGTTAACGCGCGCGAAACATCGCCGTAATGCGGCGGAAATCCCGGGACCGTATGGTGGAGAAGGAGAACAGCGTGATTCGACGACTGACCGTCCTGTGCGTGGCCTTCGCGATCGCCTCCCTGGCGACAACGCTCCCGTGCGCCGCGCAGATCACACCCGCGGCGGGCTATACGCCGCCCGACGACACGCCGTCCGTCAAAGTGGGGGCGACGCTCTTCACGGACTACACCGTCGTGGATACGCCGAAGATCAAGGATGCCGACGGCAACGAGGTCACGGCGAACGCCTTCAACGTCGGCAGGGCCTACCTGAATATCACCGGCAATATCTCGCATCTGGTGTCTTTCCGCGTGACGCCGGACATCACTCGCGAATCCGGCACGGGCAGCTCGCTGAGCGGCAGCTACACGTTCCGGCTCAAGTACGCGTATGCCCAGATCAATCTCGACGACTGGATGAATGCCGGCCGGACCGGCACGTGGGTGCGTCTGGGCATGCAGCAGACTCCGTGGGTGGACTTTCTCGAGGGCATCTACCGCTACCGTTTCCAGGGGACCATTTTCGATGAGCGCGAAGGGTTCCTGTCGTCATCGGACGTCGGCGCGTCGTTTCACACGAACCTGCCGGGCAATTACGGCGACCTGCACGTCGGCATCTACAACGGCGAGACGTATTCCCGGGCCGAAGTGAACGATCAGAAGGGGTTCATGGTCCGCGGCACCGTCCGTCCGGTTCGCATGCACCCGGTGCTGCGCGGGCTCAGGCTCACGGGGTTCTACGACAAGGACGCCTACGTCAGGAATGCGGACCGGACGCGCGCGATTGGCGCGCTGACGTTCGAGCACAAATACCTGAACGCGGCATTCGAGTATCTGGCCGCGCGCGACCAGACGTCAGCCAGCAAGGCCGCCGTCGAGGCGCGGGGGTACTCGGTGTGGGCAACGCCACGCGCGACGAATGGGTGGGAGGGGCTGGTCCGCTACGATCACCTCGAACCCAACAGGCACGCAAGCGGCACGCGCGACCGGACGCTCGGCGGCGTGGCGTACTGGTTCCCACACCAGGGCACGGTGTCCACCGCGCTCCTGCTCGATGTCGACCGGCTCAAGTTCCACGATTTCCTCATCGCCCAGCCCACGCAGACCCGCATCGGGCTCCACGCACTGGTCAATTTCTAGGCGACTTCAATCGAACACCGACAGCAGACGAGACAAGGACAGGACGCACAATGAAGACTCACTGGAAACAGTTCACGGCCGCGGTCGTCGTGGCCATGTCCGGAGCGGCCGTGGCGGCCCAGCACACGCAAATCAACGGCGCCGGCGCCACGTTCCCTTACCCGCTGTACTCGAAGTGGTTCTCCGAGTACAACAAGCTGCACCCCGAGGTGCAGATCAACTACCAGTCGATTGGATCGGGCGGCGGCATCCGGCAGGTCACCAACCGCACCGTCTTCTTCGGGGCCACGGACGGCCCGATGACGCCCGAGCAGCTGCTCGCCGCGCCGGGCAAGATCCTGCACTTCCCGACCGTGCTCGGCGCGGACGTGCCGGTCTACAACCTTCCCGGCATCACCGGGGATCTGAAGTTCACGGGGCCGCTGCTCGCGGACATCTTCCTGGGGAAAATCACGAAGTGGAACGATCCGCAGATCGCCAGGATCAACGCGGGCGTGACGCTGCCGGCAACGGACATCACGATCGTGCATCGGTCAGACGGCTCAGGCACCACATACATCTGGGTCGATTACCTGGCGAAGGTGTCGCCCGAGTGGAAAACCAAGGTTGGCGTCGCCACGTCGGTGAACTGGCCGGTCGGGGTCGGCGGCAAGGGGAACGAGGGGGTCGCGGGGCTCGTCCAGCAGACGCCCGGGTCGATCGGCTACGTCGAGTTGATTTACGCGCTCCAGAACAAGATCAGTTACGGCTCCGTACAGAATGCGGCTGGCGAGTTCACCAAGGCGAGTGAAGCGGGGGTGACCAAAGCGGCGGAGATTGCGGCGTCCAAGATGCCGGCCGACTTCAGGGTGTCGATCACCAATGCCCCGGGTGCGGGCGTCTACCCGATTTCGTCGTTCACCTGGTTGCTCCTCTACGAGAGCCCCCAGGACAAGGCGCAGGCCAGAATCATGACGGATTTCCTGAAATGGGCCCTGACCGACGGGCAGGCGTTTGCGTCGCAGCTCGGCTACGCACCCCTGCCGAAGAATGTGGTCGACATGGAAATGCAGGCGCTGGCGAAGATCAAGCTCTAGTCCCGTTCGCACCGGCCACGAACCATGTCCACTGCCCGTCCGCGCACCCGTCCAGACGATGTGCTGTTCCGTCTCGGGACGGGTGCGTTTGCCCTGGTGTTGGTCCTCACCGTCGTGGGGATCGGGGCCGAGCTCTATCGACAGTCCCACCTGTCGATCGCGCGCTTCGGATGGCAGTTCTGGCAGACGGATACGTGGGACCCGGTGTCGGCCGAATTCGGCGCGCGCCCGTTCATCTGGGGCACCCTGTATTCCTCGACGCTGGCGCTGATCATTTCCACTCCCATTGCGCTCGGGATCGCGATTTTCACGTCGGAGATCGCACCGGACTGGATGCGCCGGCCCCTCGTGTTCCTGACCGAGCTCCTCGCCGCCATTCCGTCGATCGTCTACGGGCTGTGGGGGGTCTTCGTTCTCGTGCCGCTCGTCCGGCAGTTCGAAGTGCATACGCCGGCGTGGTTGAAATGGATCCCCCTGTTCAGCGGGCCTCCGCTGGGCGTCGGGATGCTGGCGGCAGCGCTCGTCCTGTCGATCATGGTGATTCCATTCACCTCCTCCGTCTCCCGGGAGGTGCTGAAAACCGTGCCGCAGGCCCAGCGTGAAGGGGCATATGCCCTCGGCGCGACCCGGTGGGAGGCCATCCGCATGGCGCTGTTCTACGCGCGCACCGGCGTGATCGGCGCCGTCATGCTCGGGTTCGGACGCGCGCTCGGCGAGACCATGGCGGTGACGATGGTGATCGGCAACAATCCGCAGATCACGACGTCGCTCTTTGCGCCGCAGTACACGATGGCGGCCGTGATCGCCAACGAGTTCACCGAAGCGACCGACGACATCTATCTGAGCGCGCTCGTCGAAATCGGGCTCGTGCTCTTCGTCCTGACGCTCATCATCAACGTGTTGTCACGGCTCCTCATATGGTCGATGAACCGGCCGACGCGCGCCAGGGTCAGGACCGGCGGCGCCCTCGGGAAGGCCGCGTGATCAGGGACACCTGGCGGCGGTGGCTGTCGCACACGATTGTGGTGCTGGCCGCGGCGTCTGTCGTGCTCGCGCTCGTACCGCTCGGCTTCGTGCTGTTCTATGTGGTCACGCAGGGCATATCCGCCCTGAACGTGGACTTTTTCACGCACCTGCCTGCCCCGGTCGGGGAATCCGGCGGCGGCATGGTGAACGCCATGTTCGGTTCGCTGATGGTGACGGCCATCGGCGCCCTCTTCGCCATTCCGATCGGCGTGGTGAGCGGGGTCTATGCGGCCGAGTACCGCGGATCGCGCTTCGCGTCCACGGTACGATTCGCGGCCGACACGCTCAACGGCGTGCCCTCGATTGTCATCGGCGTGTTCGTGTACGGCGTGGCGGTGCTGCCGTTCCGGCACTTTTCGGCACTCGCGGGAGGGCTCGCGCTGGGCATCATGATGCTGCCCCTCATCATGCGGACGACCGAAGAACTGCTGCTGCTCGTCCCGAACACGCTCCGCGAGGGCGCGCTCGCCCTCGGGGCCACCCGGGCCCGGGCGGTCTTCACGGTCGTGGTGCCGGCGGCCCTGCCCGGTATCATGACCGGGATCCTGCTGGCACTCGCGCGCATCGCCGGCGAGACGGCGCCGCTGCTCTTCACCTCATTCAACAACCGGTTCTGGTCGCACGACCTGCGCCAGCCGATTGCAACCTTGACCGTCCAGATCTTCACGTACGCGATTGCCCCGTACAAGGATTGGCACCGTCAGGCATGGGCCGGAGCGCTCGTGCTCGTCATGGTCGTCCTGGTGTGCTCCCTCGTTGCACGCATCGCAACCGCCCGGCTCGAGCGGCTGCAGCGAGGCTCGTAGCCCCGCGCGGGCCGTGGTCCGGCTTCAGTCCTCCGGACCGCCGGGGTCGATGGACTCCTCGATCAGGTCGGTCGCCTTCTCCACCTCCGTCTGGATCTCATCCAGCCTCCGGATGTCGACAGCGTCGGTCGCCTTGACATCCTCCTTAATCTCTTCGAGCGTGATCGACAGATCGTCGAGGTTGCCGGCGATTCTGTCGAGCTGTTGTGATTTGTTCATAAAGGGTTCCTGACTCCGCTGCCGGGAGGCGGGTGAGCCACCCGGTGGGACACCCGACGACCAGGATCCAATCTTCGTGCGGCGCAGGCGAGACATCAAGCTGGGCCGCCGCCTTTGCCGCAGAATTTACAGCCTCGACACATCCGGGCGAAACCGATCGCCCCCATCCGACCGAACTGTGGCGGCAGTCTCGATCGCCAACCCGCAGCACGACTCACGCAACGGGACGTGAGGGAGTCCACCGACGCCGATGACGAGAGAGCTGCGATGGGGACGTGAAGTGCGCGACTCGACGGACGTGGTGTCGGAGGGCCTCCGCGAGGTCAGGGCCGGTCGAGGGAGCCGCCCTGCCTTCCGCGGTGCCGTGGTATACCCACGTGCACCGATCGCAAGGATGCCGGCAGGCGATGACAATCGCATGTCGTACCGATGAACCCCCGGTTAAATCGCAACGGTGACCCGGCCCCCGGGAACCGCCAAGCATCAGCCTCAGGCAGGCGTGCGGAGTTGTCGCGGCTCGTCGCGGCTGCTCGCGAGAGGGCGATCGGGCCACGTGCCGCGAACGTACGCGCCGTCTGGTGCCTGGCAGAGAAAGCGTCCGTCCGTCAGCCGCTGAAGCGCCGACGCACACACACCCTCCGACAGGCCACACAGTCGCTGCGTCTGCCAGAACGTCAGCCGCAGTCCGGGAAACTCCGCGTACTCCATGCGAATGATCTCAACCGCGTCCTCGATCTGGGCAAGCAGCATGTCGGCCTCCTTCGGTGAACGTCGGACGCGCAGCACGGCGCTGCGCGTCCTCGAGAAAGGCGGCGCCCCGCTCGGCGCCGCCGTGTGCTGTCATCCGCCGGGTCTTCATTCCAGGCCCAGAGCCGCGGCCATGGTGTGGAACAGGTCCGTCTGGTTGGTGACGCCGACCACGCGTGCCGCGTGGGGACCCTGCGCCGCGATGCGAACCTGCGCGCCGGTGTGATCCTGCGACTGCCCGTGCGTGCGCGTGGCGTAGTTGATCGTCATCAACGACCGGTCGGCCTTCGTCAGGAGGGTGCTCAGCGAACCGGGGCGGCCGAGCGGTTCGGTGCCGGGCACCGGCACAATCTGGCTCGTGTGCGCGTGGTCCGCCGTCACGATGATGAGCGTGTCCGTGCGGGTCGCGGCGTATTGCAGCGCCACGCGGAGCGCGCGGTCGAAGGCAATGGTCTCGCCGATCTGCTGACAGGGGGACTCGACATGGTCCTGCTTGTCGATCGACGCGCCTTCGACCTGCAGGAAGAAGCCGGCATGGTTACCCGCGCGGGGTCGGCGCGCATCGTCGAGCAGCGCGATCGCCTTGCTGGTCATCTCCGCGAGCGAGGGCTCGTTGGCGGGACGCTGGTTCTCGCTGCAGGTCTGTCCCGCAGGCAGGCCGCTGCCAGGAAACGGCACGGCCTGGAGGCCGGTCCATTCGAGCGACATGTTGCCGCGGCTGAACAGGCCCAGCACGTGATCGCCGTCGGCCGCTTCGAGGTTCGCGGCATCGAACACGACTTCGTACCCCTGCCGCACGGCGGACTGCACGACCGTCTGGCCGGCATCGGGACCGCCGGTGATGGCCTGCTGGAATCTCCCGAGTCCGCCGCCAAGCAGCACGTTCACGTGGTGATCGACGGACTGCTCGGCGATCGACCCCGGACCGCCGTTCTCCTTCCGATAGGGCGCGCAGCTCGCCATGTTCGCGGGTCCCTGGCACCCGCGCTCGTTGATGTGCGCGTTCAGGACGGCAGGCGTCGCGTCGGTGATCTCCGCCGTGCTCACGTTGCCGGTCCTGAAGCCGGCCTGCTGTGCGAGCTCCAGGATGGTGGGCATCCGCGTGACGGCATTTCCGGTCCCCGCCACGCTCGAGATGCGCCCATTGCTCGTCTTGTACCCGGTCGCCCATCCCGTCCCCGACGCCGCCGAGTCGGTGACGTAATCGATCAGCGACGGATTGGACTCCTGGAGCGCGTACGTCGTGTACGCGCCGGTCAGCGGCAGCCGGTCCATCCACAGTCGCCCGTTCGCGCCGACCTGATAGTTCCGCGCGATGGTGATTTCCGAGTCCCCCATTCCGTCGCCCAGGAACAGGATGACGTTCTTCGCACGCCCGTCCTCGATCGACTGGCGGAGCTCCTGGCTTCGATCCTCGTGATCCGATTTCGTGGACACACCGTTTCCGGCGAGCGTGACGCTCACGGCGATGCCCGTCGCCATGCCGATCGTCGTCCGGCCCAGCACACTCTGTCTTTTCATCACGGCCTCCGGAGACAATCCTGGAGAGCTGGAACGACGACGTCGTCTCGGCAGGGTAAACTCGCAATCACGTCTCGTCCCGGACGCGCCGCGGCGTGGGCCGTCCGCGCGATCATGGCGGTGTAACCCACAATTAACCCGCCCGTCACCACCCGGAAATGTCGGTCCTGTACGCTGGCCGATACATGAGTCGTCAGCACCGCGTCCTGGTCGTCGAGGACGAACAGGACATCGCCATGCTCATCAAGCATGCGCTCGAACGCTGGGGCGACGCGCACGTCGAGATCGTGCCGAGCGGCGACGAGGCGCTGCGCGCGGCGGCGCAGTCGCAGCCCGACCTGCTGATCCTCGACCTGAACCTGCCGGTGTTGAGCGGAACCGAAGTGTGCCGCCTGCTGCGGGCGCAGCCGGCGACGGCGCAGATCCCCATCATCATGCTGACGGCGCGCACGTCGGAAGCGGATCGGGTGGCGGGGCTGGACCTGGGAGCCGACGACTACGTGACCAAGCCGTTCAGCCTTCGCGAACTGGCGGCGCGGGTTCGCGCCGTCCTGCGGCGGCGGACTGACGCTCCGGCCCCGGCGGGCAGCGTTTACCAGGGGGCGCACCTGGCCGCGGACTTCGACGCGGTGTCGATTGCCGTGGACGCGCAACCCGTGAGGCTCACGCGGCGGGAGTTCGAGCTGCTCCGCTTCCTCGTGCAGAACCGGAACCGGGTGCTCTCACGCGAGCGGCTGCTCGAACGCGTCTGGGGCTACGATCACTTCATCGAGACGCGCTCGGTCGACGTCCACGTCGGGCGGCTCCGCGCAAAGCTTGGTGTCGTCGGGCAGCAGATTGAAACCGTCGTCGGGCTCGGCTACCGGTTCGTCGAGTAATCCGGCGGCATCACCACGACAGCGCCCGCTCCGTCCATCCGCCGTCCTCGAGATCCGACACTTCCCGCACCAGGCCCAGGAGCGCCCGTTCGACGCGATGCCAGTCCGTATACTGCACGCGCCGCACGACGGTACTGTCCTGTTCGACGCGAACTTCCCACCCCTCGACGCCCTCATCGATCGTGAACCGCCTGGTGTGGCCGCCGTTCGTGAGCTCTTTGACAAACATGTGCTTCTCGTCTCCCGCGCCGACGACGATCTTGTACCGTCGCCAGGCGAGGTGATGTAAACACTGTGTAAACAGATCGTCACGGCCGCAGCGCAGGAACTTACACATGCGTTACGCGGCTGAGCCGCGCACGTCATCCGTGGGGCGTACAACTCGGGCATGTCCTACACCATCACGCTCGGGTGCGGCTGCCGCGTCTACGTGTCCTGCGATCCGCGCACGCGCGCCGCCCACACCCGCATCATCGAGTCGCGCGGAGCCGTCTGTCGGGTTCGACGTCACGACGTGGGCATCCGTCTCCGGCTGTGGGAGCTGCTTCCGGACCAGGGGACGCAGCCGCCGGTCGTCGAGTACGAAGGCAGCTGAGCACCTCCACGCCCGCCTCCGTCCCTGGCCCGACCGGGCAGATGATGGAGGACGCTAGAATGGACGGATGAACGACGTTCTCACGCTCATCCTCGGCGGCGGCCGCGGCACCCGGCTGTTTCCGCTGACGCAGATGCGATCGAAGCCGGCGGTTCCCCTGGGGGGCAAGTACCGGCTGATCGACATCCCGATCAGCAACTGCCTGCACGCGGGGCTCAAGCGCATCTTCGTGCTCACGCAGTTCAACTCGGCGTCGCTCAACCGGCACGTCGCGCAGACCTACCGGCTCGACGTGTTCTCGGACGGTTTCGTGGAGGTCCTCGCCGCCGAGCAGACGCCCGAGAGCAACGACTGGTTCCAGGGCACGGCGGATGCGGTCCGGCAGGCGGCCCGGCACTTTGCGGGCTACGACGCGGAGTACTACCTGATCCTCGCGGGCGACCATCTCTACCGCATGGACTTCTGCGAGATGATCGAGGCGCACATCGAGAGCCGCGCCGACATCACGATCGCGGCGCAGCCCGTGACGCCGCCCGATGCCACGGGGATGGGGATCTTCCGCTTCGACGATCGGGGGCAGATCGTCGGGTTCGAAGAGAAGCCCGACGAAGCCAGGCTCGCCGCGATTGGCGGCAGCATTCCTCGCGGTTCGACGGCCGGGGGGGTCACGCCGGACAAGCCCTTCGTCGCCTCGATGGGGATCTACGTGTTCTCGCGAGAGGTGCTGCTCGAAATCCTTGAGCAGCCCGGAGTCGACTTCGGCCGGGAGATCATTCCGGAGGCGCTCCGGAACCACCACGTCAACCCGTACATCTTCCGGGGGTACTGGGCGGACGTCGGCACGATCGACGCGTTCTACGACGCGAACATCCAGCTCACGCGCCGCGGGGCACCGTTCAACTTCTTCCATCCCCGCTGGCCCATCTACACGCATCCGCGTTTCATTCCCGGCACGCGCGCGTACGCCTGCCGCATCGATGCCTCGATCATCGCGGAAGGCAGCTACCTCGATCAGTGCGAGATTTCCGAGTCGGTGGTCGGCATCCGCACGCACGTCACCGTGGGCGCCCGCATCACCAGGTCGGTGCTGCTCGGGGCGGATTATTACGACGAAGAAGTCGGGACCGCCGTCCCGCTCGGGATCGGCCGCGACGTCGTGCTCGACCGCGTGATCGTCGACAAGAACGCGCGCATCGCGGACGGGGTGCGTCTCGTCAACGACGCCGGAGTGGAAGAGGCCGACGGCGACGGCTACTACATCCGCAACGGGATCATCATCGTGCCGAAGGGGGCAGTGGTGAAGGCCGGGGTCTCGGCCTGAACGCGAAGGATCGCGTCCATCCGTCCCGACACTCATCACCAGTCCCGCCACTCGCCCGCAGCGCGGTCACGCGCTTCATCCCTCGAGTGTCGCGCGCGTTCCACGTCCGCACGACGCCAAACCTGCCCGCCCACTGCGCCGTCTAAGCTCCCCGAGTGGCCGGTGAAGGCCGGCCGCTCGCTGCCCCGGACGAGAGGCCACCCTCATGGAGGCCGAGATGCGCAGTCTGCCTGTTCTGATCCTCACCGCGATCCTCGGCGTCGTGGCAGGCGATCGGGCGCCGGCCGTCGCGGCCGCACTCGACGACACCGACGTGCACGCGAGGATGACGTCCGACCATCGGCACCTGCGCGCCGTGGACAGGCGCGTCCGGGACGCGATCGCCGAAGGGCTCCGGCGATCCGCGACGTTCGCGAGCCTGGTGGTCGCGCTCGATCAATCCGACGTGATCGTCTACATCGAGACCTCACGCGGGCTGCCCTCCACGCTGGCGGGACGGATGCTGATCGTGGCCGGTCCGGCAAACCAGCGCTACCTCCGCATCCAGGTCGCCGCGTCTCCGCGCGGCGTCGAACTGATCGCCCTCGTGGCGCACGAACTGCAGCATGCGCTCGAAGTCGCGGCATCGCCGCAGGTGCGCGACGAGGAGTCACTCATCGGGCTGTACAAAGCGATCGGGCGACGGGGCCGGGGAGAGCATCGGTACGACACGATGGCGGCGCAGGACGCGGGACGGCCGGTGCGGACGGAACTGATCGGATGAGGGACCGGCGCTCAACGCATCGAGCGCAGCATGCGAGGGGGCACGAACCAGCGGAGCTGACCCGTGCCCTTCGGCGGGAAGACCTCGAAATCGATCCGGCAGATGCTCCCCTTCTTGAACTCGAGCGGGGCTCTGGCGCCGATGAGACGGCCGGCCAGCTCGCCGATGTTCGGCTCGTGCCCGACCAGCGCAATACGGCCCTTGCGCATGTGTCGCCCCAGTTCCTGGATCACCGCCGCCGGCGTGCCGGCCGGCGCGAGCGCGTCACTGGTCGTCACGGTCGGCTTCGACTTGAGACACGCCGCGAGGACGTCAGCCGTCTGCTTCGTGCGGACGAGCGGACTGGCGATAATGTGCTCCAGGGTGACGTCGAGCGCGTCGAGCGCACGGGCCTCACGCTGGAGCCGCTTGATCCCGGCGCCGGTCAACGGCCGCTTCGAGTCATCGGGATATTCGTCCCCGCGCTCGGCGGCGATGCCGTGCCGAATGAGATACAGCTCGAGCGTGGCCATGGGATTAACGTCCGTTCCGCGCGGCCGCCGAAACGCTCTTTGCCCGCGCGAGCCCGCGCATCGGCACACCCCGCGCAGCCGCCGGCCTCGAGAGCGCCATCTTGACCGACCGCCTCGGTCGCGGCAGCTGGGCCAGCTGGGGCACGATGCCCTTCCGGACGGCACCGGGCACGTCGCGGAGTGCGGCTGACGCGTGGAGATATTTGGCGTGCAGATGGCGGCACTGCGCCTCGACGTGGGCCGCGAGGGCCTCGAGCGCCGCCCGCGGCTCCGGGCGCGCGGAATCGCCCGTGATCTGCGCCGCGGCAATGTGGGTCTGCAGCACCTGCAGATCGTGCAGCTTCCCGAGCACGTCCTGCACACGCTTGATCGTCCGGACGTGGGACGCCGCGAGCGTCACGCCACTGTCCGCGGCGAGCTCGAGCCCATACCGCAGCTTCTTGGCGGCAATGCGCACTTCATGCAGCCGCTCCGGGGAGTACATCTGCCCGGCGGCGTCCATGGCGGCGAGCAGGCGCTTGGAGCGCTGCAGCAGCCTGGTGCCCAGCGCGCGCCGCCACGGCTCCCCTGCCGCCTCCTCGAGAGCCGTCCCCACGGAGGCGAGCCTGCGCCCGATCTTCTCCGCGTCCACACGTCCGAGCCGCTTGAGCATCACCCCGCGACGGTTCTCGCGCTCGCGGACGACGCACGCGCGGACATCCTCCACCGCGGTCCGCGGCACGTCAGGCGCGGTCGCGAGGCCGTCGAGCAGTAACAGCGTGACGTCCAGTTCGCGCACCGTCCCGAGCGCGCGGGTCAGCCGCCGGATTTTGCGCGTGGCCTTCCCCGCCTTGCTGCCTTTCAGTCCGGTCGACAGCACCGGGACGGCTTCGCGCAGCCGCCGCGACGCCACCCGTGCCTGGTGCACCCCCGTGTTGTCTCCCGCCACGGCCGCGGGCAAATGGCGCCGAAGCGCCCGGGTCAGGCGGTCGAGCAGCCGCGTCGTGGGCCGGTGGGTGCGGGTGTTCATGGTAGGATGGCGACCGTTCTGACCTCTCGTCCGCGACGGCGACTTGTGAGTTCGCAAGTATATATCCGCCGTGTGACGTGCAAGAGTCGGACCCCGCTGAGCTCCCGCCTGCATGCGTATCGCGGCCATCGACATCGGCACCAATTCCATCCACATGATCGTCGTCCAGGTCAGACCCGACCTGTCCTTCGAAGTCATTGACCGCGAAAAGGATATGGTCCGGCTGGGTGCCGGGGGGCTGGACGGCCGGAGCCTCACCCCGTCGGCCATGGCGACGGCCCTTCAGACGCTGACCAAGTTCCGACGGCTGGCCGAATCCCACAAAGTGGATGAGATTGTGGCCGCGGCTACCAGCGCCACGCGGGAGGCCGAGAATGGCGGCGACTTTATTGCCGAGGTGGCCCGGCAGACCGGCATCCGGATCCGGGTCATCTCCGGAACGGAGGAAGCCCGACTGATTCACCTGGCGGCCTGTTACGGCGTGGATGTCGCGGGCAGTACAGCCGTGGCCATCGACATCGGCGGCGGCAGCGTCGAGGTGACTCTCGGGACGGCGACGAAGGTCGTCCACGGGAAGAGCTTCAAGGTGGGGGTCATTCGTCTCACCGAACGATTCGTCAAGTCCGATCCGCTTTCCGGCCGCGACGAGCGCCGACTGGTCAAGCATCTGAATCGCGAGATGGGCGGCTACCTCGACCAGCTGGCCGCTGCCGGATTCGACCGGGTGATCGGGACGTCGGGTACGATTCTGAGTCTCGGCGCCCTGGCCGTCGCGGACTCACCGGGCCAGTCGATGGACTTGCGCAATCAGCGCGTCAGCGCCAAGGCGCTCCGCAAGACGCGGAAGCGGCTCGTCGCGGCCGATATTTCCGAGCGGCTGCAGATGCCCGGGCTCGATCCCCGGCGCGCGGACCTGAGCGTGGCCGGCTCCGTCCTGCTCGATACCATCCTGCGCCGGCTGGGCGCGGGCGACCTGACGCTCTGCGACCTCGCGCTGCGCGAAGGACTCGTCCTCGACTACATCCATCGCAATACCGCCCGGATCCGCAAGATCGAGCGCTACCCCGACGTTCGGCGGCGCAGCGTGGTGGAACTGGCCGAGCGCTGCGGCTACTGGGCCGAGCACGCCCAGCAGGTCGCCCGGCTCGCCTTGAGCATCTTCGATCAGACCCGCAGCGTTCACGGCCTGGCGGAGCGCGAGCGTGAGTGGCTCGAGTATGCCGCGCTCTTGCACGACGTCGGCGTGCATATCAGCTACGACCGGCATCATCGCCATTCCTACTACCTGATCAAGAATGGAGACCTGCGCGGATTCGAGCCGCAGGAAATCGAGACCATCGCGCTGGTCGCCCGGTATCATCGCCAGGGCACTCCGAAGAAGTCCCACGAGGGCTACGGCGAGCTCGGCGGGCCAGCCCGCGCGACCGTTCGCGTGCTGTCCGCGATCGTCCGGCTTGCGGAAGGGCTGGACCGCAGCCACGCCCAGGCGCTCGCGGGCATCGATCTCCTCCCTCGCGGCGAGGACTATCTCGCGCGTCTGGTGACCCGCGGGGACGTGGAACTGGAACTGTGGGCGGCGCATCGTCACGTTGCGCCGCTCGAACGCGAGCTGGAGGCCCCCATCCGTTTCGAGGTGGCCGGAGCCGATTACAAGGAACAACCGCCTCATGCCGAACAACCTGACCACGCCGCACGAGTACCCGGGAAAGCTGTTCGTGGTCGAAGGAATCGACGGATCCGGAAAGACGACGCAGCTCGCCCTCCTCGCAAAATGGCTTAGCGCCGCCGGGCATCCGGTGTTCGTCACGGAGTGGAACTCGTCGGCGCTCGTGAAGGCCGCGACGAAGACGGGCAAGAAGAAGAACGCGCTCACGCCGATGACGTTCAGCCTGCTCCATGCCACGGATTTCGCCGATCGCCTGCTCTACAACATCGTTCCGCCGCTCAAGGCCGGGATGATCGTCCTGGCGGACCGTTACGCCTACACGGCATTTGCGCGTGACGCGGCCCGGGGCGTGGACCGCCGGTGGGTCCGGGAGCTGTACAGCTTCGCGGTGCAGCCCGACATGGCGGTGTACTTTCGCGTCCCCATCGAGGTCTCGGTGGATCGCCTGCTGGCGCGGCGCGTGAAGCTGAAGTTCTACGAAGCGGGCCTGGACATGGGATGGAGCTCGAACGCCATCGAGAGTTTCCGCATGTTCCAGGGCAAGGTCCTCGACGAGTACGATCGGCTCGTGGACGAGTTCGGCTTGAGCGTCGTCAACGCGACCGGCAGCATTACCGATCAACAGCGGACCTTCCGCAAGCTCGTATCACAGCACTTGGAGATTGAGGATGACGACGAACAGCTCGACGAGCAGCTTGGCTGACGGCGGGGGCGCCCGTCCGGGCAGTTATTACGGCAACGGAATCCCCTACCTGCCGATCGAGGGGTATCCGGGCAAGATCATCGCGGTCGAGGGGACGGACGGAGTCGGCCGGTCCACGCAGATCGCGCTGTTGCGTGAATGGCTCGAAGTGCAGGGGTACGGGGTGGTCGAAACGGGCTGGACCCGCTCGGAGCTGATGAAGCCGACTATTGAGCTTGCGAAGGCGAGCAACACGCTCAACAAGCTCACCTTCGTGCTCCTTTACGCCACGGACTTTGCCGACCGTCTGGAAAAGGAGATCATCCCGGCGCTGAAGGCGGGCTTCATCGTGCTGTCGGATCGGTACATCTTCACGGCGCTGGCCCGCGCGGGCGTTCGCGGAGTGGACCGGACGTGGATGCGAAGCCTGTACGGTTTCGCGATCGCGCCGCACCAGGTCTTCTACTTGAAAATCGACGAGAAGACGCTGATCCGGCGCGTGCTCCAGTCGCGCGGCATGGACTACTGGGAGTCGGGGATGGACATGAAGCTCGGCGACGACATCTACGAGAGCTTCCGCGCCTACCAGCGGTCCCTGCTGCGGGAGTACGCGTCGATGGCCGACGAGTTCGGGTTCCGGGTACTGGATGCGCGCCGGAAAGTCGACGTGATCCAGGACGAGCTGCGGCGCCAGATCGGCGCGTTTCTGTCGGAGTCGGAGGCGGCACCGGCCAGGCCGGAGGACGCCCGTGTCGGGTAGCCGTGTTTACACGGAATTTACCGGCCGGTAACGGCGGAGAAACCGCCAGCCGGTACTCTGCTCACGTCACATGACGTCCGTGCAGCTGCTCTCGCCGCAAGCCGCCCCGTCGGACGGGCCGCCATCCGCCGCGCCCGCCCCGCCCCGCCCGCCGATCATCGACGTCACGGACCTGAACTTCTATTACGGCGCGAAACGCGCGCTCGAGTCGATCACCCTCGGGATCCGGCCGAACGTCGTCACCGCGTTCATCGGGCCGTCGGGCTGCGGGAAGAGCACGTTCCTGCGGACCCTGAACCGGATGAACGACATCATTCCGGGCACACGCGTCGAAGGCCGGGTCCTGATCGACGGCGACGACATCTACAGCGCGGCGAGCGACGTCGTCCGGCTGCGCCGGCGGGTCGGCATGGTGTTCCAGAAATCGAATCCCTTCCCGAAATCGATCTTCGAAAATGTCGCGTACGGGCTTCGAATCAACGGGCTGGCGCGCGACCGATCGGCGCTCCACGGCCGTGTGGAGGACAGCCTGAAGGCTGCAGCGATCTGGGACGAAGTGAAGGATCGCCTGCATGAATCGGCGCTGGCGCTCTCGGGCGGCCAGCAGCAGCGGCTCTGCATCGCGCGGGCGCTGGCCATCCAGCCGGACATCCTGCTGATGGACGAACCCGCCTCGGCGCTCGACCCGATCGCAACCCAGCGCATCGAGGAACTCGTCTATCAGCTAAGGCGAAGTACACGATCGTCATCGTGACGCACAACATGCAGCAGGCGGCGCGGGTGTCGGACCACACGGCCTTCTTCTGGCTGGGCCGTCTGGTGGAGTACGCCCCGACGGATCAGATTTTCACGAACCCGGCGGAAAAACTGACGGAAGACTACGTGACGGGAAGGTTCGGCTAGTGAGCGACACGATTGTTCGTCATTTCCAGGAGGAGCTCGAACAGCTCAAGACACGGCTGCTCGAGATGGGCGGTCTCGCGGAGGACCGCGTCCGGGCTGCCGTCCAGGGACTCGTGCGGCGCGACGCCGAGGTGGTCTCGCGCGTGCTCGACGGAGACCGGCCGATCAACCAGCTCCACATCGAGGTCGACAACCGCTGCTTCAAGCTGCTGGCGCTCCACCAGCCCATGGCGGTGGATCTGCGCGCGATCGTGTCGGCCGTCAAGATCAACACGGACCTGGAGCGCGTCGGGGATCTCGCCATCAACATCGCGGAGGCGGCCCGCCGGTACATGCGGCACCCGCCGATCAAGGACCTCATCGACATTCCGCGGATGGCGACGATCGCCCAGGCGATGCTGCGGGATGCGCTCGACGCGTACGTCCGCCGCGACACGGCGCTCGCGCAGGCGGTCCTCAACGCGGACGACGGTCTGGATGCGCTGAAGACCCAGATCTTCCGCGAACTGTTGACGTACATGCTGCAGGATCCGACCACAATCGAGCCGGCGCTGGATCTCGTCCTGATTTCGCGTCACCTCGAGCGGATTGGCGACCACGCGACGAACGTCGCGGAAGACGTGATCTTCATGGTCCTGGCCAAGGACGTGCGGCACCACTCGGGTGAGCCGGGCTGACGCCGCGGCGCCGGATCCTCCTCCGCTCCTTCCTCCCAGGGCATCAGATAGAATAGAAAGGTTGCACATGGTGCAGCCTGACCCTCCATGCGCGTACTGCGGGCGTCGTCCGGTCGATCCGGCATGGCGGCCCTTCTGCTCCGAGCGGTGCAAGCTCGCCGATCTCGGGCGCTGGCTGTCGGAAGACTACCGCATGCCCGGGGCCCCGATCCCCCCAGACGAGGGAGACGCTGAGTAGACATGGCCGACGAGACGCTCACGGTTACCGACAACCGGACCGGGAAGACCTACGAGCTGCGGATCCAGAACGGTACGATCAGGGCCATGGATCTGCGTCAGGTGAAGGTGTCGCCCGACGATTTCGGGATGATGACGTACGACCCGGCCTTCACGAACACGGCGGCGTGCCGGAGCGGCATCACCTACATCGACGGCGACCGCGGCATCCTGATGTACCGCGGATACCCCATCGAGCAGCTCGCCGAACACAGCGATTACCTGGAGACGGCGTACCTGGTGCTCCTCGGCGAACTGCCGTCGGCCGGCGAGCTCGACACCTGGGTGAACGACATCAACCATCACACGATGCTCCACGAGAACACCAAGAAGTTCCTCGAGGGGTTCCGGTACGATGCGCACCCGATGGGCATGTTCCTCAGCACCGTGGGGGCGATGTCGACCTTCTACCCCGACGCGAAGAACATCTTCGATGCCGGGTCCCGGCGCCTCCAGACCGTGCGCCTCGTCGCGAAAGTGGCGAGCATCGCGGCGTACGCCTACCGGCACACGATCGGACAGCCCTACGTGCTGCCCGACAACGAGCTCAGCTTCACGGGGAACTTCCTGAACATGCTGTTCAGGACGACGGAGTCCCGGTACAAGCCGCACCCCGTCCTCGAGCGTGCGCTCGACGTGCTCTTCATCCTGCATGTCGATCACGAACAGAACTGCAGCACGCACGCGATGCGCGGCATCGGCAGCTCGCATGCCGATCCCTTCTCGTCGCTGGCGGGGGCCGCCGCGGCGCTGTACGGCCCGCTGCACGGGGGCGCGAACGAGGCCGTGCTCAGGATGCTCACCGAGATCGGCTCGATCGACCACGTGCCCGCCTTCGTCAAGCGGGTCAAGGCCGGCGAAGGCCGCTTGATGGGCTTCGGGCACCGGGTATACAAGTCCTACGACCCGCGCGCGACGATCATCAAGCGGATTGCGGACCTGGTCTTCGAGGTGACCGGCAGGAATCCGCTGCTGGAGATCGCCCTGGAGCTCGAGCGCATCGCCTTGTCGGACGACTATTTCATCAGCCGCAAGCTTTACCCGAACGTGGACTTCTACTCCGGACTGATCTACCAGGCGATGGGCTTCCCGGCCGAGATGTTCCCGGTGCTCTTCGCCATCCCGCGCACGGCTGGGTGGATCGCGCAGTGGGAAGAGATGCTCACCGACGCGGAGCAGAAAATCGCCCGTCCGCGGCAGGTGTATATCGGCCCGACGAAACGGGACTACGTGAGCCGGGAGAAGCGGCGCTAGCGCCGGACGTTGCGGCCGGAGCGCCAGCCCCCGGACGTGGCGCCGTCGTGCCGCGGCACACACGCATGCGTAAGCCGTCAACCGCACTCGTCCTGGTCCTGGCGGCAGGGTGTCTCGCCGCGGCGGAGACGCGCCCGGCCGGGTTCAGCGGGGCGCGTGCTTACGAGGATCTTCGCCAGGTTGTCGCGATCGGACCCCGACCCGCAGGGTCGGCGGGCGGGGCGAGCACCCGCGCGTACATCCGCCGGCAACTGGGCGCGCTGGGGCTGAAGCCGCAGGACCAGTCGTTCGTCGCGCAGACTCCGATTGGGGCGGTGACGATGGCGAATCTCCGCGTCACGATCCCGGGGGCAGGACCGGGCCGGCTCGTGATCGGCGGGCACTACGACACGAAGCGTTTCCGGGACTTCCCGTTCGTCGGCGCCAACGACGGCGGATCGAGCACCGCCTTTCTCATCGAGCTCGGCCGCGTGCTGAAACAGCGCAGGAACCCGCTCACGATTGAGCTGCTGTTCCTCGACGGCGAGGAATCGACCGGGGACTGGCAGGGGAACGACCACACGTACGGGAGCCGGTATTATGTCGACGCGTCGCGCAAGGCCGGCACCCTGAAGGACATCCGTGCCTTCATCCTCGTGGACATGATCGGGGACAGAGACTTGGTGATCAAGCGCGAGTCGCGGTCCACGCCGTGGCTCACCAACACCATCTGGGCCGCCGCGAAGCGGCTGAAGCGTCCGGAGTTCTCCGACGAGTCGACGCCCATCGAGGACGATCACCTCAGTTTCCTGGAGGGCGGCGTCCCGGCGGTGGACCTCATCGACCTCGAGTACTACACGCGATCCGGGTCCGTGGCCTGGCACACACGCGAGGACACCCTGGACAACGTCAGTGCACGCTCCCTCGAAGCCGTCGCCGACGTCCTGCTCGCCGCGCTGCCGGACATCGAGCGAGAACTCGCACGCTGACGCCGGCACCTATGGCGGCGGCTCGAGCGCGTCCATGATCTCGTCGTGGGTGAGCACGGACGCGGACGCCTTCGCCCGGGCGAAGACCCGGTCCACCTGCGCGTCGGTGACCGTCAGCCCGCGCTTCTCCATCCAGAACAGCACGTTCGACCGGCCCGACATCGGGCCCACCTCGATCGTCTGCTCGCGGCCGACCATGGACGCCGGCACGGCCGAATACACCGCGTCGACCAGTACGCGGTCCTGTTTGCGATAGGCCTTGATCACGGCCGCCGCGTGCACGCCGGTCGCCGTACGGAAGGCGTCGCGTCCGACCACCGGATAATTCGGCGGAATCGGTACGCCGGTCGCCTGCGAAACGGTCTCGCAGTATTCGACGAGCGCGGACAGATCGCGCTCGAGATACCCCATCAGGACGAGGTTCACCAGCAGGGTGTCCATCGGGGTGTTTCCCACCCGTTCGCCGATGCCAATCGCCGCGCCGTGCAGACGGGTCGCGCCGGCATCGAGGGCCGCCAGCGAATTGGCGACGGCGAAGTCCCTGTCGCGGTGGCCATGCCAGTCGATCCCGATGCCGCCGCCGCACGCCTCGGTTACTTCCGCGACGAAGCGCACGACCGCCGCGGCGCCCGCCGGCGTTGCGTGGCCCGCGGTGTCGGCCACGCAGACACGCGCGGCGCCGGCATGGATCGCCGCCGAATACAGGCGCCGCAGGGTGGCCGGGTCGGCGCGCGTCGTGTCCTCGGTCACGTACATCACTGGGAGACCCTCCCCGACCGCAAAGCGAATCGCGTCCTCGGTGAGGCGCAGCAACTGGTCGAGGGTCCAGCCCTCCGCAAACTGCCGCAGGGGACTGGACCCGATGAACGTGCAGCACTCGATCGGAATACCGGTGCGCTGCGAAATCTGCGCGATGGGGACGATGTCGGCGACCACGGTCCGGGCGGCGCAGTTCGCCTTGACCGAGAGCCGCGCGGAGGACATCTCGCGCGCGAGACGTTCGACGTCGCGGACGACGTGAGGGCCGGCCCCCGGCAGGCCGATGTTCGCCGTCTCGATGCCGAGGCGATCGATGAGGTGCAGGATCTCGATCTTCTGGTCAATCGTGGGGCAGCGGACCGAGGGCGACTGGAGACCGTCGCGCAAGGTCTCATCGTTCAGCATCACCGCGCGTGGTGTCTGCTCCGATGCCCGGTTCCAGTCGTGGATGAGAGGATGCATAGTGAATCGTGAGCCCCGCGGCAACCCACACGACGGCCGTCCATAGGCTGGCCACCCACATCGCGTGGTGGATCGCCGGATCCATCACGTCGGGGATGGGCGTCCGCTCCCCCAGGCCAGCAACTGAGAGCTCGGCGCGGAGCAGGTAGTCCTTCACCCCGCGCACCACCATCATCTCGAACAGCGCGTTCCAGAGCGCGATGCCGAGCAGCGCCCAGCCGACGACGAGGAGCCGGAGCCTCGGCGTGGGGCGCAGCTGTCTAGCTCCCGTACCTGAGCACCATCGCCGTGATGTCGTCGCTCTGCGCAGCGCCCCGGGTGAACTCGCGCACGTCGGCGAAGATCGCTTCGAGAAGCCGGCGCGGATCGAGCGCCAGGTTCTTTTCCACGCATTTCACGATCCGGTCCTCTTCATACTCTTCCGCGGTGAGCGACATGGCTTCCGACACGCCGTCGCTGAACACGATCAGCCAGTCGCCGTTCGAGAGGGTGACGGTCTCTTCGTCATACGCGGCGGCCTCGAAAAGCCCCACGATCGGCCCGCCGCACTCGAGTCGACGAACCGACAGGCTGCCCGCCCGTCCGGAGATCACGAGCGGCGGGTTGTGGCCGGCGTTGCAGTACGTCAGCCGGCCGTCTGGCCGCAGCGTGCCGTACATCAGGGTGACGAACCGTGACTCGAGCCCTCGCCGGTAGAGCGCGATGTTCACCCGCGCGATCGTCTGCGAAGGGGAGTCGCTGGTGGCGGCCTGCGCGGCGAACATCCCCTGCATCATCGCGCTCAGGAGCGCCGCAGGCGGCCCCTTGCCGGCCACGTCACCGAGCGCGAACCCCAGGGCCCCCGTCGGCAGATCCACGTAATCGTAGAAATCGCCGCCAATCGATCGGCACGGCAGGGACGCGGCGGCGGCACTGAAAAAGGAGCCCGACCGCGCCATCTTCGGCAGCAGCGCCTGCTGGATCTCCGCGGCGATCCGCATCTCCTGCTCCATCCGCGCCTTTTCCATCGTCTCGCGGTAGAGGCGCGCGTTCTCGATCGCGACCGCCGCCTCCGTCGCGAGCGTCTCGAGCGCCGCACGCGTGGAGTGCGACATCAGGATGCCCTTCTCTCGGCTGTCGAGATAGAGCACGCCGATGCGCCGCTCCTCGCCGACCGCTTCGGCCCGGTCGAGGTAGCGCACGAGGCGCAGCGGCACGCACAGTACGTTCCGGATGCCGAGAGCGACCGTCCCCGTGTGGACGCTGGCCAGCTCACCGTCGAGCAGATCGGCAACCAGCCGGGGCTCGCCGGTGCGAAACACTTCGTCCGGGATCTTCCGGCTCGTCGCGAAGTTGGCGCCTGGCAGTGTCGTGTGACGGCGCCCCCGCGCCATCTTGAACTCGAGATCGCCGTCCGCGGGCGCGAGCATGATGAACCCGCGCTCCGCGCCGCTCACCTCGATCGCCGAGTCGAGCACCATCGACAGCACGTCGTCCAGCACGCGCCCCGTGCCCAGGGCGCGCAGCCCTTCGAGCAGCGTGGCAATCTGGCGCAGGTCGCCGACGGCCGTGGTGGTGGCGTTGCGCTCCGGAACGGTGTCGGACTCGCCGGTAAGGAAGACCATCTCCGCGCCACCGCTCCGGCCGAGCCTGATGCGATCGCCGTGGACGAGCGTGTGCTCGGTGACCTGCTCCCCGTTGACGTAGGTGCCGTAGCGCGACGTGCGGTCCTTGAGGACGTACCCCGTCTGGCCCTTGACGATCTCGGCGTGATCGCGCGACACCTCGCTGCCGGCGAGGCGCAGATCGTTCGTCTCGCGCCGGCCGATTTCGAACGGGGCCTTGACGATCGGCACCACGCGGCGGCCGAGCGCGTCGTCCACTTGCAGGCGGGCCTCGGGCATGGGAGGAAGTGTACCTCAGCGGCGACGGACGAGGCGAGCGATGAGGAGCAGTACGCCGCCCGCGCCGGAGGCCTCCGCTCCGATCGTCAAAGCCTCGGCGTGCGACGAGGACTGCGCCATGAAGAGAAGCACGAGCGCGACGAGCAGCGGGACCACGGCGGCGGCCAGCGGCGGGCCTGCGCCCCGCCGGCCCTGGATCGGAGCCGGGGCGCGAACCGGATCGGTCGTCGCGGTCCCGCAGCGATAACAGACGATGGCCTTGTCCGCGATCTCCGTTCCGCAGTTCCGGCATTGCATGACCGCCGATTATGCCGCACGGATCGGACAATCTTCCAGCGGAACCTGCGCCCCTACCGCGTCCGTGAATCCGTCCGGCCGAGGGGTCGAGCCGCGGGCGGACCGGTTCCCCGCCGGTGAACGGTGTGACGGCCGGCGCCGGCAAGACACCCGTCGCGGGACAGCTATACTTCGCTGATGTTCCCGGTCAGCGACGTCATCCCGTCGAAGACGACTCCGTACGTGACGGTGGGGATTATCACGTTGAACGCGGTGGCGTTCCTGTACCTGCTTCAGCTCGACAGCCGTAGCGTGCAGGTGGTGTGGCAGCTGTTTGGTCTCGTGCCGGCCCATTTCTCGTGGACATCCCTCCTCGCGAGCATGTTCCTGCACGAGGGATGGCTTCACCTGCTCGGGAACATGCTCTACCTGTGGATCTTCGGCGACAACGTCGAGGACAGCCTCGGCCACGTCGGGTTTCTCGTGTTCTACGTCTGCTGCGGGGCCGTGGCCGCGCTGGGTCAGGTGGCGATCAGCCCCGGGTCGACGGTCCCGATGATCGGCGCCAGCGGCGCAATCGCGGGCGTGATGGGAGCGTACTTCGTCATCTATCCGCACTCCCGCGTGCTGACCGTCGTCTTTCTTCTGTTCTTCCTCGACATGATCGAGATCCCCGCCATCTTCTTCCTGGGCATCTGGTTCGTGAAGGAGCTGTTCAACGGCGTCGGATCGATCGGCACGCGTGCGATGGGCGGAGGCGTCGCGGTGTGGGCCCACATCGCGGGATTCGCGGCAGGCGGGGTCGTCGGCTTCCTCTGGCGGATTCGCCGGGCGCGCGGTCAGCCGTACTGGAGCTGACCGTCACTCACGATGCCACGCGCGGCTGCCCCCAGCAGCGGACCGGCGACGGTCGCTGCCGGGAGGCGCCGGTTCATGGCCGCGCGCCGGCGGGGCCGGCGCCCTGGATCGCGCGGAGCAGCAGCTCCTGCGCGCGGTCGTAGCTCGGGGCAATCTCCAGGGCCGCCAGGGCCTCGGCCTTTGCCTCCGCAGCGCGGCTGGCTAGCAGGAGCGCCTCCGCGAGGTCGCAGTGCGCCGCCGCGCGATCGGCCGGCCCCAGCGCTAGCGCGGCTCTGAATTCGCGAACCGCCGTAGCCGGATCGCGCGCCGCGACGGCCATCCGGCCGAGGCTGCCATGGGCGGCCGGATCGAACGGGTCAATCGCCACGACGCGCTCGTAGGCGAGCGACAGCGGTCCGGGTGTGGACGCCTTCTCCGCGAGCGCAGCGAGCCGCCGCGCCGCCTCCACCGTGGTGTGATCCTGCGCGAGCACCGCCGTGTATTCGGCCATCGCGCGCGCGGAGTCGCCCAGCCGTTCGGCCAGCCGGGCCATGACGGCGTGCGGCGAGTCCTCGCCGCTCGTGGCGGGCACGAGCGCCGCCGCCTTCTCCAGGGGTTCGAACGCGCCGCGGTCGCCGACCGCCGCGAGGGCCTGGCCGTAGGCGAGCTGGGCGGCATAGCTGCCGGGCCGGGACGCCGCTGCGGCGCGCAGCATGGCCACATCGCGCGCGGCGGCGCCGCGGCCACCCGCGGGCGCGGGGGCTCCTGCGACACCCGGGGCGTCCCGAAGCGCGGCGCGCAGGGCGCCAAATCGCGCGTCGAGCGCGGCATCGAACGACGCCTGCAGCTGATCGAGCGACACGCCGATCGTCTTCTCGACAGCGGTACTGCCCTCGAGACCCTCCCCGTACGACCGGACGAGCGCCTGCAGCTTCGCGTCGCCGAAGGCGCGCACGATGTGATCGACGAGCAGCGAGGCCTGGAAGTAGGCCAGCGCAATCGTGTCCGGGCTCGTGAAGCCCGAGTTCAGGTCCTGCAGCTTCAGCGTCTTGCCCCGTTCCAGCGCCATCGCGAACGGCACCTCCATCTCGCGCCCCCACTCGGGGCGCGCCTGCGCTTCCTCGTACTCGGAAATGCCTTCGGTCAGCCACCGGGGAATGCGCTGCTGCGACATCTGCAGCGTGATGACGTGCGTCATCTCGTGCCAGAGGGTCGCCTGCCACGAAAACGTTCCGGGTTCCCGGGCATGCGGAGAGTCGAGCGTCACCACGCGTCCGAAACACGCACCAAGCGCGCCCAGCATCCCGGGCAGCCCCAGGGTGCGCACGGCGAAGTCGTCGTGCTTCGGAAACATCTCGACGAGAATGGGGCCCTTCGGCGTGAAGTGGTACTTGGCCGAGAGCGTCTCGAGCGCATGCTGTGCGAGCGGCATCGCATACTCGCGCATCACGGGAGCTTCAGCCGGGTCCAGCTTGAGAACGATGTCTCCCTCGCGAATCTCGACGAACTTGTCCAGACTGTCGAGCAGCGCCAGGAGGTTGTACGTGACCGTGTCGTACGGATCGATGCGGAACGCGTGGTCGAGCGCCACACGCGCGGCCGCCTCGTCCCCCGTGCGCATCAGGTGCATCCCGAGCTCGGCGTGGGCCCGCGCATTGTCCGGATCGAGCGTCGTCGCCTGCTTCGCGAGCGTGACGGCCTCGTCGAACCGATAATTGCGCGCCGACAACTCGGCGGCGGCGCGATAACTCTCGCCGAAGGACGGATGGATCGCGAGGGCGCGCGCGACGTCCGCCTCGAACCCGCGGGTATCGCCGCGGACGTACCTGATCGCGCCGGACAGCGCAATGGCATCGAGGTGTGCCGGGTTCCAGGCCAGCACGCGATCGATCCGCCGACGCGCGTCCGGGTAGTGGGTCTTGTCGAGATCGAGCTCCGCGAGCAGTAGCTCCGCGTCGGCGAAATGCGGATCGAGCTCGAGGGCACGTTCGGCAGCCGCCGCGGCCGCGGGCGGATCGTCCTCGGCGAGCGCGCGCGCCAGGCCTGCGTGCGCCGGGGCCCACCGGTCGTCGCGGCCGAGCGCCTGCTTGAAGGACTTCACGGCTTCGGGACGGTTGTATTTTTCGAGAAACAGCAGCCCCCAGGCGGAATCGAGCGCGGGATCGGGTCCAAATGCCGCGGCCGCCCGGAAGAGACCGTTGGCCTCGTGCGCGCGCCCGAGCGCACCGGCGGCACGTGCGGCGCGCAGCCGCGAGGCCGGATCCCCTGGCGACTGGCGATAAATCGCCGACAGGATCGGGGACGCCGCCGCCATTCGGCCGAGGCGCTGCTGAAGCAGGCCGAGCTCGAGTGCGGCGTCGCTCAGGGGAGCCCGCGAGGCCGCGGGCTGCAGCGCCGCGATGGCCACGTCGTAGCGTCCCTGCTCGCTGGCCAGGTGGGCGAGGACGGCGACAGCCGCGGGATCGTCGGCCGGACGGGCGCGGGCGAGGCGCTCCGCCTCCGCCGGCGTCCCGTGTGCAATCGCGGCCCAAGCGCTGGCCGGGAATGTCCCGGGCGGCGTCGTCTGCTGACCGTGCGAGGGGACAGTAAAGGCCGTCCACACGCACAGCGACAGCAAGAGCGCGACAACGGGGCGCACAGGCAGGTGTCGCATGGACCTGTGTCGATTATAGAGCACGGCCAATCGCGCGTATCGGCTGCGCGCCGTCCAGGCCGGCGGCGCGCGCGACCGGCCTGCACCCGCGGCTGAGACGCGACACGACGAAGGGCGACCGGTGAACGGCGGAGGCCTTACCGATGAACGAGCGCTGACGGACTCAGACGCTAAAAGAGCTGGCGCCAGGTGAAGAACAGCGCCGCGCAGAGGCCCTGCGCGATCCCAAAGGCGGCGATCCATGTCGGCGCGGCGCCGGCAGGCACGATTGCCGCGAGGGCGAGGAACAGCGGAAAGAGCGTGGACGTGAGCCGTCCCATCGACAACACGCCGCCCGCGAACAACGGCGGAACGAGATTGATCAGGACGAAGACGCCCCACGCAGCACCCAGCCGGCGGAATACGGGATACGTCAGAACGAGCCCGAACACCACGCCGATCGTGTTCATGGTGTTGTACGGAACATTGGCGATGATCGTCAGCAGCGATTCGTCCCGGAGCCACCCGAAGGCCGTCTCGATCTGGGCAAGGCCCTGATACGTCCGTCCCCATGCTTCGTGGCTGCGCGCCCAGGCGAACCACACGCCCGTCAGGCTGTACAGGTAGGCGGTGAACAGCAGCATGCCGATGCCAGGCATCGCCGCCACCAGCAGGCGCACGGCCATCGGCTTCCATCGGCCCGCGGCAGAGGCGACGGCCGAAGTGCACGAGACTGCGCCGTAAAGACCCTGCGCCCCGCCCAGCTGCTGGCACGCGAGGATCGCGAGCGGCACGCTCGCGAAACATCCGTTGGGACGCGTGAGGCCGAGCAGCAGTCCCCAGATCGAGGACGCCGCCCACTCGGCGCGCCGGTAGTGATAAAACGCGCCCACGGCGCAGAGTAGATAAAGGGACTCCGTGTAAGGCGCGCTGAAGAAGAGCGCGAACGGATACGCCGCGAGCAGAAACGTCGCGCTCTCAGCCGCCGCGGGCCCAACGAGCTCCCGCCCGAGCCGTACGAAGTACCACAGAGCCCACAGAAACGCGGCGAGCGAGATCACCACGCCCGCCCACAATGCGCGCAGCAGCCGGCGGTCGCGCGAGGCCTGGGGTTCCCCCATGCCGAAGACCGCTCCGACCGGACGAATCAGCATCGGGTACGCCGGAAAAAACGCAATGTTCCGCTGCCGCTGGAACGAATGGTCCCAGCTGTAGCCCTCAATCGCGATGCCGCCGTACCACCCGGCATCGTAGCGCGCCGGGAGATTGGCGAGCGGATCGTCGGACAGCGAAAGCCCTGGCCGCCCCGCGAATCCAAACGTCAAAACGGCGAAGAGCCCGACGATGAGCACCGCGGGGCGGGTGGCGAGAAAGGCGCGTAGCGCGATCGCGAAATCCGGATGTCCCGACAGGGACCGGGCCGTCGCGCGCGCATGGTCCAGCACGGACGGTCGGGGCCAGAGCAGGTGGCGAACGATGACGACCGATGCCGCGGCATACGCGAGGACCAGCGGCGACTTGAGCGACATCACCATTCCGAACAGCAGGTAGCGCCGGCCGCCGGCGAACTCCACCCAGGCGGCCATGGCAACGAGCAGGAGGGCGGCGCCATCCGCGAGCCGGATCGTCAGCGGTATGCGGAACGGCCCCGCGGCATCGGTGTCTGAGGTCATGCCGTCAGCGATTATGGTGCAAGTCTCATGGGCGCATGCCAAGAGCACGCTCCTCGACGCGAATCCGCGCGAGCATCAGCCGGCCGAACCCGGCAATCGCTGCCGCCGCGGCCACGGGGGCGTGCGCCATCAACCCCATGGCAGCGAGCTCCATCGTGACGGCGAGATAGTTCGGATGGTTGACGAATCGATAGGGCCCTGTCGTGACCCGTGTCGAGTGGACCGGGACCAGGACCCTGAAGCTCCACCGTGGACCTAGTGTTCCGATGGCCCAGTATTTCAGCAGCTTGGACCCCGCGAAGAGCGCCGCGCCCGCCAGGAACAGTGCGTCGGGCCGCGCGGATCGCAGCCAGCCTTCCCCCGCCATCGCGACAAAGCAGGCCGGATATGCGAACTGCATGACCCTGTAGACGTCGCCCGCCGGCTCCACCGCGCCGCCCGCACGGAGCGCGCGGTCGTTTCGCGAGGCGATCCGCGCCTCGACGATCATCGGCGCCAGCGTGATCAACAGCAGTGCAAGCGGAAACGTCATGCGGCGTGCACGTCGCCGGCGTACTGAATCGCGCGACGCAACACGTGGGGCGCGAGGGCGGCCGCATAGCCCGCCGCACGCACCGCGCCGGGGTACGCGACGAGCAGCCGCAGCGTCCGGTTGAACCGCCACTTCGCCGCGAACTCCCCGGCGCGGGCCGCGGCCAGCCGCGCGTGCGCGTGGTCGACCCCTTCGTGGTCGAGCGCTCTCAACGCTTCGAGGGCCGCCAGCTCGCCGCCGCGAAATGCGAAGCGCAGCCCATCGCCCGTCATCGGATCGACGAACCCTGCCGCATCGCCCGCCAGGAGCAGGCCGGGCGCACCCGCCGCCGAGCAGTCGACGGCGAGCGGCCCGAGGCAGGCGACGCCGGTGACCAGGCGGGCCGAGGCGAACCGTTCGCGCAGAAGCGGGTCTGTCGACAGCGCGTCCAGGAGGAACGTCTCCGGCGAACGGCCGGGCATCGCGGGGGCCACCACACACGCGTTCGCGAGTCCCTCGGGCAGCGGCGCAACTCCTATGTAACGCGCACGCCGCACGTGCATCTCGCCGACCGTGGTCAGGCCCTCGACGCCCTCGAAATACGCGCCGATCGCCCAGCGCCGCCGATGCGCCGCCGACCGCGAGAGCCCCAGCGAACGGCCGACGCGCGAGTACCGGCCGTCGGCCGCAATCACGAGACGAGCCTTCACGCGCCGCGGGGTTCCGTCCTGCCGCCTGACGGCCACGCCCCCGACCGCCTCCGCGCCAGCCGACGACTCGACGATGGCGCCCTGGACGACGACCGCCTCATCGATCTCTGCGCCGGCGGCGGCCGCTGCCTGCACGAGGGCCATGTCGAGAACACGGCGCGACAGCGACACGCCGCGCTCGGTCCCGTACCGGCCGACCACGCGAACGCCGGTGCCGCCGGTCACGACCATGCCGTCCAGCGGCAGCCCGCCCGCCACGACTGCCGAGAGCCCCAGCCGCGCCAGGATCGCCAACGCGCCGGGATTGAGGGTGTCCCCGCAGAGCTTGCTGCGCGGAAACCGCGCGCGCTCCAGGACCAGCACCCGCGCACCCGCGCGCGCGAGCACCGTCGCGGCAATCGCGCCGGCCGGACCCGCGCCCACGACGACGACGTCATGCATCACCGTTCACCAGTCCGCACCCGCCCCTGCGGCGTGCGAGGTGCCGCGGGCACGTGCAATGGCGTGGCACCCTGGCACCCCTGCACGCTATTCGCCTTTGCCCAGCACGATGGCGCTGTTCTTCGATCCGAAGCCCAGGCAGTTGCACAGGGCCGCGATGGGCTGCGCCGCCCGACCCGTGTTCGGGATGAAGTCCATGTCGCAATCCGGATCCGGACTCGTGAGATTGATCGTCGGGGGCAGGAAGCCGTCGCGGAGCGCCAGGGCCGCCGTCACGAGCCCCGCGGCGCCACTCGCGCCCTGCGGGTGTCCGATCATCGATTTCGTGGACGAACCAGGCACCTGCGCCGCGATCGAACCAAACAGCCGGCGCACGCAGCGCGACTCGACCGCATCGTTCAACACGGTGGACGTGCCGTGGTAATTCACGTAGCCAATCTCGTCGAGCGCCCGGCCAGACCGGTCGATGGCGAGTTGCATCGCGCGCACGATCTGATCGCCGTCGGGGTCCATCTGCACACGATGGTAGGCATCGCAGGTCGACCCGTACCCATCGATCGTCGCGTAGACCTTCGCCCCGCGCGCGCGGGCGCGCTCCTCGCGTTCGAGGACCATCATCCACGCGCCCTCGCCGAGCACGAAGCCGTCGCGGTCGGCGTCGAACGGCCGCGACGCGGCCGCCGGTGTCGCGTTGAACGCGGTCGAGACGGCCCGCATCTTCGAAAACCCGAAAATCATCCCGGGCGTCACGCAGGCGTCGGCGCCGCCCGAGAGAATCACCTCCGCCTCGCCCGTCCGAAGCAGCGCCGCCGCGTAGGACACGGCATCGGTGGAACTCGTACACCCCGTCGACACGACATGGCTGATCCCGTGCAATTCGAGCGCGATGGAGATCTCGCTCGAGATCATGCCGACGATGGAGACCGGTATCGCGTAGGGCGTGACGCGCTTCCATCCCTCATTGAAGAATTCGAAGTACTGCTTCTCGGCGACGTCGATGCCTCCCGCGCCGCTTCCGACGAGCACGCCTGCGCCGGGCTCATTCGCGCGCAGCCCGGCGTCCTGCCATGCTTCGCACGCCGCGACCACGGCAATCATCGAGGCCTTCGAATAGCGCCGCGGATCCGGCCGCCCGGACCGCTCTGGCCCATCCTCGAGCGCGCGGGCCTCGACCTCGACCGCATCGTCCATCGTGACGGGCGGCACAGGCGCGGCGACCATACACGGGTAAGGCGATGCGTCGAAATCCGTGATGGCGCGCGTGGCGCTGCAGCCCCGCCGCACGTGCTGCCAGAACCGCTCGCGCCCCACCCCATACGGTGACACGACCCCGATGCCAGTGATCGCGACGCGCGGAAGTCCAGCACTCATCCTTCTATAATAGCGGGCGGGAAGGATTCAGCGTTTACGGCCCCATACCGCGAGCCTTCATGAACCACGCACACCGGGCCCGTCACGCATCCGCGCCGCTGCGCCTCGGCGCCTCCGTGATGCTGGCCGTCGCGTGGGCCGGAGGCGCCGTGTTCGTGCTCTCGCTGAGCTACTTCCTGTATTGCTATCAGCAGCGGTTCGGATCGACTGTGGCAGGCGGCCCCCTCTGGCGGCCTGTCGCCGCGGATGTGCTGCTCTTTTCCGCCTTCGCCCTCCACCACAGCCTCTTCGCGCGCACCCGTGCGAAAGCGTGGATTGGCCGCCGCCTGCCGGGCGCGCTCGAGCGCTCCATTTACACCTGGGTGGCGAGCCTCGTCTTCATAGCCATCTGCTGGTGGTGGCAGCCCGTGCCGGGGCTGCTCTACAGGTGGGAGTCACCCTGGCGCCCTCTGGCGTACACGCTCCAGGTTTCGGGGATCGTGTTGACGTTCCTCGGCGCGCGGGCGCTCGATGTGCTGGACCTTGCGGGAATCAGGGCACTCCTCCGCTCGCGCACGGGCGCGGCGCCAGTGCACGTGCCGCTGTCCACCACGGGCGTGTTCGGTATCGTGCGCCACCCGCTGTACTTCGGATGGGCGCTGCTCGTCTGGGGCGCCGCCGACATGACCGCGACCCGGGCAATCTTCGCCTCGGTCAGTTGCGCGTATGTGGCGATGGCGATCGCGTGGGAAGAACGGGGGCTGATCGAGATCTTCGGGAGCGACTACGAAGCATACCGCCGGCGCGTGCGGTGGCGCATGATCCCGTTCGTCTACTGACGGAAACCCGGCAGCGGCCGCCGCGTCCATGAGACACGCGGGCGCGTGACCAGAAGGTCAGTCGGCGACGAACGTTTCCGGGTCCGATTCCGGATCCCAGTCGAGCGGCGGCAGCCCGGTCTCCACGAACACGATCGATTGCTGGGACGGAATCTCGAATTTCCGCTGGCACCGCTTGCACGTGAGCACGTCTTCCACCCGGATCATGTAATTGCGCAGCTTCGCGTACATGGCGCGGTCGTGCTCATCGGCGCCGGACGGCAGCCGATCCTTCTTGGTGCGGACGAGCCACCGAACCTGGTATTCGTCACGGTGCCGGCACTTGGTGCAGGTGAAGGTGGCCGGCTTCGTTTCGGGTTTCTCGACGAAAAAATCCCGTTCGTGCAGAGACATGCGCCCATCATAGCAGCAACGCCGCCTCGCGGCGTCCGGACATGGCGCCCGCATCGGGACGGCCGCAGGAGCCTCAGCTGCTCACGGGACGTCCGCTAGGGTACACTCGACGGACCATGTTGCCGCGTCTGGTTCCGGCTGCGCTGATTGGCCTGCTGGCCCTCGGCGCCGCGCCCTCGGCAGCACGCCTTCCGGCCGCTGTCGATTCCGCCATTCAGCAGATCACCGTGGCCGAGCTGCATCGGCATGTCGAGATGCTCGCGAGCGACGCCATGTCGGGTCGCGGCGTCGGCCACGCCGGCAACCGGCTGGCCGAGAAATACATCGCGGCGGCGTTTGATGAGGCCCACGTGCCGCCGGCGTCGCCCGACTACCTCCAGCCGGTCGAGGTCTATCAGCCGCGCCTCGGAGCGAACGCGCGGCTCACGATGACCGCGAGAGATACGGCGCTCGCAGATCTGCGCGTCGGCGCTGATTTTTACCCCGTTCCGGAATCCGGCGACCAAGCCGTCGATGCGCGGGTCGTTTTCGCCGGCCACGGCCTCACCGCGCCTGATGCGCGCATCGACGACTACGCGGGCGTCGACGCCCGCGGCGCGATCGTGATGGTCCTCGATGACGTGCCGGATTCCGTGAAGAGGCTGCCCAGCCTGTCGAACGACGAACGGGCCGCGATGGGTTCCGTCGAGCGCAAATCAGCGGACGCCCGAACGCACGGCGCGGCCGGCCTGGTCGTCGTCCGGCCTTACATGGGCGATCCCCACGCGATCTGGCCAGAGACGACCTCGGTCCGCTCGGCCTCTTACCGGTTGCTCCGCGCCATGCGCGCCGCCCCGATGCCGGTGGCCGCGATCTCCGAACATGCCGCCGCCGCGGTCCGGCAGGCTCTCGACGCCCACAAGACCGTCCGCGCGAGCCTGGCCCCCGACGTCATCGTCACGCCGATCCTCATGAACAACGTCCTGGGCATCGTCGAAGGGCGGCAACCCGGGGCTGAGACCGTCGTCGTGGGCGCGCACCTGGATCACGACGGCATCGACGAGGCGGGCCGCATCTACAACGGCGCGGACGACAACGCATCCGGGACGGCCGCCGTCCTCGCGATTGCGGCGGCTTTCGCACGGGCATCGGCTCAGGGGCAGCGACCGGCGCGCGCGGTCGTGTTCGCCTTGTGGAACGGCGAGGAAAAAGGATCGCTCGGCGCCGAGTACTACGCAGCGGCTCCGGTGCCGGCCCGGCACGTCATCGCGAACCTGAACCTGGACATGATCGGTCGCGAAGAGGAGATCCCGGATTCCTCGGACCCGCGCTACCAGGGATTCGCCCGGACCAGCGCGGGCCAGAACACGAATGTCGTCCATCTGCTCGGTTACACTTTTTCGCCCGACCTCGCCGCCATCGTCGAAGGCGCCAACGACACGATCCGGCTGACGATCAAGGAAGACTACGACCGCGACTCCCAGGGCTTGCTGAAGCGTTCCGACAACTGGCCCTTCCTGGAGCACGGCATCCCGGCCGTCTTTCTGACGACGGGGCTGCACCCCGATTACCACACGCCGGACGACGATACGGAGCGCATCGATTTCGCCAAGCTCGAACGCATCGCACAGCTGGCGTGCCGTGCCGCCTGGATGGCGGCCGACGGCGGCGCTCCACGGCTGAAATCCAAGTAACCTGCATCATGGCTGACGACGCGCAGGCTCCCGCTCTTCCGTCGGAACTCCCGGTCGTACCGTTGCGCGAGGCGGTGGTGCTGCCGATGACGGTCGCGCCTCTCGGCGTGAACCGCTCAGGCTCCATCGAAGCCGTCAACCGGGCCCTGGCCGGCGACCGGATGGTCCTGCTGCTGCTGCAGCACGGCACGGCGGAAGAGCCCGCGCCCGATGATCTTCACCGCGTCGGCACCGTGGCCGTCATCCGTCAGATGGCCAAGGGGCCGAGCGGCATTCGCGTGCTCGTCGAGGGCGTCGCCCGCGCGCGCGCCGAATTCCTGCAGACCGACCGTGGATTCCTTCGTGCGCTGGTGAAGCCCCTGCCCGAGCCGGCCGAGCGGTCGATCGACATCGACGCGCGGGTCCGGCGGCTGCAGGAGCTGGTGGATCGGGCCCTGTCGCTGGCGACCGGGCTGTCGCCCGACGTCAAGACGCTCGTCATGAGCCTCGACGACCCGCTGCGGATCGCCTACCTCCTGGCGAGCCTGCTCGACATGAAGCCGGACGACAGGCAGCGCCTGCTCGAAGAGAACAGCCTCTCGGTGAAGCTCGATACCGTGTCGATGGTGCTGTCGCGCGAGATTGAAGTGCTCGAGCTCAAGGGACAGATCGAGTCGCGCGCGGAAAAGGAGATGACCGACGCGCAGCGGCAGTACGTGCTCCGCCAGCAGCTGAAAGCCATTCAGACCGAGCTCGGCGAGGGGGATGGCGAGTCTGCGGAGCTGCGAAAGCGGGTGTCCGACCGGGGGCTGCCCGACTCGGTGGCCGGGATCGCGATTCGGGAAGTCGAACGCCTCGAACGGATGACGCCGGCGTCTCCTGAGTACCAGATGATCCGGACGTATCTCGACTGGGTCCTCGACGTGCCTTGGGACCTGAGCACCGAGGACCGGCTGGATCCGGTCGAGGCGCGCCGCGTCCTCGACGAAGATCACTACGATCTCGACAAGGTCAAGGAGCGCATCATCGAATACCTCGCCGTGCAGAAGCTGCGCAACAGGGGAACGGGGGACAGCCGCCCGTCATCAGCCGCTCCTGGCATTCCGGCGCTACCCCAGGTATCCACGGAGAAGACCACGCCTTCGGCGCCTGAGGGAGCGCCGGCGCGCGGACCCGTCGCAGGCGTCCGGATGAAGGGGCCCATCCTGTGTTTCGTGGGCCCTCCCGGGGTCGGCAAGACGTCTCTCGGACAGTCGATCGCGCGCTCCATGAACCGCAAGTTCGTGCGCATCTCTCTGGGAGGGGTCCGCGACGAGGCGGAGATCCGCGGGCACCGCCGGACGTACATCGGGTCGCTTCCCGGGCGGCTGGTGCAGGCGCTCAAGTCCGCGGGGTCCTCGAACCCCGTGCTGATGCTCGATGAAATCGACAAGATCTCGGTGGGCGTCCAGGGCGATCCCGCCGCGGCGCTGCTCGAGGTGCTCGATCCGGCGCAGAACCATGCGTTCCGGGACCACTACCTCGAGATCCCGATCGATCTGTCGCGGGTGCTCTTCATCGCCACGGCGAATCAGCTGGGCACGATCCACCCGGCGCTGCTCGACCGGATGGAGCTCATCCCGCTCAGCGGCTACACGGAAGAAGACAAGGTCCACATCGCCCGGATGTACCTGATTCCGCGGCAGCTCGAGGAGCATGGTCTCAGCCCCGATCAGATTGAGATCACGGATGACGCGCTGCGCCGCACGATCACCGAGTACACACGCGAGGCCGGCGTGCGGACGCTCGAACGGCAGATCGGCACGATCGCTCGAAAGGTCGCGGCGCGGGTCGCGACCGATTCCGCGCACCACGCGAGCGTCGATGGAGACCAGGTCGTCGAGTACCTCGGCCCGTCACGCTTCCGATCGGAGATGGCCTTCAGGACGTCGCGGCCGGGTGTCGCGACCGGCGTCGCGTGGACGGAAGCGGGAGGGGACGTGCTCTTCATCGAAGCGGTGCTGCTGCCCGGAGGTGCGGGACATCTGACCTTGACGGGGCAGCTGGGCAGCGTGATGCAGGAGTCGGCGCGCGCGGCGCTCAGCCACGTGCGCCAGCAGCCCGGGGCGCTCGGCATCGAGCGCGACACGCTCACCAGGCACGATGTGCACGTCCACGTCCCGGCAGGCGCGATTCCGAAGGACGGCCCCTCGGCGGGCGTGACCATGGCGACGGCGATCGTCTCGGCCGCGCGCGGCGAGCCCGTCCGCGCGGACGTCGCGATGACGGGGGAGATCACGCTGTCGGGTCTCGTCCTGCCCGTTGGCGGCATTCGCGAGAAGGCACTTGCCGCGCGACGCTACGGGATCAAGACGTTCGTGCTGCCGGCGATGAACGAGCAGGATCTCTCGGATCTGCCCGCCGAGGTCCGGAACGACATGACGTTCGTGCCGGCGCGCACGCTCGAGGACGTCCTGAAGGTGGCGCTGCCCGGGGTGCCGGTCGCCGACCCGACGGTGGCCTGATCCGCCGTGCCGGCCATTGTCTTCTATATCTCCGGCCACGGCTTCGGCCACGCCTCGAGAGAGATCGAGATCATCAACACCGTCGGGGCCCGATTGCCGGACTGGGAGATCGTCGTCCGCAGCGCCGTCCCGCGCTGGTTGTTCGACCGGACCGCGCGGCCACCGCTGACGCGCATCGACGCGCCGTGCGACACGGGGGTCGTGCAGATCGACAGCGTCCGTCTCGACGAGACCGCAACCATCCGCGCCGCGGCCGCGTTCTACGCCAGGCTCCCGCAGCTCGTCGACGCTGAGATCGAGCACTTGCGCGGGCACGATGCCCGGCTGGTGATTGCCGACGCGCCCCCGCTCGCGTGCGCGGCCGCGGCGGCGCTCGGGGTGCCGTCCGTCGTGCTTTCGAACTTCACCTGGGACTGGATTTACGAAGCGTATTCAGGTCCGCTAGCATCGAGCCCCGAGCTGATCCCCGCGATTCAGATGGCGTACCGCTATGCGTCCGCCGCCTGGCGTCTGCCCCTTCATGGGGGATTCGAGACGTTCGAGGCCATCGTGGACCTTCCGTTCGTGGCGCGTCGCGCGACCTGCGAACGGGACCAGGTCCGGCATCGGCTCGGGCTCCCGGCCGACGCCCGGCTCGCCCTCGCGTCTTTCGGGGGCTACGGACTCCAGGGTTTCGACCCTGCGCTCCTCGACTGCGCGCCCGGCTGGCAGGTTGTACTGACCGGCCGGCAGCCGCCGGGACCGTTTCCGAGCGGTGTCCACTGCATCGATGAGCACGCCGTCTACGACGCAGGCTTGCGGTACGAGGATCTCGTCGCGTCGGTGGACGTCGTCGTCACGAAGCCGGGCTACGGGATCATCTCGGAGTGCATCGCCAATCAGACCGCGATCTTGTACACCTCGCGCGGCAGGTTTGCGGAGTATGACGTGATGGTCGAACAGATGCCGCGGTTTCTGCGATGCGAATACATCGAGAGGCCGGCGCTGCTCGCGGGCCGCTGGCGGCAGTCGTTGGACCGGCTCATCCAGAAGCCGCCCCCGGCCGAGCGGCCGGATACCGACGGCGCAGGGGTCGTCGCCGGCATGATTGCCGACATGCTGTGAGAGCGAGGGCTCTCCTGCCGCCGGGCTCAGCTCGCTCGCTCCGCCAGGTGACTGGCGCCCATCTGCCTGGCGATCAGCGCAAAGTCACTGGCGTGCACCCGGAACAGGCCGAATCTGAAGGCCGCGCCCCAGTGCGCCTGGCTCTTCACAAAAGACAGACTCTTCACCAGGGGCTTTATGGGTGTCTCGTCGCACGGCGCGAATTGAACATCGACTCGATAGGGCTGGAATCCCGGTGTCATGTCGACCTGATAGACCTCGCCGGTGACCACCACGCCGATGGCGGTGAAGGCTTGCAGGGAGGCTCCGTCCGGATAGTCCGTTCGAGGCGAGTAGATAATCACCCCGTCCCCCGCTTTGAGCCGTTGAACGGGTGCTTTTTTTCCGTGGTTCAGCTGCAGGAACCCGCCCTTCACCCCCATCGCCACGTGCGTTCTCGATACCACCCCGATCCAGCAGTTGCGCATGGCCGGAAGCCCGGCACCGATCGGGTCATTGCCGTCGATCAACGCGAGCACCAGCGACTTGTACATCTGCAGCTCCGCCTCAGTGAATCGGCCAAAGAATTCCTCGTCGGCGTCTTCCACGGCGACGACGGCTTTCTGTGTGAGCCTGCGGCCGCTGGTCGTGAGGCGAACGCTGATGGCGCGGCTGTCGCGGGTTGACGGCGTCCGCACGACGAGTCTGTATTCCTCGAGATTTCGGAAGGCCTTCGACAGCGTCATCGGCTCGATGCGCGCATGCTTCGCGAGCAGCGACTGGGTGGTGGGTTCGCGGCGCTCTTCGAACCAGCGCAGCGACGCCAGGATGGCGTACTGCGTCTGGGTGACACTGAAACCTGCGAGGACGTGGTCGAGCTTGCGCTGCCAGAGCGCCGTGAGCTTCCAGAGGAGGAAGCCCGCGCTGTCGTCGGCCCGCGCGTACCTGAACGGCGACGCGTCAGCCTCCGCGGCCTTCTCGAGGAGTGTGTCCGTGCGCTCCGCCATCCCGCCTCCAGTCCCTGTGTCATATCATAAACCGGTTTATGATAATTCGCGGCGGTTCGCGATCGCGACTGTGTCAGCATCGTCGTCCACCACATGGAGCATGTGGCCGCCCTGGGCGATTGCGGATTGCTGTCGCTCCATCATCGAGGATCTTGCCGGCGAAACCCCGTGGACCGGCCAGACCCCTGTTCAGAGCCAGAGGTGCCCCATGATCGGCCGACGCGCGTTTTTGTCGATGTCAGCGGTGCTCGCCGCCACAGCCCGAACGCCCGTGCTCCGCGTCGGGCGCGGAAGCGCTCAGGCCATCCCGCCGGCGGCCCTGCCGCCGTCGATCGCGCGGCTGACGTCGATGCGTGATCAGGCGCGGCCAATCACTGGCGATGAGAGGCGTGCGCGGGTCGAACGGGCCCGGGAACTGATGGCCGGGACGAGCATCGATGCCCTCCTGTTGTCAGGCGGCACGTCCCTCGTCTACTTCACGAACATCCGCTGGGGCGGTGGAGAACGGCTGTTCGCCTGTCTCGTGCCTCGGAAGGGTGAGCCGCTGTTCGTGTGTCCGGCGTTCGAGGAGGAACGGCTGCGCGAGCAGATCGCGCGGGGACCGTTCGATGCGCGGCGCGCCGACGTTCGCACGTGGCAGGAGGACCAGAGCCCTTACGCGCTCGTCGCACAGGCGCTCCGGGACCGGGGGATCTCCACGGGTCGTCTCGGGGTCGAGGAGACCACGAAGTTCGTGTGGGCCGACAGCATGGCGGCGGCCGCGCCGCAGGTCATGATTGTGAGCGGGACGCCTGTCACGGCGGGCTGCCGGATGATCAAGGACGCTCACGAGCTCGAGCTGATGCGCCTCGCGTCGACCGCCACCGTGACGGTGTATGCAGCCGTCTACGACGCGTTGCGCCCGGGCATGACGCAGACCGACGTCGAGGGCCTGATCGCGGCGGGCTATCGCCGGGTCGGTTTCGAGGGCGAGGCCAGCGTCCAGGTCGGGGAGTACACCGCGCTGCCGCATGGGTCGGTCACGCCACAGACCATTCGCGAGGGAACCGTCATCATGATCGACGATGGCTGCCGCGTCGAAGGCTACCTGTCGGACATCACGCGGACGTTCGTTCTGGGGAAGGCGACGGACACGATGCACCGGGTGTTCGAGGTCGTCAAGCGCGCGCAGGGCGCCGCGCTCGCGGCCACGAGGCCGGGGGTCGCGCTCGCCAGCATCGACGACGCGGCACGGCGAGTCGTGATCGGGGCCGGGTACGGCCCCGCGTTCACCTACTTCACCCATCGGCTGGGTCACGGTCTGGGCATGGACATGCACGAATGGCCGTACCTGGTGGCGAACAACATGTTCGGATGGGACCTCGCGCTGACAGCGCGCCCGGGAATGGTCTTCAGCAACGAGCCGGGCATCTACATCCGCGGCCAGTTCGGCGTGCGCCTCGAGGACGACATGTACGTCACCGAAGACGGCGCGCGGCTGTTCACGACGCCGTCGGCGTCGCTGACCGCACCGTTCTGACGCGGGGGTCGCTACTTGACGGTCGTGACGAGCGACCAGAACTTCGGGATGTTGACCTTTTCGATCGACTGGGGCTGGAGGTCCGCCTGGGCGAGGAACGCGGGCAAATCGAGATCGGCCTTGAAGCCGATGTGGATGGTGAACGGCGAAATCAGCCGCTCGATCCGCGACAGCAACGGGTTGGGGCTGAGGAAATGATTCAGGATGATGATGCGGCCGCCGGCGCGGCAGACGCGGCGCATTTCCTGGGCGACCCGGACAGGATCGGGCACCACGCTGATCAGATACGGCGCGTAGACGATATCGAACGAGTCGTCGGCGAACTTCAGGTCGGCGGCGTCCATCTGGAGCAGCCGTACGTTCTGGATGTCCTTGCGTGCGGCGCGCTCGCGCGCGATCTCGAGCATCGAACCGCTGAAGTCGATCCCCGTGACGGAGCAGTTTTTCGGATACAGGGGTAGGTTGATGCCAGTTCCGACGCCGACCTCGAGCACCCGCTCGTCAGGCTGGATATCCATCCGCTGGATGGCCTGGAGCCGTCCGGGGTGCAGCGCGGGCCCGAACGTCAGGTCGTACACCTTCGCAAGCTTGTCGTAGACCCCTTCGACGAAATCGTTCTCGACGACCGTGACGGACAGCGCCCGCGTGGCGATGTCCGACCCCGCCACCAGTTCGTCGGCTGGCTCAGACTTCCGTTCGAATAAGGGCATAAACCCGTGTCTCCGTTGAATTTGCAAGTCGAATGCCGCGAACGGACTCGACCCCGTGAGCCTTGCGACTATACCCCGGATGTATGGATGGGGCAAACCGCCGCGGAAGGCAGGCCGTCGGTGGAACGGTCACAACCCGGCGGCTTCAATGACGCCCAGCACTGCTGTGATCGCGCCCGAGGTGGTCGAGATTTGGAGCCCCTGCACCATCGACCGAATCTCGCCCGTGACCTCTCGTGCAATAGCGAGTCCCTCCGCGGCAGCCGCGCCGCGCGCCTCGGCACGCCGCATCCGGGTGACCACAACCTCGGGCACACGCACCCCGGGCAGCTCGTTGGCCATGAATTCGGCGTGCCGCAGGCTGTCGAGCGGCGCCACCCCGGCAATCACGGGAATGCGGAACCCGTCGATCCGCGCCAGGAAGGCCGCCAGCTCGCCTGCGTCGAACACCGGCTGAGTTATGACGAACTCCGCCCCTGCCTCAACTTTGTACGCAAGGCGCCTCAGCTCTTCCTCGGGGTCGAGCGCGCCGGGATTTGCCGCGACGCCGATGTGGAACCCGGTGGGCATGCCGATGCTCTGCCCTCCGATGTCGAACCCGCGATTCAACCGCGTCACTACGTTGGTCAGGCCGATCGAGTCCACGTCGAACACACCGGTCGCGTCCGGATAGTCCCCGATCTGCGGGGGATCGCCGGTAATGACCAACAGGTTCCTGATCCCCATGGAGTGCGCACCAAGGAGATCCGACTGCATGCCGAGCAGGTTCCGGTCGCGGCAGGCGTAATGGAGGATCGTTTCGAGACCCGCCTGCTGCTCGACGAGCACAGCCGCGGAGAGCGCGCTCATGCGCGCGCCGGCCCGTGGGCCGTCCGGAATATTGACGAGATGCACGCCGTGAATCCGCAGCTGCCGGGCCTGTTCCACCAGGGCGTCGGCGCGGAATCCCCGTGGCGGCACGAGCTCCACCGTGATGACGAACTCTCCGCGCGCGAGACCATTCGCCATGCGGGATTTCTCGGCGCGCGCAACCGGTTCGACGACGGGGGCGACCGCTGCTCTCGACTCCACCGGACGAACGAACCGCGGGCTCCTGGGCTCACCCGGGGCGAGAACGCGCACGGCCATCGTGATATGGCGGATATGTTCGGGCGTCGTGCCGCAGCAGCCGCCGACCAGGTGCACCCCGCTGTTGATGAACCGGCGCGCATACGAGGCCATGTACTCCGGCGAACAGAGGTAGATGTGCCGCCCCTCGACCTCGCGCGGCTGGCCGGCATTGGGCTGCGCCGAGAGCTTGACCGTCGCCACCTGTGACATCCGCTCGATCGTCTCGAGCATGGCCGCCGGTCCGACGCTGCAGTTCAAGCCGACGACCTGCGCGCCGAGACGCTCGAGCTCGGGCACGAACGCCTCCGGCGCGGCACCGTCGAGGCTGTTGCCGTTCTCTTCGGTGGTCACCTGCGCGACGATCGGCAGACCGCAGATGCTGCGGACGGCGCGAATCGCCGCGCCGATCTCGTTCACGTCGCGGAACGTCTCGAGGACGAACAGATCCACTCCGCCTTCGAGGAGCCCCCGCGCCTGCTCCCGGAAGAACTCTTCCGCTTCGTCGACGCCCGTCCTGCCCCAGGGCTCGATGCGTATGCCCAGCGGGCCGATCGCGCCCGCCACGTAGACCTGATCCCGGCCGGCATGCTTCGCGATCTTCGCACCCTGGAGGTTGATCGCCTGCACCTGGTCGGAGAGCCCGAACGCCCCGAGCTTGATGCGATTCGCGCCGAACGTGTTGGTCTCGATCACATCGGCGCCGGCCCGCACGTACGCCTGGTGCACGTCAGCAACGAGATCCGCCTGCGTCAGGTTCAGCTCGTCGAAAGAACGATTCAGGAAAACCCCTTTCGCGTACAGCATCGTCCCCATCGCGCCGTCGCAGACGAGGACGCGGGTGTCGAGCGCTTCGAGAAAGGGTGTTTTCGGCATGGTCACAAAACTACATCGTACTTCAACGTCTGGACGTCGATGATCAGGTACGAGCGCGACACGAGGTCGAGACAGACGGACCGGACGCCCGCCGCCTCGCTCTCGACAAAACGATGATGATGCCCGAACAGATGCAGCCGCGGCCGCATCGCGGCGAGGACCTCGTTGATGGGCGTCTTGCCCGCGTCGTTCCCGGGGCGACCGCCCGGCGCCGCGGTTCGAAACGGCCGCGGCGCCTCGTGGGTGAGCAGGACGGCCACGCCCCGCAGCGCCTTGCAGGCCTCCACCTCCGCGCGGACGAAATGCCGCCGCCGATCGGCGAGCTCCGTGGCTTTCGCCGTACCCTTCCTCGGGTGCGGCAGATCCCGCGGCGCACGCTCGTACATCGTCGGCGCAAACGTACCGCCCAGGCCGGCGACCGTCAGGTCGCCCACCGTGGCCGCCGAACCGTTCGGCAGGTAGTGGAGACCCGTCGGCAGATCACCGGCGTCGATCCGATCGAAGTTCTCGTTGTTGCCCTTGATCCAGTAGAGCGGCGCAGGCACCGGCTCGTACTGGCCGGCAGCGTCGGCCACGTCCCCGACGCAGAGCCAGAAGGGGACGTCGGGATGGCGATTCATGATGCGGCGGACAGCGGCGAAATCCCCGTGGATGTCGCCGAGCGCGCCGAACACGACGGCGGTTATTTCGCGGTGGTCGTCGCCGGGACGAGCAGATCCTTCTTGTCCCAGATGAAGTCCTTGTTGCTGTAGACGGCGAGCTCGTAGTCCTTGCCCATGAAAATGGCGGAGACGGGACACGCTTCTTCGCAGTACCCGCAGAAGATGCAGCGCGTCTTGTGAATCTGGTAGACCTTCGCGTATCGCGGCCCCGCCTGGACCGACCCGTCGTTCTCGGCCGCTTCCAGGTAGATCGCATCAGCCGGGCAGGCGACCGCGCACAGACCGCACGCCACGCACTTCTCCAGCCCGTTCTCGTCGCGCATCAGGACCTGTTTCCCCCGGTATTTGGGGAACACGGGGACCTTCTGGTCCGGATAATTGACGGTGATCGGTTTCCTGAAGATGTGCTTGAACGTGGTCGCAAAGCCCACGAGAAACGGACGGATCATCCGCCAATCATATCAAGCGGCAAGGGGAAATGAAAAGGGACGGGCTATAATCGCCCTCTGCCCATGCCGCAGGCGACCAAGGCGCTCACCGCCGAGCAGTTCCTGCTCACGACCCTGGTCGTCAAGGTCGCCATCGTCGCGGTCCTGTCGACGATGCTCGTGCGGTTCCCCTGGTTCCGCCGCATCCTCCTCACGGAGAAGCGCGACTGGCCGGAGCGCCTGATTTTTGCGGCGAGTCTCGGGCTTCCGCTCACCGCGGGGGTCGTTGCTCGCCTGCTCATCAACTACGACGCCGCCGACCTGACGCTGGCGGGCGCCTTCCTCGCCGGCCTGCTCGCCGGCCCGTACGCCGGCGCGATCGTCGGCACCATCATCGGGATCCCACCGCTCATCGCCGGCGAGTGGATCGCACTCCCGTTTGCGGTGGGCTGCGGCTTTGCGGGGGGCGGGCTCCGCGAGCTGTGCCCCAAGGAAGCCATCTGGCACTTCTCTCCCCTGTTCTTCATCGACCTCCACCGCAAAGTGTGGCGACTGGTCAGCACCCTGCAGATCGACTGGGTGGTCATCCTCGTCGCGGCGCCCATCGGCCTCGAGATCATCCGACAGCTCCTCGGACGACAATTCAGCGAGAACCGCCTGTTCTACCTGGCGGCGCCGAACGCGTGGCTGGGCGGGCTGGTGATCCTGGCGACCGTGCTCTGCGTCGCCATCCCGATCAAGATCTGGAACAGCGCCCGGATCGAGCATCGGCTGCAGGAGCAGGAGAAGCTCCTCATGGCGGCCCGCGTCGAGGCGCTGGCGAGCCAGATCAACCCGCATTTTCTGTTCAACACGCTGACCTCGATTTCCTCCCTGATCCGCTCGAAGCCCGAAACCGCGCGCACGCTCATCGTGAAGCTGTCGGGGCTGCTGCGACGCCTGCTGCGCAGCCAGGATCACTTCGTCACCCTCCGGGAGGAGCTCGAGGCCATCGACGAGTACCTCGACATCGAGTGCATCCGGTTCGGGCCGCAGCTGCGCATCGAAAAATCCATAGAGCCGGACACGCTCGACGTGATCGTCCCGAGCATGCTGCTGCAGCCGCTCGTCGAGAACTCGATCAAGCACGGACTGGCGCCGAAGATCGGCGAGGGCCGGATCACCATCCGCAGCACCCGGCAGGGCGGGCACGCCATCATCGACATCATCGACAACGGCGTGGGCGTGCCCCCGGATCACCGGGATCGCGTGACGGGGGGCGGCATCGGGCTGCGCAACGTGAACGAACGGCTGCGCGTGATCTACGGCGCCAATTACCAGCTCCAGCTCGACAGCGTTCCGGGCGGGGGCACGTGCGCGCGCATCGTCATCCCCGAGCTCGTGGCGCCCGTCAAGGTCAGCGCCTGAGCTCATGGATCCGACCGATCCCCTGCGCACGCTCGTCGTCGACGACGAACAGCTGGCGCGCGACGAGCTGTGCTTCCTGCTGGGACAACTGGACGCGATTGAAGTGATCGGGCAGGCGGGCAACGGGGTCGAGGCCCTCCGCGCCATCGAGGAACAGGGCCCCGATCTCGTGCTCCTCGACGTGCAGATGCCGGGCCTGACCGGCTTCGAGGTCGCCCGACGGCTGGTGCGCGCCGAGGTCGACACCCAGCTCGTCTTCGTGACCGCTTACGACCAGCACGCGATCGAGGCGTTCGAGGTGAATGCGGTTGACTACCTGCTGAAGCCGGTCGAGGCCGGTCGGCTGGCTACCGCGGTGGAGCGCGTCCGACGACGGATCCACCCGGACAGGCCCCTGCTCTCGAGCGCGGACCCGGAGCGCGCCGTGTCAGGCCCGAGGGCCGATGAGCTGGAACGCGTCCTGCAGCGTCTCGCCGAGCGTGAAGGCCACCGCGAACAGCTCGCCCTGAAGGTCGGCGACCGTTTCCTGCTCGTCCAGGCGGACGAGGTCGTGCATGTGTCGGTGGAGGACGACGTCATTACGGTTGTAACGAACAGCTTGTCTGGAACGTCCAACTATCGGACACTGGATGAATTGCAGGCGCGCCTCGACCCTGCGGTATACTGGCGGGTGCACCGGTCGCACCTCGTGAATATCAACAAAATCAAGGAAATCGTGCCATGGTTCAGCCGCAACTACATCCTCAAGATGCGGGACGGCAAGGGCACGGAGATCCCGGTGAGCCGTTCGCAGACGAAACGGCTCCGAGAGTACTTAAGGTTATGAGCGACCACTACGATCCTTATGCGACGCCCCCGGGCCCGGCAGCTGCCGCGTACCCGATGCCGGATCCGATGCCGACCACCGACCCGCTGATCGCGCCGGAGCCGCTCGTGTCGGCCGAGGCCGTGCCGGCGCTTGCCGGAGGACTGACCGCCTCGCCTGAGGCCCGGCTCGCAATCGACGGCGGCACGCTACGGATGGAGCGCGTGGCCGAAGAGATCATCGCCTGGCTGAAGACACTCGCCTCCGCCGCCGTTTACGCGACGCTCATCGTCACGTTCGGATTCCAGGTGGCCAGGGTGGAGGGCCACAGCATGGCGCCGACGCTCGGGGACCAGGACCGGCTGATCGTCAACAAGCTGGCGTACCGCATCGGCGAGCCGCACATCGGCGACATCGTGATGCTCTACTATCCGCTCGTGCCGGAGAAATCATTCGTGAAGCGCGTCATCGCCGCGGAAGGCGATCAGGTCCGGATCGTCGACGGCAAGGTCTACCGCAATGACGTCCTCATGGACGACTCCTTCGTACCGCCAGACTACCGCAGCCACGACGACTGGGGTCCCCAGGTCATCCCGGAAGGCTATTACTTCGTGATGGGCGATCACCGGAACAACAGCTCCGACAGCCGCCACTGGGGCTTCGTGCCGAAGAAGTACATCATCGGGCGGGTGCAGCTGCGCTGGTGGCCCGTTCAGACAGCCAGGATGTTCTAGTCCTCGGGACTTCGGGTTCCCGGTTTCAGGTTCAGGGCCATTCTGCCTACCCGCTACGCCGCGGTTTACCGCGTCCTGCTTCGCGTTCTGCTCCTGAACCTGGCGATCGCCATCGCGAAGCTCGTGCTCGGTTACGCGACGGGTGCGGTCAGCGTCATTTCCGACGGATTCCACTCGCTCACCGACGCGGCCTCCAACGTGATGGGCCTCGTCGGGCTGCGCGCCTCCAGGAAGCCTCCGGACGAGGATCATCCCTACGGCCATCGCAAGTACGAGACGCTTGCGGCCGCCGGCATTTTCGTCTTCCTGCTCTTCGTCGTGATAGAAGTGACGAGGGCCGCGATCAACCGGCTGTACGGCGGGGCCTCACCCTCCGTGAGCGCGGTGAGTTTCGGCGTGATGCTCGTCACACTCGTCATCAACCTGGCGGTCGTGAGGTACGAGGGGGCCGAGGCACGGCGGCTGAGCAGCGAGCTCCTGCTCGCCGACGCGCTCGCAACGCGCAGCGACGTGCTCACCTCGTGCGCGGTGATCGTCACGCTCATCGCCGTGCGACTCGGGTATCCCGTCCTCGATGCGGCGGGCGGCCTCGTCATCGCTTTTTTCATCGCGCGCACCGGGTGGGAGATCGGCCGGAACACGTCACGAGTGCTCTCGGATCGCGTGGTGCTGGCCGAGGACGATATCCGCCGCGTCGTGATGACAGAGCCGGCCGTGATGGGGTGCCATCACATCCGGTCACGTGGGTCGATCGATCACACGTTTCTCGATCTTCACCTCTGGTTCAGGCCTGACATGCGGCTCGACGAGGCCCACCGGCTCTCCCACGTGGTCAAGGACAAGCTGATGGCGAGGTATCCGCAGATTGCGGACGCCATCATCCACATCGAACCGCCGCCGCCAGACGGACTGGACTGATCGGTCTCCGGCCCGGCCGCGCGGCGGCGCCC
>JANMCN010000301.1:0-87092 GCA_031361295.1 Acidobacteriota bacterium | reverse complement strand
CGCCCGAGGCCCCGCCGGCGCCGTCGGCCGTGCGCAGGCCGGCGCCAGCACCCGCCGCTCCGACGCCGCCCGTTCCACCACTGCCGCCCGATCCCTGGATGTTCGAGCGGTCCATGCCCGACACAGACCTCCGCATCCAGGCGCTCGGCAGCCTGATGCAGACCGATGCGCCGCGCGTCATTCCACTGCTCAAGGAGATTGCCCTGAGCGGGACCAGCCCGGGTGAATCCCGGCGGGCCCTGTTCCTGCTCGCGCAATCGAGCCGCACCGATGCGCGCGCCACGGTCCTCGACGTCGCGAAAACGGGCCCGGAGCCCGTGCGCCTCGCCGCGGTCCGCGAGCTCGGGCGGCTTGGCGGGGCTGCCGTGTCGAACGAGCTGTTGCAGGTTTACGCGACGGCGAACGACCGCGTCAAATACCAGGTGGTCACGTCGCTCGGTCAGCGCGATGCGGCCGCGGCGCTCATGCGCATCGCGCAGTCGGAAGCGAATCCCGCGCTGCGCGACGCCGCGATTGCGACGCTGGGCGACGCCGGCGGGCGCGAGCAGCTGTCGGCGTTATACGCGCGAGTCCAGGCTGCGTCAGCCGCCACGAAGCGGCCGATTCTCGTCGGGCTGTTCAACGCGCAGGCCGAGGACGAGCTGATCCGCATCGCCGAACACGAACGTGATCCCGGTGCGAGGGAGGACGTGCTCGCGAAATTGCGCCTCCTCGGCACCGCGAAAGCGCGGGCATACCTCGATACGCTGCGCAAGTAATCCCGCCACGCAGAAGCGAAAGCGCTTACGATTCCCGAACTCTCCGCGGGCCGGGAGTCGCAAATTTGTCCCGCCCGCCGTAAAATACCGCGCGGCCCCGATTGGCCCATCCTTCGCAGTCGCAACCCTGTTCATGCCTGATTGCCCCGCTCACGCACTTCCGCCGGGACGCCGGCGCGCGCTCGTCGTGTTCGTCAATGCCACGCTGGCGCTCATCGGCGGAGGCTTTTCGGCGCTCCTGGGGGTGTTCGCGTTGCGGCCGCCGAAGGTCGCCGCGGGCGGCCGGTGGGTGCGCGCGGGGTCGACCGCGGAGCTGAAAGCGGGCGAGCCGATCGCGCGGATTCTCTCGGTTTCGCGTGTGAACGGGTGGTACCGCGAGCGCGCACGTGAAACCGTCTTCCTGGTGTGGGACGGCCGCGACAGCGTGCGCGCGATGTCCGCCACGTGCACGCACCTTGGCTGCCAGGTCCAGTGGGACGGCGAAGGCAAGAAGTTCAAGTGCCCGTGCCACGGGGGCGTCTACGGGCGGGACGGCACGGTCCTGTCAGGTCCGCCGCCGCGGCCGCTCGACGTGGTCGAGGCGCGGATCGATGCCGCGGATGCGTCGGTGCTGGTGCGGCTGTGAGACGGATCCTCAGGCGGATCGGCCTGGCCAACTGGCTCGACGCGCGCACCGGGTACCGCGAGGCCGCCAGCGTGATGCTGGATGAACCGCTCCCCCCCGGCACCGGGTGGTTCTTCACCCTGGGCAGCATCCTTCTCGCGCTGCTGTCGATCCAGCTGATCACCGGCGCGTTCCTCACGCTGTACTACGCCCCGACGCCGGACCACGCCTACGACAGCGTCCGCTTCATCACGAATTTGTCCGCCGGCGGCCTCGTCCGCGGCCTGCACCATTTCGGCGCCAGCTTCATTGTCGTCGCGATGGCCGCGCACATGCTGCGGGTCATCGTGTTCGGATCGTACAAGCCGCCGCGGGAAATCACGTGGCTGTCCGGGCTCGCCCTCCTCGGCTTGATCCTCGCGTTCGCGCTGACGGGATACCTGCTGCCGTGGGATCAGCGGGCGTACTGGGCGACGGTCGTCACGATCAACATCGCGAAGCTGACGCCCGTCGGCGGCGACATCGTCGCCGGGGTCATGCGCGGCGGAGCGACCATCGGCGCGCTGACCCTGACCCGCTGGTACTCGGCCCATGTGATCTTCCTGCCGATCGCCCTGGTCGTGTTGACGGCCGGGCACATGGTGCTCATGCGAAGGCAGGGCATTTCCGGTCCCGTCAGGCCGCGGTCAGGCCCGCAGACGCTGTTCTACCCGTCCCAGGCGGCTCGCGACATCACGATGATCGCGCTGGTGCTGGCCGCCCTCACCGCGCTGGCGTGGCACGGGACGCCGGCGCTCGAGGGCCCGGCCGATCCCACCGACGCGACCTTCATCCCCAGGCCGGAGTGGTATTTCCTGGGCTTGTTCCAGCTGTTGAAGTATTTCCCGGGCAAGTGGGAGGTCGTGGGCGCGATGGTGATTCCGGGCCTCGCAGCCGGCCTCCTCGCCCTGCTCCCGTGGATCGATCGAGGCCCCGACCGGGATCCTCGACGTCGCCGCGGCATCATGGTCGCCGTCACGGCTGGCGTCGTCCTCGTGGGGGCGCTGACGACGCTTGGATGGCGCGACCGGCCGCTGAGCGCCGCCTCGCGCGATACGTGGACGCTCCGTGAGATCGGCGGCCGGCCGATGGTGCAGAAGGCGAACTGCGCACGTTGCCATGCGGAGACGGGGCTCGCCGAGCCGCTCGAAGGGCTGCCGGCTGCCCGCGGGCCGGAATGGCTGTCGTCGCACGTGCTCGATCCCGAGATGATCGCCCCGGGCCTCCGGGAACCGCCGACGGTCGTCAACGAGCGCGAGGTGGCCGCCATGGTCGCCTACGCCCGGCGGGCCTCGCTCCAGCCCTATCCGGGATTCCCGCCGCACATCGAGACCGTCGCGGCGGTGTTCGCCCGCTACTGCGTCGGGTGCCACAAGATCGATGGTGACGGCGGGAAAGACGGCCCGGACCTGTCGCGCGAAGGCTCGAAACACGACGCCGCGACGCTGCGCCGGTGGATCGTCGACCCGGAGCTCGTCGATCCGGATGCCGAGATGCCTTCGTTCGGCGACCGCCTGAGCTCCGCGCAGCTCGACGCCGTGTCGACCTATCTCGCCGCGCGCAAGTAGCGTGTTCGCGGTCCTTCCGCCGCCGCTCCGCCACTCGCACGCCGCGAACTCTCGGGTATGATCCTCCGGTGTCCGTGAATCCCCTCCAGGACGGCCTGCGTCTCGAGCCCACGCCAGGGCCGGCGACACTCGTCATCTTCGGCGCCTCTGGAGACCTGACGCGGCGCAAGCTGCTGCCGGCGCTGTACCGGCTGTCCCGCGATCAACGGCTGCCCGCGCGCTTCTCGATCGTTGGCGTGGCCCGGGAAGAGTTCGGCGACGACGGGTTTCGCCAGGAGTTCCGGGACAGCCTGAGGGAGTTCGCCGGGGTGACCCACGAAGACGAGGTGGCGCATTCGCTCTGCGAGCGCCTGCATTACGTGGGCGGAGATTTCCAGAACCCGGCGATCTACCAGCAGCTTGCCGCGCAGATCCAGGCCATCGACAGTACGGGCGGCGTGCTCTTCTATCTCGCCATCCCGCCGGGGGCGTACCCCAACGTCATCGAACAGCTGGGAACCGCGGGGCTCGCGACCGCGACGGGTTCGGGCTGGCGCCGAATCATCATCGAGAAGCCTTTCGGCACCGATCTGCAGACGGCCCGCGAGTTGAACGCCATCGTCCATCGGCACTTCGACGAGGAGCAGGTCTTCCGCATCGATCACTATCTGGGCAAGGAGACCGTCCAGAACCTGATGGTCTTCCGGTTCGCCAACGGGATGTTCGAGCCCGTCTGGAACCGGCGCTACATCGATCACGTGCAGATCACGGCGGCCGAGACCGTCGGCGTCGAACGTCGTGCCGCCTACTACGAAGGCGCGGGTGCGCTCCGCGACATGGTCCAGAATCACCTGATGCAGCTGCTGTCGCTCGTCGCGATGGAGCCGCCCATCGCGTTCACCGCCGAAAGCGTGCGCGACCGCAAGATGGACGCCCTGCTGTCCGTGCAGCCGATCGCGGACGAGCACGTCGTGCGGGCGCAGTATCGCGCCGGGTGGGTGACGGGATCCGAAGTGCCCGCATATCGGCAGGAGCCGGGCGTCGCGGTCGAGTCGACGACTGAAACGTTCGTCGCCCTCCGGATGCAGCTCGACAGCTGGCGCTGGGCGGGCGTGCCGTTCTTCCTCCGCACCGGCAAACGGCTGCCCAAGCGAACCACCGAAATCGCGATCCAGTTCCGCCGTCCGCCGCTGCAGATCTTCAAGCGCGTCAGCCGGTCGTCCGTCGCGCCCAACCTGCTCATCATCAACGTGCAGCCCGATGAGGGCATTTCGGTGCGTTTCGAGGCGAAGCTGCCGGGCACGCGGATGCAGCTCGCACCCGTCATGATGAACTTCAGGTACGGCACGGCTTTCGGGGGCAACGTGCCCGAAGCGTATGAGACGCTTCTGCTCGACGCGATGCTCGGCGACCCCACGTTGTTCGCCCGCCACGACTTCGTGGAATCGTCGTGGGCGCTGATCACGCCCATCCACGAGCGGTGGCGCGCCGAGGGGCGGCCGGCGCTGCCGGAGTACGAGGCCGGCGAGTGGCGATGCCGCGAGTCCGACGCGCTGATCGAGCGCGAGGGTCGGCGATGGAGGACGCTGTGAGCAGCCCGGCGCATGCATCGCTCCTGCCGCTCGGCAGGGAAGTGCCGTTCGCTGACATCGAGCTGGCCCTTGGGCGGAGCGGGCTCGACGACGGAAAGCGCGCACCCGGACGCGCGCTGACCGCGACGATCGTCGTCGTCGGGCCGCATGCGCGCCTGGCCGAAGCGGCGGAGTCGGTCGAGCAGCTCACCGACGTCGGTGTCCGGGCGATCCTGATTTCGGACGGCGACAACCCCGCTCCCACCGTACGTGTGCTGGATCATGCCATTGCCATCGAGGAGCTGCGCCCGGACTATCTCAACAACGCCGTCGCGGCGCTCCGGCTCTCGAGCCTGCCGACCGTGGTGTGGTGGCGCGGCGCCAACCCGGCGATGCTGGACGGACTGGCCGATCTGTCGGATCGCCTCGTCCTCGACGCCGAGGATCCCGCCGACGTGTGGGCGCATGTCAGCGTACTGTCTGAGCGGACCGCCACGAGCGACCTGCGATGGGCGAGGCTGACGCGCTGGCGTGCGCTGATGGCCCAGTTCTTCGACATCCCGGAAGTGCGGGAGGCCGTCGGCGCTTTCACCCACCTGTCGATCGATGGCGCCGATCTGCACGCGGCGCGCTTGTATGCGGGGTGGCTCTCGTCAAGCCTGGAGTGGACCGGCGGGGTGGCCATCGAGTTGCGGGCGGTTGCCGGCCCGGCGGCGATCGAGCGCATCGAGTTCGGCAACGGGGAACAGGCGCTGACGCTGCGGCTCGGGCCGAGCGGCAGCTGCATCGAGGCCTCGGCGCGCGTGCAGGGTCACGCCGGCGCGTCACGGGTCGTGTCGCTCGGCGACCAGTGCCTCACGACCATCATCGGTGAAGAGCTTCGCATCCGGTCGCACGACCTGGCGTTCGAGCGCGCGGTCGCGGCGGCCCAGGGAGTCGTATGAGCACATCGCAGTTCGGCATCATCGGTCTGGGCACGATGGGACGCAACCTCGCGTTGAACGTCGAGTCGCGCGGGCTCCGGGTGGCCGTGTGGAACCTCGAAACGCCGTGGATCGACGAGTTCCTGAAGGCCCACCCGGGTGCCGCCTTCGAGGGCACGCCGACGTTCGAGGCCTTCACCGCGGCGCTCGAGCGCCCGCGGCGGATCATGATGATGATCCCCGCGGGGAAGCCCGTTGACGCCACCATCGACAAGCTCCTGCCCCTCCTCGACCGCGGCGATGTCGTGATTGACGGGGGCAACTCCTGGTTCGAGGATTCCGAGCGGCGCGAAGCCGCGCTGCGCGGAGCGGGGATCCACTTCGTCGGCTGCGGCGTGTCGGGCGGAGAGGAGGGCGCGCGGTTCGGTCCCTCACTGATGCCGGGCGGCCCGGAAGACGCCTGGCGGATCGTGCGTGACGTCCTCGAGGCGATCGCGGCGAAGAGCGACGCCGGGCCGTGCGTGACGCATGTCGGTCCCGGAGGCTCAGGGCATTTCGTGAAGATGGTGCACAACGGCATCGAATACGCCGACATGCAGCTGATCGCGGAAGTGTGGGACGTCCTGCGGCGCGGCCTCGGCCTGACAGCCCCGGAGACCGCGGACGTCTTCGATCGATGGAACGCCGGACCGCTCGAGTCGTTCCTCGTGGACCTGACGGCGAAGGTGTGCCGTACCGTGGACCCCGTGACCGGGCAGCCGCTGGTGGATGTCGTGCTCGACAAGGCGGGCCAGAAAGGCACTGGGCGCTGGACGGCGCAGGTCGCGCTCGACCTCGGCGTGGCGATTCCGACGATCGCGTCCGCGATCGACGCGCGCGTCCTGTCGAGCATGAAGCAGGAGCGGGTCGCCGCCGGCGCGCTCCGGGGCCCGTCGCCGGCCGACGCCTTTCGGGGTGCGGGGCGCGCGCAGGTCATCGACGACCTCCGCGATGCGCTCTATGCCGCGCGCATCTGCGCCTACGCCCAGGGCATGGCGCTGATACGGGCCGGGTCGGACCGCTATAAGTGGAACGTGAACCTGAGTGAGATCGGCCGCATCTGGAAGGCCGGCTGCATCATCCGCGCGCGCCTGCTCGACCCGGTGCGGCGGGCGTTCGAAGTCGATCCCGCGCTCGTCAACCTGTTGCGGGACCCCGCGCTCGGGCAGGCCGTCGACGGCGCCCAGGCGGGGTGGCGGCGCACGGTCTCGCGAGCCGCGGAAGCCGGGCTGCCGCTGTCCGCACATGCCTCCGCCCTCGCGTACTACGACTCCTACCGCACGGCCCGGTTACCCCAGAGCCTGACCCAGGCGCAGCGGGATGCATTCGGCGCGCATACGTACGAGCGGATCGATCGATCCGGCGCCGTGCACACGGAGTGGGTCTGAGCGCGGGTTCCGGGTCAAGGTCCTGGGTCCGGAGTCATGGTGCGAGGGTCACGGAGCGATTTCCACGGGTTGCGTTGCGGTCCTTGTCCGCGGTTCGAGGTTCACGTCCGATCTCACATTCCTGACGAGCGAAGCGCTAAGGCATGACGCATCACGCCACGTCCCTCAACATGGCGAGCCTCCTGGAGCACCGGGCGCGGCTCACACCCGATCGGGCTGCGCTGACGTTTCTGGGGGTGCACTCCACGTATGCCGAGCTCGATGATGGCGCATCGCGCGTCGCCGGGGTACTTGCGGACCTCGGCATCACGCCTGGCGACCACGTCGCCCTGTCCTGTCCGAACGTACCGTGGTTTCCGATTGCCTATTTCGGCATTCTGAAAGCCGGCGCCGTGGTCGTGCCGCTGAACATCCTCCTGAAGCCGCGCGAGGTGGCGTATCACCTGAAGGACGGCGGAGCGAAGGCGATGCTGGCGTTCGAAGGGACGCCCGAGCTGCCGATTGGCGCCACCGCGCGCACGGCCTGCGATCAGGCCGGCTGCCCGAACCTTCTCATCATGACCGCGGATCCCGCCGCCACGCCTCCCGGCGCGCCGTCACAGGCTCTCGGGCGGTTGATGCGTCAGCAGAACGCGCGCTTCGAGACGCGGCGCCGCCGTCCCGACGACACGGCCGTCATCCTCTACACGTCGGGCACGACCGGCCATCCGAAAGGCGCCGAGCTCACGCACGACAACATGCTCTCGAACGCCGTGGCGACCCACCACATGCTTGCGCCCGCCATGCAGGGCGGAGCCGCGCAGGACGTGGAGCTCGTCACGCTCCCGCTGTTCCATTCGACCGCGCAGACATGCCAGATGAACGCGTGCCTGTACGGCGGGGTCCGGTTCGTGCTGCTGCCGCGATTCGAACCCGCCGCCGTCCTCGACACCATGGCGCGCGAACAGGTCGGCTTCTGGATCGGTGTGCCGACGATGTACTGGGCGCTGCTCGAGTACGCCGCCGCGCAAAGCACTCCCCTGGCCCCGATCGCGCAGCACCTTCGCGTCTGTGTCTCAGGCGGCGCGCCGATGCCGGTCGAAGTGCTGGCTCGCTTCGAGTCGACGTTCGGCGTGCGTGTGCTCGAAGGCTACGGACTGTCGGAAACCTCGCCGGTCGTGTGCTTCAACCAGCTGCAGAAGCCGTCCAAGCCGGGCACCGTCGGCCTTCCTGTGTTCGGCGTGGACGTCCGGTGTGTGGACGACGACGGCCGGCCGGTGGCGGTGGGCCAGCGGGGCGAAATCGTCGTGCGCGGTCCCAACGTGATGAAAGGCTATTACAACCAGCCCGAAGCCACCGAGGAAGCCATGCGCCTGGGATGGTTCCATACCGGCGATATCGGCGTGCTCGACGAGGAGGGCTATCTGGCGGTCGTGGACCGCAAAAAGGACATGATTCTGCGCGGCGGCTTCAACGTCTATCCCCGGGAGCTCGAAGAGGTCCTGATGACCCATCCGGCGATCTCGCTGGTCGCCGTCGTCGGCGTGCCGGACGAGCGGTGGGGCGAGGAAGTCAAGGCGTTTGTGGTGAAGCGTCCCGGCAGCGAGGTGTCCGCCGCCGACATTCTCGCCTGGGGTCGCGAGCAGTTTGCGTCCTATAAGTATCCACGGCAAGTCGAATTCCTGCCGAATCTGCCCATGAGCGCCTCGGGCAAAATCCTGAAGCGCGAGTTGCGAACGCCTGGCCGGCCTCCGGGTTGACCCGGTTCGGGCCCGTACCGGCCTTTTGCGAGCCCGCAGGTTCGCACCTCATCCCGTGGCCGTACCCTTGCATCCCTGCGACTGGACAGCATCAGGAGAGACATATGACCAAGTGCAGGGATGTCATGACCCCGGATCCGGTGACGTGCGAACCCGGCGAGCCGATCCGCCGCGCCGCCGAAATCATGAAAGGGGCGGACGTGGGGGCCGTTCCCGTCGTCGAATCGCGGACATCCATGCGGCTGGTCGGTATCGTGACGGACCGCGACATCGTGTTGAAGGTGCTCGCCGAGGGGCGGCCCGTGGAGGCTGCCGTCGTGCGGGATGCGATGACCGGCAGTCCCGCGTACTGCCGGGAGGACGAAGACATCAGCCACGCGGTCGGGTATATGGCTGAGCGGCAGGTCCGTCGCATGCCGATCGTGGACACCGAAGGCCGGCTGCGGGGCATCATCTCCCAGGCGGACGTGGCGACCCGGGTGAACCGGGACAAGACCACCGGAGAAATGGTCGAAGCGATTTCGGAACGCGGGGCCGGCCGGGGCGACTGAGCATCTGTGGTTCGAGACGTCTGTTGCCTGCCCCTGAGGCGTGGGATATATTCGCTCCCGCATGGCTCTTGATCTCCCGCCGTCCGGTCACAGATCGACCGGCCTGGTCGATGTCCTCGATCGGGTCCTCGACAAAGGGCTGGTGATCGCCGGCGACATCAAGGTCTCGCTCGCCGAAGTCGAGCTGCTGACGATTCGAATCCGACTGCTCGTCTGTTCGCTGGACAAGGCGCAGGAGATCGGGCTCGACTGGTGGCGGTACGACCGGGATTTGTCGCCAGGGGCGCAGCGAAGCGCTGTCGCGGAAAATGAAGAGCTGCGCGCCCAGATCCAGAGCCTGGAACGCAAGGTGGATGCATTGACGGCGGCCGCGCCACGGAAGCGGCGGCGTTGAGCTCGCGGTAACCCCGGGGCAGGAGCAGAGAATGGCAGTTGAACGCTCGCCAGGCGGCACGAGTCTCATCGACGTGCTCGACCGGGTTCTGGACAAGGGCATTGTCATCGACGCCTGGGTCCGCGTGTCGCTCGTGGGAATCGACCTCATCACCGTCGAGGCGCGGGTGGTCGTCGCCTCGATCGACACGTATTTGAAGTATTCCGAGGCGGTCGGGCAGGTCAGTCCGATCTCTCGTCCACAACCGGAACTCACCTCCGCGCACCAGAGCGTAATCGCCGAAAATGCCGCGCTGCGGGCGGAGTTGGCCGCTGCCAGGGCGGGCACGACCAAGGCGGTTCGCCGGCCGGCGCGGAGGCGCATCGAAAGTTAAGCGGTGGTCCGGCCTGCCGCCGCGACGCTCCTGCAGCTAGCGGCACCCGATATGGACGCGAAGCTCGCGCTGGCAGAGTTTCTGTTGAGCAGCCTCGACCTGCAGGCCTCGGCGCGCCGCGCGGTGGACTGGCTGGCCGCACACGCCGGCGTCGAACAGGCGGTCGTCGCGGTATCCGAGCCCGGCACGGGGGCGCTCCTGCTCGTCGCTGAGCACGGCGTCTCCTCCGCCGCGATCGTCGATTTCGCGATCACCCGGGACGACGAGGCGCACCCGCTCGTGCGTGCCCTCGAGGGACGCGACCCCGTCTTCTTCAGCAACGCTTCCCAGCTCCCGTCACATGCCCCAATCGAGGGCTGTGCGTTCCACGCGGTTCCGCTGCGTGGAGAAGAGGATCCCGTGTCGCACGGCATCCTCCTCGCGAGCACAGCGGCGCCGGATCTGCAGCCCGCCGTCGCCTGGGTCGCCCGGATGCTCGGCCGGCAGGTGTCGCGCGTCCTCAGCCGGGAGCGGCTTGCCGAGACACGGTTCGGCCAGGAGCGGATGCTCCTCTACAGCATCATCAACGCGGTGACCGACCCGATCCTGCTGACGGACACCGAAGGCAAGCTGATTATCGCGAACACCCACGCCGAGAAGCTGTTCGCCGCCCCCGAGGAGTCCAGCGAGGGATGGCGGCGCGCCGTGGCGCTCAACAACATGCTGTTTTCGGCCGCGCTCTCGACGAGTGCCGTCGCGCAGACGGATCTTGCGCGCCGGGAGCTGCTGCTCGTCGATCCGCTCGAGGGTTCCGACCTCCTGTTCGAGCTCCTCAGCTCGCGCGCCAAGGACGAGCGGCAGGGCACGCACGTCGTCTCCGTGCTGCGCAACGTCACGGACCTCGCACGCGCCAAGGAGGAGATCGAAGAGAGCTACCGGACGCTCAGGGTCGCCCAGGCAGAGGTCCGCGACGAGCGCCACCGCCTCGATCTCATCATCGACTCCGTCGCCGATCCGATCCTCGTGACGGACGAAGAGGGCGACATCGTCCTGATGAACAAGCCCGCCGAGCGGCTGTTTAACGTGCCGGCGTCCGCGGCGGAAGCCGCGCAGCGCCGGGTGCGGGCGAATGGCGTCAACCTCACGTCGTTCGTGTCGAACGTCCTGACGCGCAGCGGGGAGCAGCGCTATCGCGGAGAGATCCAGCTGCTCGATCCCGTCACGGGCCGGCCCTCGCCTGTCGAGGGGCTCGCCGGCCAGATCCTCTCGGAGCAGGGAGAGCTGATGTGGGTCGTGACGATCCTGCACGACCTGACCGAGGCGATGGAGAAGGCGCGGCTGTTCCAGCAGCTGAAGGACGCCTACGCGGAGGTCGAGCGGAAAGTGCAGGAAGCGACGACCGAGCTGGCGCAGCAGAACGAGCTGCTTCGCCGTCAGCACATCGCGCTCGAGCAGGCGTCCGCCCTGAAGTCGCAGTTCCTGGCGAACATGTCGCACGAGTTCCGCACGCCGCTGAACGCGATTCTCGGCTACACGCACATGCTGCTGTACGGGGTGACGGGCCACGTCACCGATCCGCAGCGCAAGAGCCTGTCGCGCATCGACTCGAACTCCCGCCACCTGCTCGCGCTCATCAACGACATCCTGGACATCACCAGGATCGAAGCCGGCCGCATGCCGCTGAACGTGACGACGTTCGCCATTGCCGAACTGGTGGACGAAGTGATGGCGGAGCTCGAGCCCATCATCAAGCGCTCGAACCTGTCCGTGCGGCCGGCCATGCCCCGCTCGCTCCCGGGCCTGAGGAGCGATCGCCAGAAGGTGAAGCAGATCGTGCTGAACCTGCTGAGCAACGCGCTGAAGTTCACTCCCAAGGGCTCCGTCATCATTGCGGCCGAGCACGATCCGAAGACGCGCCATATCGTGATCAAGGTCGTCGACACCGGCGTGGGCATACCCTCCGACGACCAGAAGAAGGTCTTCGAGGACTTCAGACAGCTGGACAGTTCCCCCGCACGCGGCTACGGAGGCACGGGCCTGGGCCTTTCCATCTGTCGGCGGCTCGCCCAGATGCTCGGCGGGACGATTGACCTCGAGAGCGCCCCCGGCAGGGGCTCCACGTTCATGCTCCGAATCCCGGTACGGATGAGGCGCCGATGAATCAGAAAACCCCCGCACTGGTGCTGGTCGTCGAGGATTATCAGGATGCGCGGGAGATGTATGCCGCGTATCTGCAGTTCTCGGGATACGAGGTCGCCGAGGCGACGGACGGCGTCCAGGCCATCGAGAAGACGCTCGAACTGATGCCCGACATCATCCTCATGGACCTGGCGCTGCCGAAGATGGATGGCTGGGAGGCGACCCGACGGCTCAAGTCGGACCAACGGACGCGACACATTCCCATAGTGGCCCTGACGGGGCACGCGCTCGCCGGACACGCCGAGGGCGCCCGCCAGGCGGGCTGTGATTCCTTCGTCACGAAGCCGTGCCTGCCGGACGCGCTGGTTTCAGAAATCGAGCGGATGCTGTCCGCCCGCGGCCCGGATCCGGAAAAGCGCCCGACGAAGTCGGCCGGACGCAGGCGATAATCAGCAGGAGAGTTTTTCAGAGTACGTATGGCTAAGACACGGAAGAAGACCAACGCCGCCTCGACGGCCACGTCCCGAAAGAAGGCGGCCGTGCGAACGGTATCGACGCGGACGCGCAAGGCGGCACCCGTCGTACAGCCGGCGCGCGGCAAGCTCGAACGGGTCCAGATGCCTCGCCAGGGCCCCAAGCCGGCCATGGCGTCGCCCATCCCGTCGGCCGATGTCGCCAACGGGGGCAAGTACGTCTATTGCGTGATCAAATCGGAACAGCCCCTCAGTTTCGGCCCGCTCGGGATCGGCCCCGAACCCGCCGAGGTGCACACCGTGCACTACCGCGAGATCGCGGCCATCGTGTCCACGACGCGGATGGTGGTGCAGGACCCGACGCGCGACAACGTGCTCGCACACCAGCGCGTCAACGAGACCGTGATGCAGCAGCACACCGTCATCCCGATGTCGTTCGGCACGGTGTTCAAGACCGACGACGACATCATGGAGCTGCTCCGCTCCGCCTACGACGCGTTCACCGACGTCCTGAACAAGATGCAGGACAAGTTCGAATTCGGCCTGAAGGTCCTCTGGGACCGGGAGCAGATCATCCGGGAGATCGAGGCCGACGACGACGACATCAGGCGGCTCAAGGGTGAGATTTCGTCGCAGAAGGGGTCCACGTACTTTGCGCGCATGCAGTACGGCCGCATGATCGACGCAGCCCTGCAGGCCAGGTCCGAGCGGTACGTCGCGGAAATCTTCGAGGGCCTGCGCGACGTCTCGGTCGCCTCGCGCTCGAACAAGCCCATCGGCGACCGGATGATCATGAACGCCGCGTTCCTGGTCGCCCGCAATCTCGAGCAGGCGTTCGACGCGAGGGTCAAGGACATCGGGCAGCGCTACGACAAGCTGACGTTCAAGTACACGGGCCCCTGGCCGCCGTACAACTTCGTGAACATCAGGCTCAAGCTCGAACGGGCGCAATAGCGGTGTTCCTCCTGGACTCCATGCTGATCGGCGGGCTGCGCTTCGTGTTCGACAAGATTGCCGCGGCGGTGGATACGGAGCTGAACGATGACACGGCCCTCCGGGAGCAGCTGCTCACGGCCCAGATGCGGATGGAGCTCGGTGAGCTCACGCAGGAGGAGTTCGACGTGTTCGAGGCCGACGTGATCGCGCGACTGCGCGAGATACGGGATCGGAGGCAGGGTGCCGGCGCTGCGACGCTCTCGTCGAACGACTACCGGATTACCGGCATCGAAGCCTCCTTCGAAGGTGATCGGCACGACGACCGCGGCTGACCCTCCAGCTTCAGGTCCCCATTTCGTCTTCGTTGGTGGCAAAGGTGGCGTCGGCAAGACGACCTGTGCCGCCGGCATGGCCTGCACGGCCGCGTCCCGCGGAAGCCGCGTGCTGGTGGTCTCCACCGATCCCGCCCCGTCGCTGAGTGATGCGTTTGGTCGTGTGCTCGGCCCGGAGCCGCGGAGCATCGCGACCCGCCGCGGGCTGCTGCACGGCGCCGAAATCGACGCACCGGCTGCCCTCGACCGGTGGCTGGAGGGCCGGCGCGCTGTCCTCGAACGGATCGCGCTCAGAGGCACGTGGCTGGACGCGGACGACATCTCGCGTCTCCTCCGCCTTGCACTTCCGGGGATCGACGAGCTCGCCGCGCTCCTGGAGGTGTCGCGCCTGGCCGGGACCGGCGCCTACGACATCGTGATTGTGGACACCGCCCCGACGGGCCACACGCTCCGCATGCTCGACACGCCCGGTACCCTCCGGGCGCTCGCGGGTGTGTTCGACGGCATGCAGGCCAAGCACCGTGTCATCGTGGAGGCACTGCGCGGCCGGTGGTCCCCGGACGCGGAAGATGCATTGATCGATGAAATGGCGGACGAAGGAGAGCGGCTGGCCGGGATGCTCCGCAATCCGGCGCGCGTCACCTTCAGGTGGATCACGCTCCCGGAGAGGATGGCCATCGAGGAGACCGCCGACGCCGCGGCCGAGCTGTCGGGGCGCCGCCTCCTGCTGTCGGACATCATCGTCAACCGGATCACGCCTGCCCCGAGTCGTCGCTGCGCCTGGTGTGATGCGCGGCGTGCGGCCGAGGATCTGAGTGTGAGGGCTTTTCGCGAACGGCTGCCGGACGTCCGACTGATCGGGCTCGTGGAGCGCGATGTCGAGCCGCGAGGTCTGCGCGCGCTCCGGGCGATCGGAGCGGAAATGCAAGCGGGCGCGCCAGTGGATGACTGGCACCGGCGCCGCCGCACGACCAGTGAGTGCCGGGCCCCCGGCAGGCCCGGTGCGCCCCCGACGCTGGGCACTGCGGAGACGCGGCTGCTGCTGTTTGGTGGAAAGGGTGGAGTCGGCAAGACGACCTGCGCGGCGGCCGCGGCGATCGCCATGGCTCGCCGGTTCAAGGACCGGCGTGTCCTTCTCCTGTCTACCGATCCGGCGCATTCGCTCGGTGATGCGCTGGGGGCACCCGTCTCCTCCGCGGGCACCGCGATCCACGGCGGGCCCAGAAATCTGACCGTCCGTGAGATGGATGCCGCGCAGGCGTTCCGACAGGCGCGGCAGCGGTACGCGACAGCCATCGATGGGTGGTTCGACAGGCTGTCGCGCTCCGGCTCGGAGGCCGTCGGGATCGATGCGGCGTACGACCGGCGTGTGATGCACGGTCTGATGGACCTCGCGCCGCCCGGTATCGACGAGCTCACCGCCGTCATGGAGGTCGTGGAGGCCATGGACGATAGATCGCCCGGCGCGTCCGACGTCATCGTGATGGATACGGCGCCGAGCGGCCACGCGCTGCGCCTGCTCGAAATGCCGGCGCTCGTGCACGACTGGGCGCGCGCGCTGATGTCCATTCTCCTGAAGTATCAGCCGGTCGCCGGGGTGGGCGAGCTTGGCGCGGTGCTCCTCAGGATGTCCCAGGGCCTGGGGCGGCTGCGCGCGCTGCTCACCGATCCGGCGAAGACGTCGTTCATCGCCGTGACGCGTCCGGCTGCGCTGCCGCGGGAGGAGACCCGCAGGCTGCTGTTGCGGCTGAAGGCGATGCAGGTGGATGTCCCGGTGATCCTCGTCAATGCGGTCGGTCGAGGCACGTGCGCGCGCTGTCGCGCCGCGTCGCTCGCGCAGGCACGCGAGCTGCGGAAGATTGAGCGGGTGACGTTCGGCGCCGCCCGGAAGCGGGTGCCTGTCGTCGTGGCACCCGCGGAGCTGCCTCCCCCCCACGGCATCCATGGACTCCGCCGCTGGCATTCTTCGTGGCGGATCCGCGATGCCGGGAGTCCGATTCGCTGGTGAGATATCATCGATTTTCACCCATGGGCAGCGCCACGTACCTCTACTGCGTCGTCCACGCCTCGAACGCGCCAGTCCTCCGCCGCGTCTCGGGCGGCGTTCCGGGTGCGGGCCGCCTGACGGTGCATGCCGCGGGGCGGTCGCTCTGGATCGTCGTCGCGGCGGTGCCGCTCGACGTCTACGGCGAGGACGCGCTCGAGCACGGACTCCGCGATCTGAAGTGGGTCGCGAAGGTCGCGATGGCGCACGAGCATATCGTGGAGCAGTGCGCCCGACATCGGCACTCCACCGTCGTGCCGATGAAGCTGTTCACCATGTTCTCGACGGACGATCGCGCGGTAGAAGCCACGCGATCACGGGCACGCCAGATCATCGCTCTCGTGAAGCGCATCGCCGGGTGCGAGGAATGGGGGGTGCGCATCACGCGGCAGCCGCGCTCCGTCGAGCGGACGACACTCCGGACCGCGCGGCCGGCGTCCGGAGCGGCCTTTCTCGCGGCCAGGAAGCAGGCGCGAGACAGTACCCGGGACGCGGTGCGTGCCGCTGCCGAGAGCGCTCTGGCCGCATACGAAGCCCTGGCCGCCATCGCACGTGACGTGCGTCGCCGTCACGACGTTCCGGACGGTGCCGCGGCGCCGCCCTTGCTCGACGCCGCATTCCTGGTGCCTGCACCCCGCCGCTCGCAGTTCAAGTCAACCGCGAAGCGCCTCGCGGCGGGAGGTGTCGCCGCAGGCATGGACCTGACGCTGTCGGGGCCCTGGCCCGCCTACAACTTCGTGCAGCCCGAGCCCCGGCCATGAGCCCCACGGAACGCCGGCGCTCGACAGTACCGCCTCGCAGGCCGGCGAAACGACAGCGCACGCCCCCGCCCCCCAAAACAACGCGTCCGGTCCTGGCCCGTACGGCGATCCCTCCGAAGACGGTGCGGCGCAGCACCGTTGCGCGCATCATCGACGATGCCGAAACGTCTCTGCTCGACGTGGTCGACAATCTGCTGAACCGCGGAGTCGTGCTGAACGCCGACCTCATCCTCTCACTGGCCAACGTCGACCTCGTCTACGTACGCCTCTCAGCCCTGATCTGCGCCGCTGATCGCGTGCTGCCGGGAGGACGACGGTGAACGGGTTGTACGTGTTCGCGCTGACAGGCGAGGCGTGCGCGCCCTTCGAGTCGGCGGGGCATGCCGTACGGTTCGTCCGGAGCGGCGACGTATACGCGGCGGTCGAACGCGCCGTCCGTGCGCCGTCGGTTTCGGAACCGGCGCTTCGACGTCAGCACGAAGTGATTGCCGCTCTCGGAGCGCGGGTGGACGCCGTGCTGCCGGCACGCTTCGGGACCTTCCTCGCTGCGCCGGAGCTCGAGGCGATTGTCGGCCGGCGCCGCGACGTCATCAAGGAAGCCCTCCAACTGGTGCAAGGACGGAGACAGATGACGATCCGTCTGCTCGGGTCCGAGCTCGCCGCGGAGGCCGGGCAGCCGCGGGGGCCCGCGGGCGAACAATCCGGCACGGCGTATATCGAGGCCCGCAGACAGCGGTCGGCGCGGCCGCAGACGCTGGCCGCGGTGGCGGACGCCGTGCGTGAGATGGTCGTGGCTGAGCGCTTCGAGGCGGGGCGGGGCCGCACGATCGCGATGCTGTACCACCTGATCCAGGCGGACGGTGTCGAGGCGTACCGCGATCTGCTCGCGCCGCTGCAGGCGCGACGCGAGCAGGGCACCCTGACCGTGACAGGGCCGTGGGCGCCCTTTGCCTTCGCGCCGGACCTATGGACATGAAGTCGTCGAAGCGGAAGGCCGCCACGACGAAAAGACCGGTGCGGCGTCGGCCGTCAGCCGCCACAGCCTCCCGGTTCGGTGGCCGGACGCCGGAGCTCGCCGGCGTGGAAGTTCGCGAAATCGAGTCTCTCCGACAGGAACTCAACCGGCTGTCGTCGTCTCAGCCCCATCGCTGGAACGCGGACGCCGAGGACGTGCGTCGGTCGGTGGGGAAGCTGGTGCTCACGCTGGTGGAGTTCATCCGGCAACTGCTGGAACGCCAGGCCCTCAGGAGAATGGACGCGGGCACGCTGACCGCCGAAGAGACCGAGGCCGTCGGCCTGGCCCTGATGCGGCTCGAAGAGACCGTCCGTTATGTCGGCACGCAGTTCGGGCTCGAGCCGCACGAGCTCAACCTGGACCTGGGACCAGTCGGCAAACTGATCTGACGCGGGGCTCGGGACATCACTTCGTGGAGAACGTGTAGCATCCCGGCGCCACCAGTACCTTTGCGTCGGGGGTGAAGAAGAAGCTGGTCGGCGCCATGATTCCGGCCGCGCGGAACCGGACGGTGTGGCGCTTCTCACCGGAGCTGTCGTACACGTACGTGAACGGCGCGACGAGCGAAACCCAGAGATTTCCGTCGGCATCGACCCCGGCGGTCCGGATCATGGAAGGGACGAGGGGGATTTCGCCGTCGGCGGTGCGTCGACGAGGCCAGGTTCCCGGCATCTGGCTCAGGTACGGGTCCACCTCCACCCCTTCGATGTGCCGCTCGAACAGCAGCTTGCCCGCCGCGTCGTACTTCCGGAATAGCGGCACTCCCGAGAGGAACACGAAGTAGTAGCCTCCGCCTGGCACCGGCAGCGCCAGGCCCATGTTCAACGCCTCGTGGACTGCGCGGTCCTTCTCCTGTCCCGTGGCTCGCAGCTCGCCGAAGGCGCGCAGCGCCGCGCCGTTCAGGCCGTACTCCGTCGCGAGCGCGCCCGTGTCCGGCTGACTGAGAAGAATGCTGCGCCCGGTGTACTTCAACGAACCGAGTCCGCTGAGCGTCATGTTTCCCAGGGTGATGAGCGGAACAGGACGCCCGGCCACGGTGAAGCCGCCCAGGGCGGACCCGGATGCGGTGAAGAACTGGAGACGGCGCTGATCGCCGGGTGCATCGGCGACCACGAAGGTCCCGTCGGGCGCCGAGTCGAACGCGGTCGGCCGGATGATGCGCCCGGTCTCGCTGCCGATCTGGACGATTTCCGGGGCGTGTCACCGCCGCGGGCGAACGTATAAACCGCATGGGCGCGCCTGTCGAACACCAGGTACGTGCCGCTCGGCGAGACGTGGCAGGCCGCGATCTCTTCGAACACCCCCGCGGCGTGGGCCGGCAGCGCGCCAATGGAGCTGCGCTCTTCGATCTGTGCCGCGGCGGCGGCGGCGAATCCAACGGTGAACGCGGCGAAGAGGAAGGCGCGCACCGAAAATCTCGCGCTCAGTAGCGTGCGAGGTCTTTGATGGCTTTGAGGACGTCCGCCGACTGCGGAAGGATGGCCTCCTCGAGATCGGGGTGGTAAGCCACGGGAGTGTCGAGCGCGGCCACCCGGCGGACGGGCGCGTCCAGATGCTCGAACAGCTCGTCGGCGATGCGTGCGGCCAGCTCCGCTCCGAATCCGCATGTGAGCTGGTCTTCGTGCGCGATGATGACGCGGCTGGTCTTCCTCACGGCCGCGGAGATCCCCGCCCAGTCGAACGGGGCAATCGTCCGCAGATCGATGACCATCACGCTGATGCCGTCCTTCTCCGCCTGCTGCGCGGCCAGCAGCGATCGCTGCACGAGGGCGCCCCAGGTGATGACGACGACATCGGTCCCGTTGCGGCGGACCGAAGAAGTGCCGAACGGGACCATGTAATCGGGGCCCGGGTACTCGCCCTTGTTGTAGGTCTGCCGGTAGAGGTGTTTGTGCTCCAGGAACAGCACCGGATCCTGGCAGCGGATCGACGTGCGGAGAAGGCCCGCGGCATCCTGCGCGTTCGAGGGGAAGACCACGCGGATGCCCGGGCAGTGCGCAAAGATGCTCTCGCCCGACTGGCTGTGGTACGGCGCCCCGCCCCGCAGGTAGCCGCCGATGGCGGTGCGGATCACGATGGGGCAGGCGAACTCGTTGTTGGATCGGTACCGGAGCATCGACATTTCGTCGCGCATCTGCATCATCGCGGGCCAGATGTAGTCGAAGAACTGGATCTCGACGACCGGCTTGATGCCCCTGACCGCCATGCCGATGGCGCGGCCGATGATCGCCGCCTCGGCCAGCGGGGTGTTGAACACCCGCGCGGCGCCGAACTCACGCTGCAGCCCGTGGGTGACCTTGAACACGCCCCCCTTGCCCGACACGCTGCCGAGCGCGGCCTCGCGGCTCACGTCGGCCACGTCCTCGCCGAAGACCACGATCCGGGGATCCCTCGTCATCTCGTCTCTGAGCGTGCGGTTGATCGCCGCGACCATGGTGTCGGGCTTGCCCGCGGGCGCCGGCGTGGTGCTGAAGGCGTCTGACGTCGGGTCCACGTCAGGGCTGTAGACGTAGAGCGCGACCGTGTCTGCTGTCGGCTTCGGCGCCGCAATCGCGCGATCGGCCGCCGCGTTGACTTCGGCCTGCACGTCCTGGGCGATGCCCTGGAGATCCAGTTCGCTCGCAAGACCTTCCGCTCTCAGGAAAGCCGCCAGCCGCACGATCGGATCGCGCTTGGCTTCGGCCGCCCGCTCCTCCGCGGTCTTGTACAGCTTCTCGTCGTCCGACAACGAATGCGAGTAGGGCCGCACGACCCTGGCGTGCACCAGCGCCGGGCCTTTTCGCGCGCGGGCGTACGCGACGGCGTCGGTCATCGCCAGGTAGCTCTCGACGAAGTCGGTGCCGTCGATGCTCTGCACCATCAGGCCTGGGAAGGCGGCGACCAGCCGTGAGAGGTCGCCCCCGGCCGTCTGCACCTCGACGGGCACCGAAATCGCGTACCCGTTGTCTTCGATCAGATAGACGACCGGCAGCCGTCCAAGGCAGGCGGCGTTCAGCGACTCCCAGAATTCTCCTTCGCTCGAGGCGCCTTCTCCGATCGACACATACACGACTTCGTCGTCGTGGAACTCGCGCTCTCGTCCTTCGATGGAGGGGATCCTGTCGAACAGCGCTCCGGCCTCGGCCGAGCCGATCGCGTGCAGACATTGGGTGCCGGTCGGGCTCGATCCGGACACGATGTGGTGGACCTTGTGGCCCCAGTGCGAGGGCATCTGACGGCCGCCCGAGCTCGGGTCATCCCTGGCGCCCACGGCGCTCAGGAACATCTCGTACGGGGTGACGCCCAGTGCCAGGCACAAGGCCCGGTCGCGGTAGTAGGGATAAAACCAGTCGTGCCCCGACTTGAGCGCCATTCCGGCGGCCGCGAGGACCGCCTCGTGGCCCGCTCCGCTGATCTGGAAGAAAATCAGGCTCTGGTTCTTGAGCTGGATTTCCTTGTCGTCGATACGGCGCGACAGCAGCATCAGGCGATAGGCGTGGAGGAGGTCGTCACGGGTGAGGCCGTGAGAGCTCTCACGCCCGCGCCCGGTCTTCGTGCTGCTGCCGTTGCTGACCGCAGTCGCCTTCATTCCGTTCGGGCCCTTTCGACCGCATCGAAGTCACTCGTCCGGGCGCGATCTCAGGCGCCCGTGACCCGCCGAATTCAGGAACCGTGCGACGCCAAGCGCTGAATTATAACACCCCCTACCGGGGCGGCCGAGGGGCCCCGCGGCCCGCCGGCAGGTATAATTCCCCTCTATCGTGGTTCGAGAGGATAGGCTACCAGTCGTGAGTGTGCCCCTCGTCCGTCTTCACCGCTGGGACGAAATCGCCCTCGAGAAGGTCACCGAGATGATTTCTCGAAAGATCGTCACCGGCGAGCGCGAGATGCTGGCCCAGGTCTACCTGAAGAAGGGGGCGCTCGTGCCCATGCACTCGCACGAGAGCGAGCAGATGACGTACGTGCTCCAAGGCGCGCTGAAGTTCCTGATCAACGGCGAGGAAATCACCGTGCGGGAAGGGGAAGTGCTCCACATCCCGTCCCGGGTGGAGCACCAGGCTGAGGCGCTCGACGATACGTTCGAGCTCGACCTGTTCAGTCCGATCAGGCAGGACTGGCTCGATCATACCGACGTGTATTTCCAGGCCTGAGCGGCCGTCGCCGGCGTCAGTGCACCTTTCGATCCCAGTCGGATCGGCCTCCCGAATAGACGTCGAACTTGCGGCGGAGCCTGTTCATCTTCCACTTCACGTAGCGGTACTTGAGCTCCGCGCTGAGGCCGCCGCCGCCCCCCTTCAGATACAGGTAGCCGAACGCCATCCCGCCGAGATGCGCCGCGTGCGCCACCTGCGGTGCGCCGCCGGTCGCCGAGAGGAACGAGATCCCCCCGATGATCATGACGAAGTACTTCGCCGGCACCGGGAAGAGCATGAACATGAGGATGGGCCGCTCGGGAAAGTACAAGGCAAACGCGAGCAGGATGCCGTAGAGCGCCCCTGACGCACCTACGGTATTCGATCCGTACGTGGCCGACGTCACGGCGAACGGCAGAAGGGCGACGATCAACGTCGTCAGCGCGGCCCCTACACCGGTGATCGCGTAATACCGCACGAAGAACGTCGTTCCCCACCTGCGTTCGAGCTCGACGCCGAACATCCAGATCCCCAGCATGTTGAAGAGGATGTGCGTGAGGCCTTCGTGGACGAACATGTACGTGACCGGCTGCCAGATCCACCGGCGCTCGATCACCGCCTCGGGGATGAGCCCGAGGTATGCGGTCAGTCGTGGCTCGATGAACCGGGCGACGAACACGGCGACATTGGCCCAGACGATCCATTTGACGGCAGGCGTCATCGGCCCGGGGCCGAGGTAGCTGAGCGAGGTGGGACGCGCGTAACGGGACATCGTGCGGGGGGTCGGAAGAAACCATCGTACCACAGCGGGACTGCGGAGCTTCAGCGCCCCCGCAGGCACGTCCCTGTCACGTCGTCGTGTCCGGCACGGCGCTGAGAGGAACCGGCCCGGCTGACTTCGCCCGTGGCGGCAGAGGCGCCGCGAATGCCGCGGCGAGCAGCGGCACCAGCGAGAGGCCGGCCAGCGTGTGCTCGATGCCGATACGATCAGCGATGAGTCCGACGAATGGGACGCTGAGCCCGCCCGTGCCCCACGCAAAGCCCATCATCAGGGAAGACACGGTTGCCGCGCTCACCGGCGCGAGCGACTGGCCGAACGTGACGTTGACCGGCAGCGTGGACTGGAGGAACAGGCCTCCGACGGCCAGCAGGACCACGAACGGAAGCCCGGTGAGGAACGGCGCCGCGAAAAGAAATGGACAGGACGCGACGAGCGACCCGGCGATGACTCGTCGCGCTCCGTAGCGGTCGGCGAGAGGTCCGCCGAGGAAGCCGCCAATGCCGCTCCCGAAGAGATACAGCGCCACCGCTGCACCGGCCTGCCCGACCGTGAACCCGCGTCTGGTGAGCATCACGGGAACGAAGGTCGCAAACCCCAGCGACGTCAACGTGCGCAGGACGACGATCGTGTAGAGCAGCGCGAGCGGCTTCGCATATGGCCGCAGGGCCGAGAAGCCGCCTCTCGCGAACGGGTGTGGGGGGATGGGGGGCACGCGGCTCAGGAAGAACGCCACCACCGCGAGGCCGGGTATCGCCAGCCACGGCGTCATTTCGATTCCGTACCGCTGTGCCACGGGGGCGAACAGTAACGGACCCAGCGCGAATCCGAGGGTGCCGCCCGTGATGTAAACGGACATCGCGAGCCCACGTCGGTCGCCTCCGAGACGATAGGCGAGCGCGGCGGCCGGCGGATGGAATGCCGCGCCACCGAGGCCCCCGACGAGGAGGATGGCGGCGAGCGCCACTTTAGACCTCGCAAGCCCGACGAGGCTGAGGACGGCGACCGCGACGACGGGTCCGGCCGTGACCAGGACGCGCGGTCGCCATCGGTCGGCCACGTGACCGAAGCCGACCTGCGCGACCGACGCCGCCAGCTGGAACAGCATCGTCAGCGTGCCGGCCGCCGCCAGCGTCAGCCCGAGCCGCGGAATGAGCAGCGGCAGCATCGGCGCATAGATGTTGCCGTAGCCGTCCACCATCATGTGGGCACCCGCCAGGAGCAGAATCGTCGGGTGCAGCCCGGGCGTCGTCCGACGGGACGGCGTCGGGGCATTCATGCCGCGGGTCCCGGCGCGATCCTCGTGCGGCGCAGCACGAAGCCGAGCGCCTGGTCGAACTCTTCGATTCGGAGCGCCCGGGCAGAGGCCATCAGCGCGAGGACTCCGGCGCCGATCCCCCCGAAGACGTGAACGCTGCGAGCGGCGGTCGACGATCCCGGAACGTAGACGGTGAGCCACGTCACCGTCGCGTGCGCCACTAGGCCCATTACCGCGGACGCGACGAGAATTTTCGCCAGTGCGACGCCGATGCGCGTCTCGTCGATGCCTGATAGGCGCCGACGGAGCAACCACAGGAGCGATCCCGCGTTGAACGTCGCGGCCAGTGCGGTCCCGGCGGCAAGGCCCCGGAATCCGAACATCCCGACGAGGGCGAGATTGATGATCAGGTTGGCCAGCACGGACGCGACGCTGACGAGCACCGGCGTCCGGCTGTCGCGGAGAGAGTAGAACGTCGGAGACGCGATCTTGACCGCTGAGTACGCGAGAAGCCCGGGCGCGTAACACACGAGCGCCGCAGCCGTGGCCGCGGTGTCGTAGGCCGTGAAGCGTCCGCGCTGCAGCAGGAGCGCCACGATCGGACGGGCGAGCACCATCAGCCCGATCGTCGCCGGCACGTTCAGCATCAGCATCATCCGCAACCCGCGCGAGATCGTCTCCCGCACGGCGGGAACGTCGTCGTTGGCGGCGTGGCGGGCGATGTCAGGCAGCGCGGCGGTCGCGATCGAAATCCCGAACAGGCCAATCGGGAGGTACATGAGCCTGAAGGCGTAACTGAGCCACGAGACCGCTCCCTGCGGTTGACCGGTGGCGAGGTACGTGTTCACGAAGACGTTGATCTGGACCGCGGCGAGGCCCAGCGTGCCGGGTCCCATCAGGCGGAGGACCTCACGGAGCGCCGGATCCGCGAAGTCGACGACCGGACGGTAACGGAAGCCCTCGGCGCGCAGCGTCGGCCACTGGATCAGGGCCTGCCCGAGCCCGCCGACGAGCGTGCCGATCGCCACGCCCACGATCGGCGGCAGGCCGATGCGCGGCATCAGCGGGATGAGGCCGAACGCGCACGCGATGGTGGCGATGTTGAACATGGCCGGGGAGAGTGCAGGGATGAAGAATCGCCGGACCGAGTTGAGCATGCCCATCATCGCGACCGAGGCCGCCACCGTCGTCAGGAAGGGCAGCATCACCCGCGTCAGGGTCGTCGTGAGCTCGAGCTTGCCGGGCGTATCTGCGAATCGGGGTGCCATCATCGCGGTCAACGGCCGCGCGAAAACAATCCCCACGATCACGAGCAGGCCGGTGACCACGAGCAGCGCGTTGATGACGAGATTCCCGAGGCGCCACGCCGCGTCCCGGCCCTCACGCGCCAGCGTGCGGGTGAATGCGGGAACGAAGGCGGCTGTCATCGCCCCTTCGGCGAAGAGGTCGCGCAGCAGGTTCGGCACGCGGAACGCCACGTTGAACGCATCCATCTCAACGCCTCCCGCGGCGCCGAAGAGCGCGGCGAGGACCATCTCACGGGCGACGCCGAGCAGGCGGCTGGCCATCGTGGCCACGCCGATCAGCCCGGCCGATCGAGCCAGACGCGTGCTCATTGCGGGCGAGCCGCCGGGACGGATGGTGTGACCGGAGAGACGGCGGCGCGCATGGACGCGACAGCGTACCATCAAAAAAAAGCCCCTGCCTTCGGGCAGGGGCCAATGGAGGATGGATGGGGTTCTGCGAGCCCTCTACGTCGTTAGACGGACACGCCCGGAAAAAGTTGTTGGGCGGCGCTAGGCGCCGGCGAGCTTTCGGCGGACGAGATCGTTGATGACTTTGCCGTCTGCGCCCCGGCCGGCCAGCTTGGGCATCACGGCTTTCATCACCCGCCCCATGTCTTTCGCCGCGCTCGCGCCGGTCTCATGAATCGCTTCGTCCACCGCACGTTCGATGTCGGCCGGATCGACAGGGGGCGGCAGATACGTCTCGAGCACTGCGATCTCGGCCGATTCGCGTGCCGCGAGCTCAGGTCGGCCGCCGCTGGTGAACTGCTCCACGGAATCCCGTCGCTGCTTGATGAGGGAAACAACCACCTGCTGGGATTCGCCGTCGTCGAGCGCACGCCCCTTCTCGATCTCGCGGTTCATCAGCGCGGCTTTCGCCATTCGGAGCGGCATCAGCCGCGCCTGGTCCTTGCTGCGCATGGCGGCCGTCATGTCGGCGCTGATTCGTTCGATCAGGGTCATAGGTCGGGATCCTCGAGACGCGTCCGGCGGGCCGCCTTCTGCTCGTACACGTTACCACCGCTCCCGGTTGAGGCCTGGCGCATCACGCACCGCCGGCCAGCAGATCACGATAGATGAGCCAGTACTGCGCCGCGACCGCGGCTGGTCGGAATTCACGTTCGATGACCTCCCGGGTTGCCGGGAGCGTGCGGCGCGTGTCGCGCAAAAACTGCGTAATCGCCTTCCCCATGGCGATGGGCTGATTGCCGGGGACGATCGCGACATCCGGCCCGAAGACGCCGTTCAGCTCCAATCCTCCCGGATTGTCGGTGGAGAGCACGGGGGTCCCGCATGCGAGCGCCTCGACGGCAACCGTGGGAAGTGCTTCGAGGACCGATGGCAGCACGAACAGGTCGGCGGCGGCGCAGTAGCCCGCGACTGTCGCATTGTCCACGAGCCCCATGAAGTTGACGTGCCGCTCGACTCCCGCCGATCGAGCCGCGCCTTTCAGCTCCTCGAGCAGCGGGCCCGTGCCGCAGAGGACGAGCCGGGTGTCTGGAAACTCGCGGATCACATCCGTCATCGCGTCGAGCAGCGTGCGCTGGCCCGCCAGTGGATGCAGACGTTTCACGTTCAGGAGCAGGTGGCGATTGCCGATGCCAAGGGCGGCGCGCGCCCTCGCCTGTGCGTCGTCGTCGTGCCACGCGAACCGGGGACCCACCGGCGGGTACACGACGCGCGCATTGCGGCGTCCGAGGCCGAGCGCATGAGCCCGGCTCATGAGGCGATCGCTGTAGAAGGTGACGAAGGATGCCGCGTGATACGCACGGGTGAACAGGTCCGGGCCGAAGCGTCTGGGCGCGTAGTGCCAGATCTCTGTTCCGTAGAGCGTCAGCACGACGGGCTTGTTGCCGCGGCGTGCGAGGAGAACGGCCAGTTCGGCCAGGAGCCCGTTGCTGTGCACGTGCACGACATCGGCCCTGGCGATGCACGGGGCAAGCGCGCGACGCATCCGCACGGCGGCGATCGTCGGACCGAGGTGGAGCGCGCGATCGAGGATCGTGCCGCTGCGACGGGGTATCCACGTCGCCGGACCCGCGAGTGCGGCGCTGCCTCCGGCCCGCGGCGGATGCGCGACATACTCCACCTCGTCGCCGAAGTCCCGCGCCCATGTGCCGAGCTGAGCCGGCAACAGGGCATTGGCGGCCTGGTCGGGGGGCAGGTGCGGCGTGACGTGGAGGATCCGCATCAGCGCGAGTACGCGTCCCGGAACTCGTTGAACGTGACCGGCGTGGCCCCGAGGTCCGTCGTGACGAACGCGAGGAACCGATCGAGCCGGTTGCAGAACGCGTCGAGCTCCGCCTGCGTCCGGTTATACGGGCTTCCGCCGACGATGGCTTCGCTCGAGTGGAACAGCAGGTTCAGGACGGGCTCGCCGTCGGTGGCGAGCTCCCGCGCCAGCGCGATCATATCGTCGAGCGAGGAGTACGAGGGGCGAAGCCACCGCATCCGGAGCAGCCGCAGCGCCCGGAGGACGCGCTTCGTCGTGTACGGCGCCGGGGCCCGTGCATAGAGATACTGCAGCCGTTTTGGAAGGCGACGATTCAGGCCGGCGGACACGGGGACCTCCAGCACGTTGCTCGTGCCGGGCGTTGTGGCGCTGTCGTACGCAAGAAAGTATGGCGTGAGCCGGGCCTCGACGAACTCGGGGCCGCCTTTGTGTGACTCGAAGAACAACGGGGCGACACTCGACTCGACCAGGTAACCCTGCCGCTCGAGCCCGGCGACGTGTTCAGCCGAAAAACCGAAACGTCCCGAGCGGTATGACACGGGCGCCACGCCGACCGCCTCGGCGATCGCCCGCGTCAGCGACTCCAGCTGGCGTTCGAACCGGGCTCGCGGGATCGCCGAGGCATACGGATGGCGTGCGATGTCGTCGGGTGTGCACGGCGGCGTCTCCCAGGCGTGGTGGTGCGCGCCGATCTCACAATCCCCCGATCCGAGCAGCCGGCGGAGGACGTCGGCGGACCGGGCGTCCTTCGCGACCGGGTACGTGACGACGTAGGTCGGCCTGACCCGATGCTTTGCGAACAGCGCATGCAGCGCGGGCAGCGCATAGATGTTCGCAAACGTCTGGTTTGCGCGTGCGGAGGCATCCCACTGGTTGTCTCCCTCGGTGTCGATGCCGACCAGCAGATTCATCGTCGTGATCGCCCGGCCGTGTGGGTCCTCATCGATCCTGGTCCGAGTCCCCCGCGGTGACGTGCCAGGCGTCCACGTTTTCGTAGAATGCCGGCTCCACGTCCATGGCATTGATCTTCACCACGAACTCCATCGTCGACTTGACCTGGAAGTAGCCCGAGCGCCGGAGCACCCGCCTGAAGCTCGCGTGCGTGGCAAATGTACGGATCTTGTCGGAGTCGGCCTGGCGCGCTTCGCGGTCGAGCCACTGCAGCAGCGTCTGCATCGCCGTCTCGTCGTCAGGATCGGTGAGGAAATCGGCGAGCAGGGTGACGCGCCCCCGAGGCTCGTGCAGATGCCGGTACACGGCGTACCCGATGTGCTTGTCGTCGCGTAGGAGCGCGGCGATGGTGTACCGCACGTGCGGCGCGGAGACGTATTTCCAATTGAGGTAAGGCGCGTCGCGGCGGACGGCCAGCCCGAACTTCGGAGCGAGCTCCTCCCAGAGTGCGGTGAAGGTGTCGTCGAACCGCTGGATGAGCCGGACCTCCGCACGGAGCGGCCGCGTCCGCGCGACGATCTTCACGATCGGGAGCGTCAACGCCGATACGAGTCGATTCAGCGGCAGCGGCCAGTTCGGCCGGCGCAGTGCGCGGCGCGTGAGAGGCTTCACGAGGCAGGGCACGGGGCCCACGTCCGGCCATCGGAGCTTCTGGAACAGACGATACGAGGACTCCGAGAGCCCGAGGCCGAGCGATGCGCCCACGTTCCGATCCCATGTGCGAAAGAGCGCCTCGCCGAGGCCCTGGCGCTGGCGCTCCGGCGCGACCATCACGTCCATGCCCCAGGAACCCTGGACTTCGTCGCCGCGCACCGACAGCCGCACCGGCATGGTGGCGTACTGGCCGACGATCGCCGTGCCTTCGCGCGCAATCCAGATCTCGGGTTCCTGTCCAGGGTTGTTCGGATTCCGGCGGTACTGCCAGTCCCACCGCATCCGGCTGCCCTCGGCCGCGTCGTTTCCGAACACGCGGCGATACAGCCCCTCGACCGATCGTCTGTCGTCCGCTTTGTACCGCGTGATGTCCGCCACGCTAGGCCCTCGCCAGTACGTATTCCATGTTGCTGATGAGCGCGTCCTGCGTCAGTGCGCTGTTCGTGATCCATCCGGCAATGGCGGCCGGCATGCGGCGCACGGTCGACGTGGCGTGGAGCTCTTCCCTGACGATGCGGAGACCCGCGGCGGCGATCTGCGCCCTCAGACGGGCGACCGTGACTTTTTCCAGGAGATCGTCGTGCTTGATCTCGCCGCGCCGCGCGGCCCTGATGAAGGAGTTCTCGTGCGCCCGCTCACGAAGGGTCCAGGGAGCCACTCGCGCCAGCCGCTGGAACGTCGCGAAGGCGATCCGCCGTCCGAAGACGAGGTGCAGCGGGATCGGCACGCGGAGACGCGGCAGGTGCGCTCCCGCAAACGACAGGTGCGGAGAGGTCGAGAGATACACGTGACCGCCCGGTGCGAGCACGCGCGCGCACTCGCGCAGGTACAGGGACGCGTCGGCCACGTGCTCGATGACCGCGTGCGACAGGACGAGGTCGAACACCGCCGCAGGAAACGGCAATGCCATCCCGTCGGCGAGCGCAAACTGCAGGTTGCGAAGCCCCCGCTCACGTCCCAGGCGGACGCCCGCATCCTGGAACCGCTCGACGGGATCGATGCCGACCACCCATCGCGCTTCCTCGGCCAGGGAGAGCGGCATCCCACCGCCGCCACAGCCCGCGTCCAGCACGCGTCCGCGGAGGGTGATGCCCGCGCGGTCGAGGAAGGACAGCACTTTGGCGCTCCGGTAGTACTCGAACAGCGCGTAATCGTATTCGGACCGGAACCGTAAATCCGCATGCGCCTTGATGGCGCTGTCGTCAATCCTTCGCACGTCGACTCATCGTTGCTCGTGCCGTCCGTCGCCGCCGAATTTGTCGATGAGGGCGGCACGATCGTGGCCCGTGGCAGTCTCCGCGACGTCGAAGGTCATGATGATTCTGCGGTTCGGGTAAGCCGTGAGTACGTCCTGGATGATGGGATTTCCCGCCTGCGACTCGTAGCCGACGCTCGGCGCCACGTAGGTCAGAATATATCGCACATCATCCCGGCGCCTCCTGTCGTCGTAGTTGCCGAAGCCTCGTCCCACGAAGATCGGACGGATGCGATTTTCGAGCGAAAGGCCGTTGGCGAGCTTTCCGTGCACCAGGGTGCCGGGGGGCAGCACACGGCCGAGCTCCAGCGAAGCCGCGTAGTTCTTGTAGGAACGCCCGGCCGCCCACTGGGCGAACTGCGCCACCTGCCCCATGCACACGAGGGTCGCGACCCCGACCGCGCCTGCCGGGGTCCACGGGTTTCTTGCCAGGGCCCGTGGAATACGCGGCCAGGTGCCGTAGATGAGCGCGGCAAGCCCCGTTGCGACGACCGACGCGAGCCGGACATTCGGTCGGACCTCGTGCAGGAACGCGAGTCGCAGCAGTGCGCCGGCGACCACGTAGCCCGCGTAAAGCACGACCGGAAGCGCCAGCAGCGCGCGACGGCGCGACATGTGGAACCCGCGCACCAGGACGTGGTCCCGTCCGAGCACGATTGCCGTCACGGCGACGAGCACCGGGATGAAAACGATGAACCGCCGCTCGTTTCCGACGTCGTGGAGGACCAGTTCCGTTGCGCCCAGGCCGAGCCAGAGAAGCAGGAATCGTTCTGAAGGGAGCAGCGTCCGCCACCGCGCCAGCATTCCAAGTCCCGCCGTCGCGCCGACCGCGAGAATGAACCACGACCGGGTGAACAGGTCGTGCAGGATCGGGAACCAGGTCACGCGATCGATCAACGCACGCATGGTGTACGAGGGCTTGCGCGTGACCGACATCTGCCAGTTGTAAAAGCGGTAGTCCGTCCAGTTGGGTCCCACGAAGATCAGGACTGCCAGCGCTCCGCACGCGACGAGCGCCGCCAGCACCAGCCAGGCCGCTGTCGGGTTCTCCGGTAGCGGCCGTGGGCAGTCAGCCGCCGCGTCGGTGGGTGGATGAGCCGGCAGGGGTGCCGACCGCCTCGCACTGCTCGCGTGCACCAGCGTCAACGCGGCGTCGAGTGCAAGCGCGGCGACGAAAAAGGCGGCCGAGGCCTTGGTGAAGAACGCCAGCAGGGCGGCCGCGGCCGCGCCGGCGCCCCAGAGGGGCTGCGCCTGTGCGCGGACGTAGCAATACCATGAGGCCACCATGAAGGCGACCATCGGTCCTTCCATCAGCGCCGCGCGGTTCCACATCACGTAGACATAATTGGTGGCGAGCAGCCCGCCCGCGATGAGTCCGGCCCGCCGTCCGCCAACCCGCGCCACCCCCAACGCGAGAAGCCACACGGACGCAAGCCCGCACACCTCCGACACCAGGCGCGCCTGCCGGACGCCGACGCCGAACGCCTTGAACGACGCATACTCCAGCCCGGTGAACACGGGCGCGATGTACATGGGGTTCCATGCGTCCTCCGTCCACGCCCCGAACAGCGCCTTGTTTCGCGCGTTGTGGACCCACGCACCCTCGTCGTGCCAGACGACGCCAACGGGTGCGGCCCAGGGGGGATCGGCAGCGGGGAAGATCCCGCGCAGGACGGCGGCCACGGCCAGCACCGCCAGCAGCCAGAGCCGGAACGTTCGTGGCGACACATCGTGAACGGGTGCCGTCAATGGGCCGGCTCCCGTCGCACCCAGACGTCGAAACCCGGGACGGCATCGACCCGCTCGTACGACGCACGCAGCCACCCCGCCAGCGGAGCGTTCGCCATGAAGAAATGCGACGAGTCGTCCACGTCGGGGAACCAGTCGCGCTGCTGGAGCGCCACGACCGCGGGAGGCGTTCGGCGGAGATCGTCGAGGAGGCCGCTCGCGCCGTACCCAGGCTGGCCGTCCTTGAATCCGGCGATCACCGGGCGGCTCCAGAAGAATCGTGACGCACTCGCACGGCCGGCCTCGACATACGCTCCGCACGAGAAGCCGAACACGAACACGCGGTCGGAAGGGCTCGACCGCGCGCGCAGGAAGGACCCGAGCTGCGAAACCGCCAGCGCGGAGTACTTCCGCGTGGCCCGGTCTCCGTAGCGTGCGAGGTGTTCCTGATCGCTCGTGCGGCCCAGGATGTGCGCGGCATCGCGCCACGTGTTGTCGAAAAGTTTGGGGAAGTCGTCGACGCGCCAGACCGCCACCGCGGCGATGAGCGCCACGGCCACCGTCGCTCCCCGCCACCGGCTCCACAGAAGGGAACCGGCCCACGCCCCGGCGAGCGCGAGGGCGGGCGCGGCCTGCACGAAATACTGAGGCAGGTCACGGCTGCCGTTGATGGCCACGGAGAGGCATGCGGCAGCGACCCAGGCGACACCCAGCAGCCGCTCGCGTGCGCCGGCCGAGGCCACGAGCAGCACGGCGCACCCCGCTCCGCCGACCAGCCACAATGCATCGACGCGCGCGTGCCGCACTGGGAACGTCAGCAGGTATGCGACCGCGTGCAGGGGTCCCGCATACGTCTCGCCGGAGTAGCGGAGGTTGTAGGCGAACGTGGCATCGTAGAGGGCGCCGAGCGTGTGACCGCTCCAGAGCCACGCGGCCAGGCCGATGGACGGCACGACGAAGCCGCCCGCCATCGCGACGACGGCGGCTGGAGACAAGCGCCTCCAGAGAAGGAGCGCGACGAGACCCGCTCCCGCGTAGACGGCCGCGTTGTACTTGAACGTGAACGCGATCCCGAAGAGTGCGCCGGCTGCTGCGATCCTGGCCGTGCCCTGGCGGGTCCGGCTGCTGGCGAGAAGCAGGAACGCCCCCGTGATCGCCGCGCCGATGAACGTCTCGCACTGGGCGCGCACGCTGACGCCGCCGAGGCGCGCAAACGCGGGATTCGAGAGCAGGAGCAATAGAAGCGCCGCCCACTGCCCGACGGCAGGCGTCGCGACACGCGCCCCGAGATTCCAGAGCAGCGCGGCGGTGACGCCGGTCATCAACAGGTCCATCGCCGGCACCGCCGACCCATGGGGCCACAGCGCACGCATCCCGGCATACGCCAGGTGGATGGCCGGGGGCTTCTGATCCCAGGCATCCCGGTACGGGAGGTCGCCATGAAGGATGCGGTCGCCCACGTACATGTACAGCCCCTGGTCGGCGCCCATGGGCTGCGCGAGCGACGGAAGGCGCACGGCGAGAAGGACGCACGCGAGCGTCAGAAACAGGCGGTTCGTCATGTAAGAGAGACGGGCGCTTGAATTATAGTGCTTGCGAGTCCCATCCTTGACCGCCCCGCCTGGCCCAGCCACGATCTCGATTGTCGTCCCCACGTATAACGAGCGTGAGCGGCTGGCCGATCTCGTCGAGGCGATCTTTGCCGCGTATGCCGCCGAGCGCGTCGAAGGCGAGCTGATTGTCGTAGACGACAACTCTCCGGACGGAACCGGCGCACTGGCCGACCAGCTCGCCGGGCGATATCGCATCCGTGTGCTCCACCGCGCCGGGAAGCTCGGGCTCGGCACGGCGGTGATCGAAGGGTTCGCCGCCGCCACCGCGCCCGTCGTCGGCGTGATCGACGCCGACTTGAGCCACCCGCCCTCTTTGCTGCCGAGGATGCTCGCGGTGATGCAGGGTACCGCCACGGACGTGGTCGTGGCGAGCCGCTACGTGCCCGGCGGCGGCACGCGCAACTGGGAGACGAGCCGGCTGATCATGTCGAGGATCGCGTGTGTGATGGCGCGAGGGCTGACGCCAATTCGAGACGCGACGTCGGGATTTTTCCTGATCCGCCGCGAACTGGCGCGCGGCGTCCACATCTCTGCGGGCGGGTTCAAGATCTGCCTGGAACTGCTGGTGCGCAGCCGGCCCCGCGCCGTGGTCGAAGTCCCCTACGTCTTCGTCGGGCGCACGGCCGGTGAGAGCAAGATGAACCTGAAAGAGGCGCTGGGGTACCTGCACCAGTTGCGGGCGCTGCGGAGCTTCGTCGCAGGAGCGCCGAAACTCCGGCAGTCGTATCGGCGGGTGACCGTGGCGGAGCTCGAAATTGCCACGACCGACCCGGGCCCCGCCTCACAATCGCCGCGCGGGGATGAGATCGGAAAGCGACAACGCTAACGCCACGGAGCCTCGGTCCAGACAATTACGTCGCCTGGAAACGCCCCGACAACCGTCCCCATTTCGACCCCAGCGCCTCGCGGCCGCCGCCTGACGCCCGCCCGGCCGCCGCAACGGGTCAGAAACGTTGTGCTTTCTGCGGCTCTGACGAAAATGTCGCGGCATTTCCGCCGTGGTCGGGTATTTCGTCGGTCACCACCTCGAAGTGCGACAGCCTCGCGCTGCCGAACGAGGTCGTGATGGCCACGTCGGTGGCGTCCAGCCCGGTGGCCAGCAGCACCCTGCCGATTCGCGGCTGGTTGTGCCTGGCGTCGAATGTCCACCACCGATCTTCCAGGTAGGCCTCGAACCACGCGCTGAAATCCATGGGGCCTGACGGAGGGACGCCGATATCGCCCAGGTACCCGGTGGCGTAGCGGGCCGGGATGTTCAGCGCCCGGCAGAATGTCACCGCCAGGTGCTGGAAATCACGACACACGCCGATTCGTTCCGTATAAACCCCGAGGGCCGTTCGCGTCGGCCGGGCGTCCGGGTAACTGAAGGTCACTCTCGAATAAATCCACTCGCAGACTGCCTGGACCCTCCGCCAGCCCTTCGGGGCGCCACCGAACAGCTCGACCGCGGTTGCCGACAGCAGATCCACCTCACAAAAGCGACTGGCCATCAGAAATCGGAGCGTCTCGGGGGGCAGGTCCTGGACGGGCACCTCGCGCGCGTCCGGGCTCACGGCATCAGGCAGTCCGGAATCATGGATGACGGTGGAGTTCGTCAGGCGGAGCGTGCCCGGCGACGCGAGGAGGCGAGTACAGATGTTTCCGAAACTGTCGTGGTATTCCATGGCGGTGCCGTTGCCTTCCACGGTCACCTGGTCGGGCAGCTGGAGGTCTCCCCGTCGGGACGGATGCACCGACAGCAGGGCCACGAGCGGCACGGCGGACCCGACCTGGAACTGGATGTCGTAGCCTAGACGAATCAGCATGGGTGGTGCCTATTCATGGGATGGGCCAGAATTCTTTCCGGCGGACTCTGGCGCGAGTTAGGCAATCTCTGGCGGCCCGGGCATTGCAGCGTCGTACCGCGGTCGCATCCACCTTACCGCAATTGCCGCGGCGCCGTGGGCCCCGATGGAGTGCGCCGTGTATGATGAGGCCATCAACCGTTCCACCCGTGAGGACCTGTGACGTATTGCCTGGGGATTGTGACAGACGAGGGGCTCGTGATGGCCTCCGACTCGCGATCCAACGCCGGCTTCGATCAAGTGAATACCTGCCGGAAGATGTACCGGTTCGTCCAGGACGGCGAGCGCGTGTTCGTGATCCTCACGAGCGGCAGCCTTTCGATCAGCCAGTCCGTCCTGTCGCTGCTCCGCCACGATTTCGACGCCGGCCAGGGGCTCGCGCAGGCCAGCTCCATGTACCACGCCGCCCGCATGGTCGGTGACTGCGTCCGCCGCGTGTCGGAGATCGATCGCGCGGCGCTCGAGAGGGACAGCTTCAACTTCAACGTGAACCTGCTGCTCGGCGGGCAGGTCCGCGGCGAGGAGCCCGGCCTGTACCTGATCTATCCGCAGGGGAACCCGCTGCAGGCGACGGAGGACTCCCCCTACCTGCAGCTCGGCGAATGCAAATACGGCCGACCGATTCTCGATCGCGGGATCGACATGGCGACCACCCTGGAGGTCGCCGCGAAGTATGCGCTGCTCTCGTTCGACGCCACCATGCGCTCGAACGTGACCGTCGGGCCGCCCATCGACTTGCTGTTGTACAAGAAGAACAGCTTCGAAGTGACCCGGCACCGCCGCCTCGGGGCACTCGACGAGGATCTGAACCGGATCCATGCCTCGTGGGAACAGTCCCTCCGCCGGGCCGTCGAACAGCTCCCGGAGATCCAGTTCGATGAGCCGGCCCGTGCCCAGCATGCCGCGGGTCCCTGGCGGGCGCGGCCCGAGGACGGCCACCAGACGTGACCACCGGCTGCTGATCCATGTCTGTCGCGACCACGGATCCTTTTGTCGGCTACGCGCCCGTCGAGGACACGTTCGACGAGATGCTCGACAGCCGCGCGCAGCCGCGCCGCTCCTACAAGCGGCTGCACAAGGAACTGCTGAAACTCACGCCTGAGGAGCTCTCCCGGAGCAAGCAGAAGGCGGACCTGTCCTTCTTCAATCAGGGCATCACGTTCACCGTGTACGGCCGGAAAGAGGGAACCGAGAAGATTTTCCCCCACGATCTCCTCCCGCGCATCATCTCGGCGGCCGACTGGGACGTCATCGAGCAGGGCCTGACCCAGAGAATCACCGCGCTGAACCTGTTTCTGAAGGATCTCTACCACGAGCGCCACATCCTCGCCGACGGCGTGGTGCCCGCCGACGTGGTCTACACGTGCCGGCACTTCCGCCGCCAGATGACGGGCGTGAAGGTGCCCAGGGACGCGTATGTGAACGTCATGGGCACCGACCTCGTGCGGCTCCCGGACGGCCAGTTCGTGGTGCTCGAAGACAACCTGCGCGTGCCGAGCGGCGTCTCGTACATGCTCTCCAGCCGCAAGGTCATGAAGCAGATCTTCCCGGCCCTCTTCCGCAGGTACGGCGTCCGCCCCATCGAACAGTACAGCCAGGCGCTGCTCTCGACGCTTCGGTCCCTCGCCCCGGACGGGTGCGTCGATCCGACGACGGTGCTGCTCACGCCGGGCGTCTACAACTCCGCCTACTACGAACACGCCTTCCTCGCCCGGCAGATGGGCATCGAGCTCGTCGAGGGGCGCGACCTCGTGGTCCACGACAACGTCGTCTACATGCGCACCACGAAGGGGCTGCAGCGCGTGGACGTCATTTACCGGCGCGTGGACGACGACTTCCTGGATCCGCTCGCGTTCCGCGTCGACTCCGCGCTCGGGGCCGCCGGGCTCTTCAGCGCCTACCGTGCCGGCAACGTGACGCTCGCCAACGCGCTCGGGACCGGCGTCGCGGACGACAAGGCGATCTACGCCTACGTGCCGAAGATCATCCGCTACTACCTGGATCAGGATCCCGTGCTCGGGAGTGTCGAAACCATGCTGATGAGCACGGAAGTCGAGCGGAACCACGTCATCGATCGCCTCGATCAGTTCGTGGTGAAGGCCGTCGGCGAGTCCGGCGGGTACGGCATGCTCATCGGCCCCCACAGCTCACGGGAGCAGTGCGAGGTCATGCGGGAGCGGATCCTGGCCGATCCACGGAATTACATCGCCCAGCCGGTGTTGAGCCTTTCGACCGCGCCGTGCTTCATCGACGGCCAGATTCAGCCGCGCCACGTTGATCTGCGGCCCTATGTGCTCTTCGGCGAGAAGACGACGATCGTGCCTGGGGGGTTGACGCGCGTCGCCCTGCGAAAAGGATCGCTCGTCGTGAACTCCTCCCAGGGCGGCGGCTCCAAGGACACCTGGGTTCTTCAGAGCTGAACGCCCATGTTGTCCCGCGTCGCCGACAGCCTTTACTGGATGAGCCGCTACTTCGAACGCGCCGACAATTGCGCGCGGACGATCGAGGCGACCCACAGCCTCATGCTCAGTCGAGGAGAGTTCGCCCACGATCAACGCTGGTACCGGGCGCTCACCGTGCTCGGCCTGCCTGCCGACGCCCGCGATCAGGATCCGCAGGTGGCGATCGGCCGGCTCGCGGTCGACAGCCAGATTCGCTCGTCGATCGTCTCGTGCGTGGCCGGGGCGCGCGACAACGCCTCCCAGGTGCGCGAGGAAATCAGCTCCGAGATGTGGGAACAGCTCAATCGCCTGTTCCACGAGATCGCGGGGTCGGAGGTGGATCCGCAGGATGCGGCGTCGGTGATGCGCCTGGTCGCCATGGTCCGTGAGGGCTCCTACACCTTCTACGGCGCGACCGAGACGACCATGAGCCACGCGGAAGGCTGGCGGTTCGTCCAGCTCGGGAAGTTCACCGAACGGGCCTGTGCCATCTCGATGCTGCTCGATGCGTACTTCTCCACCCCGACCAAGGCCGACGACCTCGACTGGGTGACGCTGCTGGCGAGTTGCGCGGCATTCGAGGCGTACTGCCGCGCCTTCACGGCGGACCTGCAGCCGGAGCGAATCGCGACGTTTCTGCTCGTCCATCCCGAGTTTCCGTACTCGGTCCGGTACGCCGTCGACCGGATGCACGCCTCGCTCCAGTCGATTGTGGAGAATTCCACCGCGCGCAAGCGGGTCCGCATCGAGCGGATCATCGGCCGTCTCCGCGCGTCCCTGGCGTTCACGCCGATGTCGGAGCTGATGGCCGGCGACCTGCACGCCTTCCTGAACGGCGTCCTCGACCAGTGCGCCGCGCTGCACCTCGCCGTCCACGAGGCGTACATCGATTATCCGATCGAGGTCGCGTTCGAAAGCTGATGTTCTACGCGATCCGGCACCTGACGCGTTACCGCTACAACCGGCCCGTCTGGCAGAGCATGATGGAAGTGCGCATGCACCCACTGAGCGCAGACCGCCAGCGGTGCTTCACGTTCCGGCTCTCGGTCAACCCGCGCGCGCGTATTTTCACGTTTCAGGATCACCTCGGGAACCAGGTGAATCACTTCGACCTGCCGCAGCATCACCGCGAGCTGACGATCGTGGCGGACGCCCTCGTCAACGTCGAGCCGGCGCCCGCCCTGCCGGATGCGCTGCCGGGTGAGTCGTGGGACGAACTCGAACGCGCGATCGCGGAAGGCGATCTCTGGCCGATGCTCCTGCCCAGCCACTTCGCCCGCACCTCGCCGCTGCTCGAGGATCTCGCGCGGGAGCTCGGCGTCGATCGCCCCAACGGCCGGGATCCCCTCACACTCGTGCGGGACGTGAACGTCAGCATCCACAACGCCTTCGAGTACGTCCGCAAGAGCACGGGCGTGAACTCGCCGATCGAGGCGAGCCTCGGCTCGCGGAAAGGCGTCTGTCAGGATTTCACGCACATCATGATCGCCGTGCTGCGGGCGCTGCGCATCCCCTGCCGGTACGTCAGCGGCTACCTGTATCACGGCGACGAGCACAACGACCGCTCGTCCGCCGGTGCGACCCACGCGTGGGTCGAGGCGCTGCTTCCGCCGCTCGGCTGGGTGGGATTCGATCCCACGAACAACCTGATCACCGGCGACCGTCACATCCGTACCGCCATCGGCCGCGACTACACCGATGTGCCGCCCACGTTCGGCACGATGAAGGGCCGGGCGGAAACCGAGCTCCAGGTACGGGTCCGCGTCGCGCCGTCACAGACGCTGCTGCCGCCGGATGAGGACTTCGCCGCCGACGAGGAGTGGTCACTCTTTCTCGAGGACGACCACGAGGCCCAGCAGGCCTACGACCAGCAGCAGTAGGCACGAGGGCGGGTCGCACCCCGATCGGCGCGGCGGTCTTGACCGGGACGTCCCGATTGTTGAACGATGGGCTCATGGCAGACAAGACAGACAGCGTCGTCGACGTCGACATGGCGGCCGGCAAGCTGCCGGACGGAGTGCTGGACCTGGCGGCGCTGACGCCCGACGTGCAGAACGGGTGTCGCGTGTTCGTGCACTACAACGGCCCGACCGACCAGCTGACCGGCATGTGCACCGGGATGGCCGTCCTGGATCCGGGCGCCAGTCCGCATCCTCCGCACCAGCATCCCGAGGAAGAGTTCATGATCGTGGCCGACGGCACGGGCGAGATCTTCTGCGACGGGAAGACCACGCAGGTGGGGCCGGGCGCCGTCATGTACAGCGCCGGGAACGTCCTCCACGGCATCGTGAACACCGGCAAGGTGCCGATGACGTTCTACTGGTCGAAGTGGACCGCCAAGGGCTTCTAAGGCCTCGGCCTGTCCTGATCGACCACTTCGAACACGTATCCGTTGATCGGCTCGCGGAAGAAGAAGCGCTCGAACGGCGTCGTCCTGAGCGGCTCCATGAGCGCCGCTCCCTCCACGGCCAGCCGCTGCTTGAGCGCGGGGAAGTCCGCGAGCGGATGGAACAGCGCCACGTGCCGTCCGAACTCTCCCTCGAACGGCGATACCTGGAACCCTTCCACGAAGAACACGTGCATCTCCTGCCCGCGCCCGATATCGAGCCACAACGCCTCGACCGGTGAGTTGCCCGGCACCGGATTTCTCGTGTAGCCCAGGGTTCTTTCAAAGAATGACGCGGTCCGATCGACATGCTGTGTCGGCAGGGTCAGGTGCGCGAGGCTCATGGGGCGATTGTCGCATCGGGGCGCCTCGAGGCGGAAGTCACCGCTTTCGACCCTTCATCGCGGCGCACCGCGTGCGTCGCAGGACGGATTCCCTGGCTCACGACTTGCGCCAAAGATGAGTGGCCCCATTTCGGGCTGCAGCCATGCGGCGCCGGGCACGGACAGGCAGTATCATCCAGGCGGAGGGGAGAAGCATGTTACGAAGACTGAGCGTCGCGTTGGCCGCGGTGCTGCTGCTGGCCCCCGGCGTCAAAGCGCAGGCGCCGGCGCACCAGGCGGCGGGCGAGCCGAAGACCGTGTGGTACTTCTACACCGTGAAGTGGGGCTCGCAGGATGAGTTCCTGGACCTCTTCCAGCGCAACCACTATCCGATTCTGAAGGAGATGGAGAAGTCGGGTCTCTACCTGTCGGTCAAGACCTACGTACCAAAGAACCATGGTGACGGCCGCGCCGACTGGACCTTCGCCGTGGAGCTCGTTCAGCCCGCCACACGTCCGTCATCGCCGACCGAAGCGGAGATCGTCGCAAAACTCTTCCCGGACCGCGCGAAGCTGCAGAAGGAGGAGGAACGGCGCTTCGAGCTGCTCGTGGCGCACTGGGATGTGCCCCTGAACCGGATTGACCTGGGCGCGCGCAAGCCGGCGCGATAGTGGCGTCCGACTGTCAACCGTCCCCTGTCCGCCAGCGCCCCTCTAGGTGACGGTAGCCGAATCAGCCTGCCGCACTTTCGACGTGTCCACGACCTTGGACCCGAACAGCGTCCGAGCCAGCACCTGCCAGACGATGCTCTGCTTGGTGACGGCAATCCTCGCGACGTCGCCGACGTGCCGCGCCATGTAGCCGGGGCGCAGGAAGAAGCGGCGCTTCGCCCTGTTGATGGCCTCCATGACGAGCCGCTCGTCGAGGCCGTTCCCGCGCAGCAGATAATACGAGTATTCCATCTTCGACCAGTCGTCGCGTGCCTCGTCAGGGAGCAGCGAGTCGCGGACGCACTTGGCGTAGAGCGCCGTCCCCGGGTAGGGCACGGCCGGATAGAAGTTGGCGAAATCCGGGTCGAGCCGGATGGCGTAGTCGATCGTGTGGTCCATCGTCTCGGGCGTCTCCCCGGGATAGCCGAAGATGAAGAACGCGAACGACCGGATGCCCGCCTCACGCATATTGCGGAAGGCCGCCTGGATCTTTTCCCGTTCGAGCCGCTTGACCATGTCCTTGCGGACTTCGTCCGACTCGGATTCGATGCCGAGCGCGAGCATCCAGCAGCCGGAACGCTTCAGCCGGTGCACGAACGCCGGGTCCGTCAGATTGTCCGCCCGGGCGTTTCCGAACCACTGGATGGGCAGGTTTCGAGCGATGAGCTCGTCGCAGAACGCGCTGAACGACTTGACGTTCAACGTCACCGTGTCGCCCCACAGGTAGAAGAACTCGACCGCGAGCTCTCGATAGCTGCGCTCGATTTCGTCCACGAGTGATTTCGGACTGCGCTCGCGGAACTTGTGCCCCTGGTGGATGGGCGCGACGCAGAAGTCGCACGTATACGGGCAGCCGCGGCTGGTTTCGACGATGACGTAGCGCTTGTTCACGAGCGGCAGCGCGTAGCCGTCGAGCGCGACCAGGTCCCAGGCGGGGTACGGCATGGTCGCGAAGGCCGTGAAGCTGCCATGCCCGCGGTGAGGCACGACCGCGCCGCCGGCCTCCGGGGTGCGCCAGGTCAGGCTCGGAACCTCCGCGAGGGATCCGACCGACGCGAGCCCGGCGAGCTGGACGATCCCGTCCTCCGGTTCGCCCACGAACATCCCGTCCACGGCCGGGACGCGGTCCATCGAGGCGGCCGCGGCGGTCGAGGCGTGCGGGCCGAAGCAGAACATGGGTGCGCCGAACCTGCGCTTGATCCGCGCGATCGCCTCCACGTCCGCGTCGAGCGTGGGCGTCGTGCTCGGAAACACGATCAGCGTGGGGACGAACTGCTCGCGTTCGAGCCGCGCGATCACGTCGTCCATCGTCAGCCGCTCCGAGGTGGCGTCGATGAGCCGCACGTCGCACCCGGCGTCGCGCAGCAGCGCACCCGCCAGTGCGAGCGTATAGGGCGGCTTGGTCGTCCCGAGGACGTCTTCGCGTTCCTGGCAGCGCCCCTGGCGCGTGAACGCGACCCCGTTGATGAGCGGGGGGTTGATGAGCAGCGTGCGCCGCCCGAGCGTGTGCGCGACGCTCACTGGACCACCGTCAACGGAATCGCGCGGCGTGGCGGAGCGACGACGCCGGCGCCGAACGGTTCGGCCAGCGGAACGGGGGAGAGCTCCACCTTGCAGCAGCGGCGGCAGACCGGGAAGATGCCGTTTTCAACCAGACGCCGGCGCATGTCCACGTAGCGCTCACCGTTCCAGATCTCCTCGAGCGACGACTCGGCGAGGTCGCCGACCTCCACCCGGATGAACGGGCAGAAATACACCTTGCCGGAGAACGACACGCGCGCGTGCAGGAACGGATACAGGCATCGGCCTTCGAGCTTCGCGCCGGGCGTGTAGTAGTTGTCGATCAGCTGCGGGTGCACCTTCGGGCGAAAATCGAACAGGACGTTCCGCTCACGGCACTTGTCCTGCAGCGCGGCCACTTTCCGGCGAACCGTTTCGATATCGAGCCCGGGATCGGGCGTCACGAAGGTCGCGATCGCGGACGCATCGGTGGCGCCGATCAGCCGGACCGTCTCGTCCACTTCCTCGGGCGTGCTGAACATGAGGTGATTGAGCCCGATGGCGTCGACGCCGAGCTCCTCGGCCACATCGACCATCTGGTCGAGCGCGTCGAGGCTCTGATGGGCGACCGTCGTGTTGATGCTCACCCGGAGCCGCGCGTGCTTCCGCCTGGCCGCAGCCTGGAGCCGCCGGAGGCCCTCACATGTCCGCGTGAACGTCCCTTCGAGACCCCGTGCGGCATCGTGAATCGCGCCGGGGCCGTCGATCGAAACGCTGATGTGCTTGAGGAAGCCCGCGGCCGCCAGCTCGGCGAGCGCCTCGGCGCGCTCCTCCGTGATGATCGTGCCGTTGGTCGTCAGGTAGCCGCACGCGTAGCCCTTGTCGCGAAAGAGATTCAGTACGGAGAGGATGTCCTTCCGCATGAAGATCTCGCCGCCCGTCAGACTGACCTGGAAACCCGGATCGTCGGGAAAGGCCTTGCGCAGCGCGTCGAGCGTCATCTCTTCGCGCCACTCACCCTCGATGTTGAGCAGGTCCCCGACATAACAGAACTCGCAATGCAGGTTGCACCGCATCGTCGCTTCGTACACGGCGCCCAGCGGCAGCCGATCGGCTCGGCCCGTCTTCTCCTCGATGAAGCGGCTGATACGCTGCTCGTACCGGCGACGACGGTACCGCGCCCACGCATGGCGTGCCAGCGGCAGCGCCCTGGCGCGCGAGGCGATGGACTCGCGGACCTTCGCGATCGACGAGTGCAGCAGGCCGCCCCGGGCCCGGCCGGGCGCTGTGTCGGCGGCGGTGTTACGAGCCAGACCCATCGATTGGCACATCTCCAGTGGCGAACCCGGCGAGCCGAAGATCGCCCATTCGTCTGTCGCAGCTGTGAAGGAACGGTGTATTCGGGGCGCGCGCGTCCCCGGCGGCAGTTCCGCAGGAACGGCGCCAGGGTCAGCCGCGGGTGCCATCCACCCCGACTGACATGACGATCCCGGCCATTGTACCAGTGGACAGGGCGGAACGCCACGTGCCTCTGGGCGGCGGAGGTGGAACCAGTGAGCGCCTGCGGCACCTCAGCGCTTTGTGTCGGGGGCACCCGCGATGGGTTCTGCCGACAGGTCCACGGCCACGAGTTCACCCGCCAGTTCGGTCGTGTCCGCTGCGGGTCCACGCACGCCCCCCGATCGACGCCGACGCAGCGCATACAGCCCCCGAAGCTCCTCCGGATTGAAGAACCGCGTGATTGCCAGCAGCGTCCCCATCACCAGCACGACCGCCGTCCCTCGGACGGGAATGCCCAGCCATGAGGGCATCGCCGGGAGGGCGGACGCCGCGACGAACGCCGCCCCCGCGGCACCCACGGACCGCAGCACTCTGCCGTACTCGTACGTGACCGGATAGAACCGTTGCGACATCCGGTAGGCGATCGCCGCCTGGAGCGCGTACGCCGCGGCGTTGGCCCACGCCGCGCCGATGATTCCGAACCGGGGAATCCACGCGACGCACAATCCGATATTGGCGGCGGCGCCGATGGCGGTGCTCACGGGGTAGTAGCGGGTCCGGCTGGTGATGTTCAACCCCGTGGACGTCAGGAGATACACACCGTAGAAGAACACGCCGACCGCGGTCCACGCGACCACGCCCGCCGAGCCGACGTACTGTCCGTGCGTCACGAGGTCGAGGAGGTCGGCGGCGATGGCCGACAGCCCGGCGGTCATCAAGGCGAGAATCGCGACGCCGTACGTCGTAATCGTGCTGAACACCCTCGGTGCGTCCGGTTCGCGCGCGGTCGCGTAATAGAACGGCGCCCACGCGTACTCGAACGCGCCGAGCGCCACCTTCTGAATGAGGCCGAAGCTCACGCCCATGGAATAGAACCCGACGTCCTGGACGGTCAGGTAGCGGCCCATCACGAACCGGTCGCCGACGGCCATGACCTGCAGCGCAAAGCCGTGCGGCACGCGCGGGAGGCCGAAGGCCAGCGACTTGCGGAGCACGGGCATCGAAAACATCGGCCGCAGGAGTGGCGCGAACCATCGGACCATGATGATCATCAGCACGCCGGTCACGGCAATATCCGCGACGACCACCCCGAAGACCCCGAGGCCCATGCCCATGACCAGGACGATGCGCAGGACGATCGTGGAGACGGACCGCGCGAGCGTCAGCGCGCTGAACTCGCGCGCGCGCTTCTCCATCCTGAGCACGTGGAATGGAATGAAGGTGAATCCGATGGCGAATGTGTTCAGCAGGACGAGCTGCAGCGCCAGCGTGTACCCGGGTGTGCGGAGCAGCCGCTCGGAGAGAAACGGCGCCGCCGCAAGCGAGAGGACGAGCAACGCGCCGTTGACCGCGAGGAGGAAGAAGAAGAGCGTGCTCGCCAGCCGCTGCCGCTCGCGTTCGTCCGGGCAGTCGAACCAGTAGCGCATGAACGCCCCGTCCACTCCCCAGCGGAAGAAGAGCTTCACGGGCGCCTCGATGCTCGCGAGCAGCGCGAGGATCCCGTAGTCGGCCGGGGTCAGGTACTCGACATAGAAACGCAGCAGCAGGAAGTTGACCGCCTGGATCGCGACGTCGCCCGCGCCGTAGATCGCCAGGTTCTTCGAGAGCTCGGCGAGCTTCTGGCGCAAGGGCTCAGGGTTTCCGGAACGTCAGGAGGTTGAGGAAACACCAGCCCGGGATCGGGAGGACGCGGGACAGCAGGCGGTGCAGCGGCTGCAGGGCGCGCGGGCGGCGGCGAATCCAGCGCGTGAGGACGGGAACGGTCGGGAAGATCCCGCGCCGCGCCGTGAGCGCGAACCCCGCGCGGCAGGCGAGCGCGATGTAATCGGACGCCGGTCGATCGCCCGGGTGCTTGTGTTCGGACGCGGTCCTGATGAGCCGTCCGGTCAGCAGGAAGTGCACACGCGACTGCAGGTGCGCCAGGTTCGGCACCGACACGAGCAGCTCGCCCCCGGGCCGTAGGACGCGATACAGCTCCGCGAGGGCGCGCGGCTGCTCGTCGAACGTCAGGTGTTCCAGCACGTCGAGGCACATCGCGCGATCGAACGTGGCGTCGCCGCAGGGCAGGGCGGTCAGCGACCCGTGTCGCACGCGGTCCGACGAGTAGTTGGCGTCGACGCCCTCGATGGCGAGCCGTCCAGCGTATTCATCGACGAGGACGCCTTCGCCGCATCCGGCATCGAGCACACGCTCGCCCGGCAGGGCGGCGTCGAGCCAGCGGCGGACGGCTTCGATCTTGGCGAGATAGGTGGGGTAGTACTCCCAGTCGGGATCGAGCGTGCGGTGGTAGTCGCCGCGCTCGGCATATTCGCCCCGGCGGACGACCGGCGGGCTGACGGTCATGATCGTCGTGATTCTACAGTAACGACCCGCGCCGTCGCAGGGAGGCGGTCACGGCTCCCGGTCTCCGGCCCCCGGCGGCCTGACGTTGGGCGGCTGCGCGCCGTACGGCTCGGGCTGCCCGCCCGGGGGGGTCGGCAGCATGCCGGGCCGGGGAGATGTCAGGACAGGCGGCTGCTGCCCGGGTGCTGGTACAGGGACGTTCGGAAACGGCGGACCCGGCTGAGTCACCATGGGCTGGTTGGTGGGGACGTTGGGATCCATCGGTTCGTCCTCGTCGACGACCGGTGGCGGCATCTGCATCTGCGGCCCCATGTTCGGCCGGCCCGGACCGAACTGCGGCGGCGCCGGCGTCGGCGCCGCGGCCACGCCCACGGGCCCCCGGCTTGTCGGGAGAATCATCACCCGATCGAACACCGACGCATTGGCCAGCACGACCGGACGCTGCGCGGCGATATAGCCGCTGGCCGAGCGCAGGAGCACGTCGAGCACCTCGCGCTCGGGCCGATCGACCAGTTGCAGCGTCAATGGCGGACCGTTCAGCTTGTCGCCGTTGACGATCGTGGTCTGCCCCAGCCGCGCCCACTCGGCGAGAATCTGCCGAAGCGGCACATCCTGCGCAACCAGGGTGACCCGGCCGTTGCTGATGGTGAGCTTCAGGTCCCCAGCGTTCGCGAGCGTCACGGATGAGGCCGTCGCCGTCATCGCAAACAGGATCACACGGTAGAGCCGTCTGTTCATGGATTGATCATCCCGGTTCCTTCGAGTATACGCCTCGTTGGACGGGTCCGCGAACGCGACCGGTTGGGTAAACTGTTGAAGCCCTGCGGTTTAGTCGCGAGGTCAGGCCAGCTTCGTGATCCAGAGCGGCGAGTCCTTGCGCGGCAGGTCGCAGGAGCGGCAGATATCGGGTCCGCCGCTCTCCAGATGCTGGCGCCGGGCGTCCCGGTACGGCTCGGCGTTCCAGATTTCCTGGATCGTGGAGGTGTTGAGATTGCCCAGGATGGTCTTCCCGTCGAAGTCGGCGCAGCAGAGGGACACGCGGCCGTCCCACAGCACCGTGAACGTCAGCCACGGCCGATAACACGGGTAATTCACGTCCGACTCGGTGTTGAGCGTCCCGGCCCAGTTGTGCAGATCGGTGACGTGCACCTTGTCGGCGATGCTCCGCCAGTGCTCGATGAACGCGTGCTCATCGGCCGAATTGTTCTGCCGGACGAATGACAGGATCAATTTCGGTCTCCGCATGCCGCTCTCGGCGCGGAGACGCACGAGCCGTTCGATGTTCGCGATGACCTTGTCGTACTTCAGACCGATGCGGGTCGATTCGAACACGTCCTTGCCGGACGCGTCGACGCTGATGTTGATGGCGTCGAGTCCGGCCTCGATCATGCCGGCCGCCACCTTTTCCGTGATGAGCGAACCGTTGCTGATCACGCCGACTTCCCTGATGCCCTTGTCCTTGGCGTACCGCACCTTTTCGACCAGGCGTTTGTCGATGAACGCTTCGCCGTAGTTGTGCATGCGGACGTGGGTGATCCCGAGTTCCACGGTCTCGTCCACGATCTTGCGGAACAGCTCGACGGTCATGATCCCCTGCTTGCGATGCATGTCGTCGCGCGGGCAGAACACGCACTTGGCGTTGCAGATGTTCGTGCTCTCGATCTGCACGATCTCCGGCATCGACGGCGCGCGGTCGCGGCCCGTCGCGAGCAGGAGCCGTCGAACCGGCTTCGCCTGCCGGCGGAGCACACGCTCAGCCGTTCGTCGGGCGCGTGCCTTGATGTGAAGCAGGGACATTCCTTCTTACAGCTGCCGGAAGTGCTCGATGACCCGGTGGAGCGTCTCGTCGAGGTGAACGGTGGGCTCGTACCCCACGAGCGCCTTGATGCGCGAGATGTCCGGAACCCTGCGCGGCATGTCCTCGAACCCGGCTTCGTACGCCTGATCGTAGGGAATGGTGACAATCTCGGAGCGGCTGCCCGTCATGGCCTTGATCTTCGCGGCCAGATCACCGATCGTGATCTCCTCGCCATTCCCGATATTGAAGACCTGACCGACAGCCTTGGGTTCGTTGATCAAGGCTACCATAGCGCGCACCACGTCCCCGACGTAGGTGAAGCTGCGGGACTGCGTCCCGTCGCCGAACACCGTAATCGGCTGCCCGGCGAGCGCCTGGCGGACGAAGTTCGGGATGACCATGCCGTACTGACCGGTCTGGCGGGGACCCACGGTGTTGAAGAGCCGGACGACGATGACCGGCAGCTTCCGTTCCTTCCAGTACGCGAGCGCCAGGAACTCGTCGATCATCTTGCTGCACGCATAGGCCCACCGGTGCTTCGTGGTGGCGCCGAGCACCAGGTCGGCATCCTCCCGAAACGGCACGTCCACGCTCTTCCCATACACCTCCGACGTGGACGCGATGAGCACCAGCTTCTTCTTCTTGTTCGCAATCTTGAGCACGACTTCCGTGCCGTGCACGTTCGTTTCGATCGTATGAACCGGCTGTTCGACAATCAGCTTGACCCCGACCGCCGCCGCCAGGTGCACGACGATGTCGCAGCGATCGATGAGCTCGGCCAGCACGGGTTCGTTCGTCACCGACTCGATCGTGTAATGGAAGCGGGGATGACCCTTGAGGTGCACGACATTGTCGAAGGACCCTGTCGACAGGTTGTCGAGGATGAAGACGTCGTCGCCGCGCTCGAGGAGGGCTTCGGCGAGGTGACTGCCGACGAACCCCGCACCACCCGTGATCAGAACACGCATCAATGAGAATCCTTTCCTTCCAAGGGGTCAGAGCCGGCGGGCGGGCGCTTCCGGGCCGCCGCGAGCTCGAGAACCGCCGCCGCACTGCGCGCCGCGGCGCGGCCGTCCGAGCCGATGCCGAAGCGCGCCAGGCACGCGCCGCGATCCCGTTCGAGCTGCTGGCGGAATCCCTCATCATACAGGATGCGCCGCAGGGACGGGCCCGGCGACTCACCCCGGGATGTCCCGGCCATCAGCCGGGCATCCACGAACGGCGACAGGTTGTTGGGGAGGCCGAGGACGAGCGCCGGGATGCCCAGCACCGCCGCGTCGAGCGCGACGGTCGAATTCACCGTCACGACGGCTCGGCTCGCCGCCAGCAGGGGTGCGAGCGGCGCGTCCGCCCCCAGCACCAGGATATTCCCTGCCGCCGCTGCCATGTCCGCATAGGCGTCCGGGGTTTCCGCCGGATGCGTCTTGATCGCGAGCTGCACATCCGGCATCGTGCGGACGGCCTCGGCCAACGCGGGAAGAACCTGCCGGGCCTCGCGATACTTCGTGACCAGCAGGACGAGCAAGCGTGCGCCGCCGGCCCCGGCTGCGGCTCGTGCGGAACGGACGTCGTCCGCCGTGAGGAGACTCACCCCTCTGACCAGCGCGTCGAGTCGCGGGCTGCCGGTGACCTGGAGTGACGCCGGCGGGAAGTGACCGGCGCCCTCGAGGTGCTGGCGCGCGAAATCGTCGAACACCAGCGTCAGCGTGGGTCTCGGGAATCCGGCGTCGGCCGGGTGATCGGGATCGGGCAGCATTTCGTCGGGCTCGTGGCGGTAATTGAGCCAGTGCCGATAGATGAATCCATGCTGCAGGCCGGCTGAGGGGATCCCGCGACGACGGCACTCGAGCATCAGCGCTCGGCCCCACCCTCCGGCTTCGGCGTACGTCAGGGCGACAGCCGGGCGGAGCAGGTCCAGCGCGGCGCCGGCTTCGTCCATCGCTCGCGCCGACCACGGCCACTGCAGCAGTGCGATGCCTGAGAGCGCCTCGCGGACGATGCCCCAGCAATCGCACCCACGAATGACCGCGTGACGGCGGACGTCGTCACTTTTCCAGAGCGCCCGCCTCATGGCGTGCCGGCTGCGCCATATCGCCGCCGAGCCCTGCATCGTCCCACGGCGGGCCAGCGACTCGATGGGCATGACCCGGGTGGCGGCGCCCGCCTGGAGCGGATGCCACCAGCGTCGTGCCCGGAAATTGAGGGCTGGTCCAACGCCCACGTAGTTCACCGTACTGGCGTCGTCCGCCTCGAGCGCGTCCAGCACCGGGCCGATGTAGGACTCGGCGCTCCCGTCCCCCGACCCGCGGCGCCAGAAGGCATTGTGCACGAAGGCCACGACGTCCGCTCGCTGGGGACTGGACGTGGATGTCCGCCGCCGCCGCAGCCGGGAGGCTCGCGACGCCAGCATCAGCGCGCGTGCGCGGGTGTCCATCGCGATGAGGTTGAGCCATCCCGCACGCGCCCGCCTCCTTCCGGACCAGCGGATGTTCCTGGTCGCGGCCGCCTGGGGTCCGATGACCGTCAGAAGGGGGCTCGAGCCGACGAGGCTCACCGTGACGGGGCGCTCGACCGAAAACAGACGTTCGAGCGCCGCCAGCGTCCGGTGCAGATCGAGGATCAGTCGCCCCTTGTGCAGATACAACTCGGCGAACCACCAGAGTGAATCCTCGCGAAACAGGAAGCGGCGCCGCAGCGGGACGCCATCGACGCTGGCGGTACGCAGGGTCTTGATCCAGGCGTGGGCGGCCGCGAGCGCGTCCTCTTCGGTCTCGCCGTCGAGGTAGTCGGCCAGCCGCACACGGCGCGGGCCTGTTCCCGCGTCGATCATCAGGATGCCGAGGGCATCCTCGTCTGCGCTCATAGAGCTGCGGCGGACCCGCTGGCCTGCAGCCGGGGCGCGTCGAGAACCGCCATCGCGGCGGCGAAGACGCTCTCGGCGCTGATGGACGACAGGCAGTCCGGCGTGTGGCCCACACACCGCGCCGGGGGACGACGAATACGGTTGCAGGGGCTGCACGGAAGATCGACGCGAACGACGCGATCGTTCGCGCCGCTCGGTGCGTAGCGCGCCGGGTCGGACGGACCGAATACCGCGACGATCGGAGTCCCGACTGCTGCCGCCAGGTGCATCGGGCCCGTGTCGCCCGTCACCAGGAGGTCGAGACGCTGGAGGATGGCTCCGAGATCCAGCAGTCCGAGATCTCTCGCCACGTCCACGACCCGGTCTTGCGGCAGGGCGCCAGCCACCCGGTCGATCAGGATCCGATCGGCTGCCGATCCCGTCAGCACGATTGTTGCCCCTGCCGTGCCGATGAGGCGCCGCGCGACTTCAGCGAAGCGCTCGGGCGGCCACTGCTTGATCGCGCGCCCGCCGCTCACGTGCACGCCGACCAGCGGGCCGTCCGCACCCGCAAGGTGTGCGGCCGCGATCGCGTGCGAAGCGGACGGGATATTGAGCGTGATGTCAGGTTCCGGCGCCGCGGTGTGTCCCAGCACCGCTTCGACGAGGCGCCTGGCATTGTCGGTGGTGTGGGTGCGGGTGTCGTAGGCGATGGCGGCATCGAGCGCGGCGCCACCGCCACCGCTCGCGAATCCGGCGGTCCATGACGCCCCCGACGCCCCAAGGAGCAGGTTCGTGCGGATATCGGGTTCGAAGTTGAGGCCCAGGTCGTACCGTTCCCGGCGCCACTCTCCGGCGGCCCGCAGCAGCGAGGGTAGACCGAGCCCGGCGTTCCCGCGCGCGAGCCATCTGGCGTCGAGGACTTTTACCGCGGATACGGGTGTCATCGCGCGGGCGAGATCCGCGTTCCAGCTGCCGACCACCAGGTCGATGATCGCATCGGGCGCGAGGGCCCTCACATCCGCGATCGCCGGCAACGCCATCAGCAGGTCGCCTATTCGCTCCAGCCGGAGGAGCAGGATGCGCGTCGGCGCGACCGGCGGACGTCGCGGCCTGAATGGCTTCAGGACCGCGGCGCCGACGTCCAGCATCCGGTCGGCGGCCGAGACGAGCGCCCGTTCACGCGGATCGGAGATCTGCAGCCGCGGGGCCACATCGTGCAATGCCATGGAGGACCGTTATTGTACCGTCACGCGGTCCACCATCACCCCGAGATCCCGGTCATCCGGCGATCCGATCACACGGTGTGGATTCCACACCGCGGTGACGAGCCGCAGCTCGACGGGCTCGTCGGCGGCAGCCGCCCGCGCCGCCAGCGCCGCCGGGACGGGTAACGCATAAGGCCTGAACCCCGATCCGACCACCACAGTCCCCAGCGGCTCGCCCCGCAGATAGACCCCGACCGTGGCAGGTGGCGCGGCCGGCGGCCGTCCGCCGTTGTTCATCCAGAGGGTCACCTCGCGCGCGGAGGGGCTGATCGTCGTGACCGAGATATAGGACGTGGCACGCGTCCATCGGATGGTGCGACCGTCCGCCTGCTCCTTCGCATGGAAGCGCAGGACGTGCAGATCGTCGCGCACGCCGAGGTCCAGATCGAACCCCCGACCGTCAGGAGGCAGAGGCGCCGTGAACGCGTAGACCCCGTAATCGAATTCCTTGGCGCGTACGAAGCGGGGGTAGGCGTCGAGGGGGGCATCGTACTCCGGCACCTGGAACCGCTCGCTCGCGATCGATTCCACGCCGTACCGGTGCGACAGCAGATCGGTGCCTCCGCCCCCGATGAACAGCACTCGCGAGTAACGCGTCCGCGCCCAGTCGAGAAACGCGGCGAACGTCGCTTTGTCAGGTCTGGGCGAATTGAGTACCAGCACCTGCCGCGCATAGATGTACGCGAGCGGCAGGGCGAGCACGTGCACGTCGCCGCCTGCGTCTCGCGACTCGGCAATCAGCAGTTCGTCATCGTGGATGGACAGCGCGAGCCGCTCCAGCCGGGGAAGCAGGCCCGCGTATTCGACGTGGCCGAGGAGAGGACGGCTGGCGCGTCCGTAATCCACTGCGAGCAGCCCGACGAACACGACGCCGATGAGCGATCGCGCGGCCCCGGCGGGGCGCCGGGCGCCCCGACCGCCGAGCGCGGCGGCCGAGGCGAACAGAAGGGCTCCCGGGAGAATCACGGGCAGGAATCGCCGCGTCATCCAGAAATGATCCGTCACGATGCGGACCTTGAAGAAGAAGAAGCACGAGAACACGGCAATCGTGACGAAGAGGGCCGGGTCCCGCCAGAATCCGCGGCGGGCGGCGAGGCCAAAGCCGACCAGGGCGGCGAGCAGCGCCGGCAGCGTCAGGTAAAAGTCCGTGAACGTCCTGAGCGCATACGCGTCGTGCGCGGCGAGCCGCCCGGCCGGATGGCGGATGAAGAGTGCATAGAGCGCAAGGGCTGCGAGGATTCCCGTCATCAGGCGGGGCGTCCACTCGACGACGCGGACGCACAGATCCGGGTATCTCGCCGCGGCCCAGACGCCTGCCGTCGCCGTGGTCGCGAGCACCCCGAGGGCGGCGTATCCCCACCACGGCAGGTTGCTGAGGTACACGATCGGGAGATCCGCGTAGGCGCGCATCGGCCCGGCCAGGTACAGGACCGACATGGCCGCGATCGGGGTGAACACCGCGACGAAGGAGAGACTCGGACGCTGGCCGTTGAAGCGGGAAAGGGCGAACGCGCCGAAGACCCCCGCGATCCCCAAGACGGCGTCGAAGCGAAGGAACAGCAGCAACCCGAGCAGCAGCGCAGCGACGGGCGCGAAGAATCGATCACGGTCGACGTGCGCCCTCGCATTCGCCAGGAGGGCCGCGAACAGCAGGGCCTGCATCACGACCTCGGCGTTCGGATACCGTGCGAACCACGTCTGGATCACGTGAAGCCCCAGCAGCGTCGCGGCCCCTGCCGCCGCTGTTCGCCCGACGAGACGGGCGCCGGCGAAGTAGACCGCCAGCAGGCCCAGGACGGCCCAGGCGCCCACGGTCCGCCTCGCGCCGGTCAGTCCGTCAATCCCGTAGCCGATGGCAATCGACGCCGGAAACAGGTGAGGGAACTGGCCGACGACGGCCCCGCTCTCGGGGGACGTGATGAAGAAGCCCATGAAGCGGATGCCGTAATAGTCCGGCCTCTGGTGCGACGGAAAAAACAGGTCCCGTGCAAACGGGGGCACCGCTGCGACGACCGGGTCGCGCGTCACGAGGGCCCCTCGCTGCGCGATCTGGACGCCTTCGTTGACGTACGTCCCCGGGTCCTTGCCGCCGATCACGTACTCGGACGACGGGAAGAACCGCCAGAGTCCGAGCAGCACCAGCGCGAGAGGCACCAGCGCCGTGAGTCCCGGGTGCCGGGTGCCAGGCCCGAATCTCAGGCGCCCGCGCGCGGCCACGGCCGCTGCCACCGCCACCCCCGCATCGGTCAGCAGCAGGCGATCGAAACTGTATCGATGCAGCGCAGCCAGCGCGAGCACGACGGACAACGAGATCGCGACACTGAGCACACCCGCCCAGAACAGCCGTTCCTCCGCGTCGAGCCCGCCGCGCCGATCGCGTTCGAGCCACGGCACGCGGTAAATCACCGCTCCGGGCAGCCACGCGACGACTGCACACGCAATGCACTGCCGAAGGACGATCATGAGCTCCCGCCGGCGTCCGCCGCTCCATCCGCAATCCCCGCGGCCCGCGTGGGATCCGGCCTCGGCCGGTCGGTCGCGCCGCGTCGCGCGAGCTCCATCTTCACAAGACTAGGCTGCCGCGAGGACGGCGGTGACCCGCGCGATGGCGTCTGCGGGCAGAGACGGGTAGAGCGGCAATGAAAAAATTTCGCCGGAGACGCGCTCCGCGATGGGGCAGCGGGCCGGCTGCGCCGATGCCAGCGCCGGCTGTCGGGAGATGGCGACAGGGTAGTGGATCAGCGTCTCGATTCCCGACGCCCGCAACGCGGCCTGCAGCGCATCCCGCGCCGGGCTCCGCACCGGGAAAAGGTGATACACGTGCCCCGGGTCGAATTCCCGCGGAACGTCCAGCGGCAGGCCGGAGAGATGGCGCCGGTATTCTCGCGCCAGGCCGCGGCGGCGTTCGGTCCATCCGGGCAGGAATGGCAGGCGGACGCGAAGGACCGCCGCCTGGATCTCGTCGAGCCGCGAGTTCACCCCGAACTCGTCGTGGTGATAGCGGTCCGTCTGCCCCCCGTTTCGCAGGCGCCGTGCCTTTCCGGCGAGGCTCGCGTCATTCGTCGTCAGCGCGCCGGCGTCCCCGAGGGCGCCGAGATTCTTGGTGGGATAGAAACTATAGGCGGCTGCCGCGCCGAACGTGCCGACCGGCCGCCCGTGGCACGTGGCGAGGTGCGCCTGGCAGCAGTCTTCGACAATCTCGAGGTTGTGGCGCTCGGCGACGGCGCAGAGCGCCGGCATGTCGGCCGGCTGCCCATACAGGTGAACCGGCAGGATAGCCGCCGTCCGCGGCGTCACGGCTGCCGCCGCGGCGTCGGGATCGAGCGTCAACCGATCCGGATCGATGTCGGCGAACACGGGCCTCGCGCCGGCCATCATGATCGCCAGGGCGGAGTAGGCGGCCGACAGCGGCGACGTGATCACCTCGTCACCGGGGCCGATCCCGAGTGCGCGGAGCGCGATCGCGAGCGCGTCGGTTCCGGTTCCCACTCCGACGGCTTCCGACGCGCCACAGGCTGCCGCGAACTCGGGCTCGAAGGCGGCCAGCTCGGGGCCGAGCACGAACCACCCACGCGTGATGACTCGCTCCACCGCGGCGCGCACCACCGCGGCGTCTTCGCCAGGCGTGAGCTGCAGGAATGGAATCACGACGACTCCAGAGGGTGCGGCCCGGCGGTATCCACCCTCGCGGCGGTGTCAGCGTCGACGTACTCGCGGATGTGGGCGCGATAGAACTGCAGCGTCCGGGTCAGCCCGTCGCGCAGCGAGACCCGGGGCGCCCAGCCGACGGTCTGCTGAAACTTCGTCGAATCCGAGTAGAAGCTGCCGATGTCGATGCGCTTCTTCTCCGGCGGCCACTCCACGTAACGGACGCTCCCCCGGCCGGCGGTCTCGACCAGCAGCGCCACGAGATCGCGATGGGAGATCGGCTCCAGGCCGCCGACATTGAACACATCTCCGTCGCAGGCATTCGAGGCGCCCGCGCGGAGAAACGCGTCGGCGGCGTCGTCCACATACACGAAGTCCCGCATCTGCGAACCGTCGCCGAAGACTTGAATCTCGCGGTTCTCGAGGACCAGCCTGATGAACCAGCCGATGAAGCCCTGGCGGTCGTGTTTGAGCAGCTGCCTGGGCCCGTAAACGTTGGTGAGCCGCAGCGAGCAGGCGTGCACATCGAACACGTTGTTGTAGAGCAGGTGATAGTACTCCCCTGCGGCCTTGTTGACGCCATTGATGTCCGCGGGCCGGACGAGATGCTTTTCGTCGACCGGCAGGTAGTCCGGTCTGCCGTAAACCTGCCGGGTGCCGGCGTAGACGATGCGCACTCCCGGGTTGTTGATGCGGCACGCCTCGAGGATGGACAGCTGCGCACGACAGTTGATTTCCAGGTCGGTGTACGGATCGCGCATGCTGTCGATGTGGCTGACCTGCCCCGCGAGGTTGAAGATGACGTCCTGATCCTTCGCCAGGACCCCGATGGTGCTCTGCATGCGCACGTCGGCGATATTCACCCGCACGCGATCGGCGATGTCGCTGATGTTGAAGAGGTTGCCACCGTAATTGGGATCGAGTGCGTCGACGATGAGCACGTCCGCGCCCAGATTCACCAGCTGCCTGGCCAGGTTGCTCCCGATGAATCCAAGCCCTCCGGTGATCATCACCCGGCGGCCGCGATAGAACCCGAGATGGTCTGCCGACGCCGTCGTCACACGCGGTCTCGGGGTGGCGGCACGGCCGCGGGTACCGACCGCGCCGGCGACCTCAGATGTTCGCCGCGCACGACGAGGGCGTACCACAGCTTCGCGACGTCCACAGCCGTCTTGAACAGTCGCCGGAAGTTGAAGAACTGCGACCGACCGTGGGCCCGATGATAGTGGTGCACGGGCACTTCTGAAATGGTGAAGCCCGCATCCTGGATCTTCTTCATCATTTCGAGGCAGATGACGCCACTGCTCTTTTCGAGCTGCACGGTGTCGAAGATCGATCGGCGCAGCAGCCGGAAATCGCAATCGACGTCCCGGACCTTGAGGCCGAACAGCATCTTCACCGTGTGATGGTAGATGCGGCCAATCACGATCCGGTGAAGAGGATCGGACCGGCTGATTTTGTAACCGTTCACGAGGTCCACCCCGTCGTGGAAGGCTCCCCAGAGCACGGCCATTTCCTTTGGATCGTATTGCGCGTCGCCGTCCGTATAGAAAACCAGGTCCCGGGTCGCCGCTTCGAAGCCGCTGCGCAGGGCGCCGCCATACCCGCGGTTCTGCAGGTGATGGACCACGCGGACTTCGGGATAGGTCCGCGCGAGCTCGTCGGCGATCTGCGCGGTCCCGTCCGCACTCCCGTCGTTCACGACGATGATTTCGAAATCCTCGGTCAGTTCACGCGCGGCCTGCAGCGCGGTTATGACAAGGCTCGCGATCGTCCCGCTGTCGTTGTAGGCGGGAAAAAACACACTGAGTCCCCGCCTCGGTGTCGCCACATGCTGCATGGGTTAGCCGGTAAATGTTAGCTGCGCGAGGATTTGAAGGCAAGCGCCCGGAGGTACGCAGCCTCGAACGCTTCAGCCGCGCGGCTCCAGCCGAAGCGCTGCTCCACCAGGGTGCGGGCCGCGGACCCCAGCCGGCGTCCCAGAGCCGGCTGTGCGATTATGCGCGCGAGTGCCGCCGCGATCGCTTCCGAATCGCGCTCCGGCACGATCAATCCCGTGACGTCGTCGGTGACCACCGAGAGAATGCCCCCGGCGGCCGTGGTGACAACCGGCGATCCCGCCGCGAGCGCTTCCATGAGCACATTGGGCAGCCCGTCCACGTTGCCGCGGTCGTCGCGCACGGACGGGACGCACACGACGTCGGCCGCCGCGAAGAGCTCGCCCACACGCTCCTGCGGCACGTTGCCGAGACAACGAACGCGGTCAGCCACCCCCGCTCGCCGGGCGCGCTCCCGCAGTTCGGCTTCGAGCGTGCCTTCGCCCGCGAGCGCGAGGACGACGCCCGGCAGCCGCGCCAGGGCGTCAATCAGGTACTCAAAGCCTTTCTTTCGGACGAGTCTTCCGGCGGCGAGCACGAGAGGGGTCCGGTCGCCGACCCCGAGCTCGAGGCGTCGAGCGGCGCGCGCCGTCGAGTCGGGCCTGAAACGGTCCACGTCCACGCCGTACGGCACGGTGCCGATTCGGTCCGGCGCCGCGCCGAGCGCGAGCGCCCGTCTGGCGAGATCATCGCTGCACGCGGTCACGTAACCCGCGCGGCGGAAGGCGTGCCGCGCCGCGAGTGTCGCCGGCGCGACGGTCTCCGCGACATACACGTCCGAGCCGTGCAGGCTGATCACGAGGGGCAGCGCCGGCGCCGCAGCGGCGGCCATGACTCCGCCGGGCACCACCCAGTGGCCGTGCATGATGGTCGCGCGGCAGCGGCGCGCTACCGATCGAGCAGCGTGCCACCCGGCCGCCAGCGCGAGGGGAGCGGCAATGTACGCCGCCCCACGCAGGCTCACGTCCGCGCGCATCGCCGCCGCGTATCCGAACACGTTCAACGAGGGGATCGGGGCGTATCGGTAGAAGTGCAGGTGGACCCCGCCATCGTCCGCGGGTCGCGCGACGAGCGGGTGCCAGGGCGCGACGACGTGGACCTCGTGGCCGCGGGCCGCGACCGAGCGGGCGATGGGCTCCATGAACGTGCCCACGCTGTCACCCGGAAAACGCGGGTAGGACGTCGTCACCATCACGACGACCTGTGGCATGGGCTCAGCGGCGCCCGCCGCGTAGCTTCAGACGCCAGGGCATGACGATCGATTCGAGGATCACTCCGGACGAGAGCTTGGACTGACCCTGCCGCCGCTCGACGAAGATGATCGGGACCTCGGCGACGCGGCAGCCCAGGCGGGCCGCGTCGAACAGCATTTCCACGAGGAAGGCGTACCCGTCGGACACCATGGCGTCGAGAGGGAGCCGCGCCAGCGCCGCGCGGCGCCAGCACCGGAAGCCGCTGGTGCAGTCGGTCGCCGACAGCCGCGTGACGGCCCGGATGTAGCGGTTCGCAAAGGTACTGAGAAAGATGCGATGGAGCGGCCAGTTCACGACGCTGACGCCGTTGAGGTACCGCGAGCCGATGACCACGTCGGCCGCGCCCGCGGCGGCGGTGAGGGCGGGCAGATACTCGGGATCGTGCGACAGGTCGGCGTCCATCTGGCAGATCAGATCGACACCGTCCATGCCGATCGCCTTGTGCAGGCCATCGATATACGAGCGCCCGAGGCCGCGCCGGCCGGTCCGGTGCATGACCTCGATGCGCCCCGGATGCTGGACCGACAGTGCATCCGCAACCTCGCCGGTCCCATCGGGGGAGCCATCGTCGACGATCAGCATCCGGAATCCGGCATGCGCGAGCACTCCGCGGACGAGCACGGGAAGATTCTCCCGCTCGTTGTAGGTCGGCACGACTACGAGCACGTTCATCAGCGGTTCCAACGATCAGCGCAGGCAGCAGCCGCACACACAATCAGGGCTGGGTCGATCACGGGGATCCGGAACCGCTCCTGCGGGAAGAACACGAGACCGGCCAGGACCGAGGAGGCCGCCAGCACGAACAGCGCCTCCGGACGCCGATCGCCACGGCCTGCCACCCAGCCCCATGCGGCGAGCGGCAGCAGCAGCAGGTACGACGCGACCGACGCGACCAAGTATGCCGTCGAGTGTAGCGTATACGAGGGGCCGGCAGGCACGACCGTGTAGAACGCTTTTCTCGCGAGGAGCCCCATCCACCAGATCGGGTGGGCGGCGATGTAACGCAGCGCATCGCGGTAGTACAGCGGCTCGAGTTGCTCCGACGTCAGACCAGGACGCGCCTCGCGGAACGCGATTTCCGCGCGCTTGATGTCGGGGTTGGCCGCAAGGTCCCCTTCGCCTCGCGCGAGCGGATGGTTGCCGGTCCAGAAAGTGACGCCGCCTTCCGACGCCACGATTACCGGACGGTGAAACAGCCGGACGTTCCGGGCGGTCCAGGGCGCCACCACGCCGAGGGCCGTGACGACGAAAATCACGCCAAGCGCTCCGCGGCGCCGCCGCGCGAGCCACAGGCCCGCGAGCGGAAGAAAAAACAGCATGGCTGGACGCACGAGGATCGCGATGCCTGTCGCGATGCCCGACGCGGCCGACCTCCAGCGGGCGGCAGAGGACCCACCCGCATCCGCGCGATCGAGCGCGCGGTCGAGGAGCAGCACGGCCGTCAGCGCCACCGTGCTGTAGAGCGCCTCGCTGAGAACATACGAGCAGATCCACACCAGAGGCGGATACACGGCGGCCAGGAGTGCGGCCGCGACACCTCCGGCGGGGCCAGCGGTGCGGACGGCGATGACGCCGATGAGCCACACGCCAATCGCGCCGAGCAGCGACTGCGCCAATTTCACCCGGGTCGGCGACGCGCTGTAGTCGCGGGCCCCGGCGCCGGCCGCGGCCAGGAACACGGGGTACAGCGGGGCCCGGCCAAACTGCTGGGTGGTTCCGGTGTCATGGCCGGCCCCATAGACGAACCCCTGTCCGGCGGCGACGCTCTGCGACAACGCCAGGTATTCGTGCTCGTCGTGCGTCAGCGGTTTGTCGATCCAGTAGAACAGCCCGAACGCGAGCCTGAGGAAGAAGCCGAGCACGGCAAGAATGAGGATCAGCCGCCGCGCGCGTGCGGGGTCGGGCGACGTCGAGTGGCGGCTACTGGCGGCCTTCAAAGCGAAGCGCGGAAATCTGCTCCGAGACGAGCCCGACGAGGAACACGATCACGGCGAGCATGATCAGCAGCACGGAGGAGTTCGTGATGTGCCGCTGGGTGGCGACGGTCCAGCCGGCGTACGCGAGGCCGACCGCCAGCGACGCGAGGCTCACGGGCAGGAACACCCGCAACGGGCTGAAGATCGTCACGATCTTCAGGATGATGATCAGGAACCTGGCGCCGTCGCGCGCCAGCCTGATCTTCGACGTGCCCACCCGCTGGCGGGCCTCGGTGGGCTCGAATGCCACGTTGTATCCGGCCTTGATGAAGGCGAGCGTCGTGGTGGTGGGCGTCGAGAAGCCGTTCGGCAGCAGGTGCAGGAACTCGCGCAGACATTCGCGCCGTGCGCCCCTGAAGCCCGACGTCAGGTCGGGGATGTGGCGGCCCGTCAGATAACTGGCGAGGCCGTTCAGCACCGCGTTGCCCGCCCGCCGTGCAAGCGTCGCCTGGGACGCGGGTGCACGGGCGCCAATCACCAAATCGTACTCACCGAGCCGTGAGACCACGCGCCGCGCATCCTCCGCGCGGTGCTGGCCGTCGCCGTCGATGATCATCACGAACTCGCCGGAGGCACGGCGGATCCCGCTCTTCACGGCCGCTCCATTCCCCTTGTTGTAGGGATGCCTGACGACGACCGCGCCCGCCTCGGCGGCCCGGTCGGCTGTCGAATCCGTGGAGCCGTCGTCGACGACGATGATCTCGTGCCAGGGCCCCGCCGCCGACAGATCCGACACCACGTCACGGATCCCTCGGGCCTCGTTGAACGCCGGAACAACCACCGACACCGACGAGGTTCCAGCCACTATCGTTCCCACCGATCGTGTTGCGCCGCGCCGTGCACCGGTGCTTCGCCGGGCCGCGCGCGCCCGTCCGGCAGTTCGAGCTTGCGCACCCGGTACAGCACGTCCTCGAGCAGCTTGCGGTTGCCGGAGATCATGTCCGCGAGCAGGCCGATGACGATCACCTGGAACCCGACGATCATCAGCACGGCTGACGCGATCAACGACTGCAGGTGGCGTTCGGGTCCGAACCCCGCCTCGGTGAAGTAGTCGTACAGAAAGCGAATCGAGATCGCCACGCCGATCCCGAGCACGCTCAGGCCGAGATAGGTGAAGACCTTCAGGGGTTCGTACATCGCGTAGATCCGCACGATGGTCGCGGCGGAGCGCTTGATGTACGAGAACACGCTGTCGAAGAGCCGCGACTCGCGTGTGCGCGGGTTCGTGGCGACCGGCACGTGCGCGATCGCCATGCGCTTCTTGCCGGCCTGGATGATCGACTCGAGCGTGTACGAGAACTCGGAGATCACCGTCATGCGGAGGGCCGCTTCCCGCGTGTAAGCCCGGAAGCCGCTGGTCGTGTCGGGCACGCTGGTATTCGAGACCTGCCGGACGACCCAGCTGCCAAGCCGCTGGAGCTGGCGTTTCCGCCAGGACATGTGCCGCAGTTCTCCGACATTGCGGTCTCCGATCACGATGTCGGCCGCGCCGCTCAGCAGGGGTTCGAGGAGCTTCGGGATCTCGTGCGCCGCGTACTGGTTGTCGGCGTCGGTGTTGACGATGAAGTCCGCGCCCGCTTTGAGTGAGGCGTCGATGCCTGCCATGAATGCGGCGGCGAGACCCTTGTTCCGGCGGAAGCGGACCACGTGCTCGACGCCGCACTGCCGCGCGACGTCTGCCGTCCCATCGCGCGACCCGTCGTCCACGATCAACACCTCCACGAGATCGATGCCCGGGATCGAGCGGGGCAGATCGGCCAGGGTCGCGGGGAGTGTCGCGGCTTCGTTGAGACAGGGGATCTGGATGATCAGCTTCACGGGGCGTCGCAATTCTGGCACTTGTGGCGGCTCAGGAGACCAACTTTTCGATGACGCCGTCCCACGTAATCCTGCTGGCGACCTCGTGGCCGGCGTCTCCCATCGCGGCGGCCCCGACTCGATCCGCGGCGAGCCGGCGGATCGCCGTCGCGATCTCGTCCGCGTCCGGCGCGCACACCAGGCCGTTGACGCCGTCGACCACGAACTCGTTCGGGCCCCCGGAGTCGGAACAGGTCACGACGGCCTTCCGGGCGAGGAACGCTTCCAGCGTGACGTAGCCGAAGTCCTCGTCGAAGGGGGGATAGATGACGGCGAGGGCCCCCGCGTACAACCCGATCAGGTCGTCGTCGCCGACACTGCCGAGGAAACGGACGCGGTCGGCCACGCCGAGTTGCTCGGCCACGCGCTCGGCGTTCGGGCGCTGCGTCCCATCCCCGGCGACGATCAGCCGGACATCCGGGCCGACCTGCGCCATCGCCTTGATGATCAGATCGACGCGTTTGACGGACTCGATGCGACCGACCGACAGCACGTAGTCGCCGTAAGGACCCGCCACCAGCCGCGGAGCCAGCTGCGGCGGATGGTAGAGGGGCTCTGCCTGGAGGCCGTTGAACCGGGAGAGCCGCCCGGCCGTGTTCCTGGCATTGGCGAATATCCGGCGACATTCGCCGAGCGTTTCCGCATCCAGCCGCATCAGACTGTCGCGCACCCCCACGTCGAGTTCGGTGTGCGCGAAATCGCTGTACTCCGTGCCGCACAGTTCGTAAGCGGCCCGGTACTGGTGGATGAGCCAGGCGACCTTGTTCGGGTGACGGGCGACGTACGTCGGGAACTTCGACGCGATGAGCAGATCCACCGGCTGGCCGTTGGACTCACTCAGATCGAGCAGGCGCCAGGCCGCGGCGTGCGGCAGGATTTCTTCCTTCGGGTACCACTTGAACGGCACGCTCACGAGCTCCGCCAGGAACCCGCGAAGGCGCAGCTCCCTCACGAGCTGTCGTACGTGGACCTCGGCCCCTCCGTGGACGAACGGCACCTGCGCCTCGCACACGAGGACTCTCCGAACCGTCATGGTCGGCCGCACCTTACCACGCGGGCCAGCGGCTCCTCCCGAGGTGGCGTGGGCAGGCGTCCGCTGTCCTCTTTGTCGCGGGTGTCAAATCTCGCAATCCTAGCATGCGACGCGACGGCCCGAGAGGAGGTTCGCCCTCTATTCGCCGTCGGCGAGGCGCGCAGATGAGGTCGAACGACCTATCGAGAATGTCGACCCTATCCAGTCCGGTTCAGCCGGCGAAAAAAAAGCGTAACCGTAGCACCTACATGGATTTGCGTTGACATTGCTGGGGACGTTCTCTACTATCGCGGTGGAAAATAATGGAGCAAAATGGAGTGAACAGCCGTGCTCCGCGGTAATTATGCCGCCAAGATCGACGACAAGGGACGACTGAAGGTCCCAAACGCCTTTCGGGCGCTCGTCGAAGGCAAGCACGGATCTGAGCTGTTCGTCACGAGCCTCACGGGAGAGTCGGTGCTCATCTATCCGATGCCCGTCTGGCTGACGCTCGAGGAAAAACTCGCCCGGGTGCCGTCCACCCTCCCGGCGCGCATCAAATATTTCGACCGCGTGAACTACTACGGCCAGGGTGCGGACTTCGATACGCAGGGCCGCGTGCTCATCCATCCGCGGCTCAGGGACGCCGCAGGGATGACAGGCGAAGTCGACGTGTTCGGACAGTACGACTACCTCGAGGTCTGGAACCACGAACGGTTCGTCGCGAAGCTGAAGAGCGACCCGTACACCACCGACGACGCGCGGGCCCTGTCGGACTACGGCATCTGATCATGGATCGAGCACCGGTTCACGAACCTGTCCTGCTGGCCGAAACGGTCGGGCTGCTCGAGCCCTCCCGCGGTGGCGTCTTCGTGGACTGCACGGTCGGACTGGCCGGGCACGCGCGCGCCCTGCTCGACGGCGGCGTGGCGCGGCTCATCGGCCTCGATCGGGACCCGGACGCGTTGCGCCTGGCGGCCGCGTCACTCGCGGCGTGGGGCGAGCGCGTGGAGCTCGTGCACGCGGACTATCGCCAGATCGGGCTCGTCCTCGACGAACGCGGCATCGGCGGCATCGACGGCGCGCTGGCGGACCTCGGCGTGTCGTCGATGCAGTTCGACACGGAGGGTCGCGGCTTCAGCTTCCGCCGCGACGAACCGCTCGACATGCGCATGGATCAGACGCAGGGTCCCACGGCGGCAGACCTGCTCCAGACGGTCGACGAGCAGGAACTCGCGAACGTCATCTTCCAGTTCGGCGAAGAGCGGTTTTCGCGGCGCATCGCGCGGGGCCTGGTCGAGGCGCGGCGGATCGCGCCGGTCGCCACCACCGGCCAGCTGGCGCAGATCGTCAGGCGCGCGGTGCCCAGGCGCGGGTACCAGCGGATCGACCCCGCGACGCGCACCTTCCAGGCGCTGCGCATCTGGGTCAACCGGGAGCTCGACGGCCTCGACGCGTTCCTCGTCGAGACGTCCCGGCGGCTTCGTGCCGGTGCGCGGCTGGCGGTGATTACGTTCCACTCGCTCGAGGACCGGATCGTGAAGCATACGTTCCGCGCGCTGGCGGCGGGCGAAACGGCCCTCCGGGTGCTGACGCGGAAGCCGGTGACGCCCGCAGAGGCGGAAGTCGCGCGCAACCCGCGCGCACGCAGCGCGAAACTCCGCGCCATTGAGAGGCTCGCATGAGTGCGATCGACTTCGAATACGCAATCAAGAAAGACGTCCGCAACAACCTGATCGTTCGCGAAGTGGACGATGAGCGTCAGCGCCAGGTGTGGCGCTCATTGGCGATCGGCGGCTTCCTCGTCATGGTGATCCTCTTCTCGGCCTGGCAGCACTTCGAGCTGCTGCAGCACGGCTACAACATCCAGAAGATGCAGAAGGACCGCGCGGACCAGGAAGCGATCAACCGCCAGCTCCACCTCCAGATCGCGACGCTGCGCGCTCCCGGGCGCATCGCCGGGCTCGCGAAGGCGCTCCACCTCGTCGCGCCGTCGCGCGGCGACGCAATCGTCATCCAGCGGGTGACGCCCTCGGCGCCCCCCGAAAAATCCATCGTCGCGGCGCGATAACGCCCGTCCGGGTACGGCAGGAGAACCGATGGCGGACCAACACGGCGGCAGCAGATTCAGACTCCCCTGGACCGGCCCGGTCCAGCGCGTGGCGCGCCGGGAGACCCCGGCGTCCCCGGTCCAGTGGCGCCGCACCATTCATTCGCGCCTCCTGATCTGCGCCGGGATCCTGGCCTGCTGGACCGTCGGCATCGAAGCGCGGCTCGTCTACCTGCAGGTCCTGCAGTACGGCGAAATGACGGCCCGGGCGGACCGCCAGCAGCTGCGCACGATCAAGCTGCCGGCCAAGCGCGGCGAGATCGTCGACCGCTACGGCCATCCCCTCGCCTATAGCGTCGACTCGGACACGATCGCGGCCGACCCGTCCGATATCGACGATCCCGACAAGGTCTCGCGCCTGGTCTGCGGAGCGCTCGACGCCTGCAGCGGCCAGCAGCGCCAGCTGATGGCCGATCGGCTGCGCGGCAAGGGGCAGTTCGCGTACCTCGCACGCCAGGTCTCCCCCGAGGAGGCGAGCCGAGTCAAAGCCCTGGATCTTCCCGGCGTGCTCTTTTTCAAGGAGAGCCGCCGGTACTACCCGAAGAAGGAGCTGGCGGCGCACCTGCTCGGCTACGTGGGCGTCGATAACCTCGGGCTCGCGGGCCTCGAATCGACGTTCGACGACCAGATCCGCGGCCGCGAAGGCCGGATGCTCCTCCAGCGTGACGGGCGGCGGCATGCGATGTCCAAGCGCGAGGAGCGGCTGCCGACGGCCGGCGAGAGCCTCGAGCTGACCGTCGACGAGTACCTGCAGTTCATCGCCGATCGCGAGCTGCGCATCGGCGTCGCCGAAAACGGGGCGGCGGGCGGCACGGCGATCATCATGCAGCCCCAGACCGGCGAGATCCTGGCCCTCGCGAACTGGCCGACGTTCAACCCGAACGACTTCAACACGACCGACGCACTCTCGCGCCGCAACCGCGCGATCCAGGACACCTACGAGCCCGGTTCGACCTTCAAGGTGGTCACCGCGTCGGCCGCGGTCGAGGAAGGCATCATCAAGACGACCGATCTCATCGACTGCAACCCCGGGTCGATTACGTTCGGCACCCGCACGATTCGCGACACCCATCACTACGGGCTGCTGCCGTTCATCGACGTCATCGCGAAGTCGAGCAACGTCGGCGCCATCAAGGTGGGACAGCGCCTCGGAGCCGAGCGGCTCGGGCGCTACATCAATCGATTTGGATTCGGCCAGGCGCTCGCTCCCGACTTCCGTGGCGCAAGCCCGGGCATCGTCTGGAATCCGGCGCGGCTCGACGCCAGCGCGCTCGCGTCCGTGTCGATGGGCTATCAGGTCGGCGTGACGCCGCTCCAGATGGCCACGGCGGTCAGCGTCGTCGCGAACGGCGGCGAGCTCGTGGAACCACGGGTGGTGCGCGCCTTCATCAAGAACGGCCACCGCGAGGAGGTCTCCCGCAAGGTGCTGCGCCGCGCCATCACGCCCGACACGGCCGCGACGCTGACGGAGATCATGGAAGCGGTGGTGGAGCGCGGGACCGCCAGGAAGCTCGTCGACGTCGGAGGCTTCACCGTCGCGGGCAAGACCGGAACCGCTTCGAAGCTCGTCAACGGCCGGTACTCGAAATCCGACTACAACGCGTCGTTCGTCGGCTTCGTACCTTCCCGCAAGCCGGCGCTGACGATTGTGGTCGTGATCGACTCGCCCCATGCCAAGGGCTACTACGGGGCCACGGTGTCGGGCCCGGTCTTCAGCCGGATCGCCGACGCGGCGCTGCGCCATCTCGGCATCGGCCCGACGATCAATCCACCGTCTGCGGTCATGGTGGCGCGGCACAACCTCGACGACGGGTCCGTCGTCACGCAGCGGGTGAGCACGCCGACGACACCCTCGTCCGTCGAAGCCAGCACGCCGGACGGCCAGATGCCGGACGTGCGCGGGCTCAGCGCGCGCGAGGCGCTGCGGAAGCTGACGCGTCTCGGGCTGACGGCGCGCCTCAGCGGGAACGGTCTCGTGGTCGATCAATCGCCCGCAGCCGGCAGCCTCCTCGGATCCGACAACGGCTGCGTCCTCACGCTCGGACGGCGAACGGGCGCGGCGGCCGGGGCGACGCAATGAATCTTGGCGAACTGGTGCGGGATCTCCCTCTGGCGCCGGACGCGACCGGCGGCGACCGCCACGCCGGCCGCCCCGGGCCGGACCTCGGCGACGCCGCCACCCGCGACGTCTCGCGGGTGACCTGCGACTCGAGGCAGGCCGGTCCGGCATCTCTGTTCGTGGCGCTTCGTGGCGCCCACGCCGACGGGACATCGTTCGCCCGCGATGCGGTCATGCGCGGATCCGTGGCGGTCGTCGCCGAGACGCCTCCTCCCGCGGACAGCGCGGTCCCGTGGATCCAGGTGACGGATGCGCGGCAGGTTCTGGCCGCGCTGGCGGCGCAGATCGAAGGGCGGCCGAGCGAAGAGCTGACGCTCGTCGGGATCACGGGCACGAACGGCAAGACGACGACCTCCTACCTGCTCGCCTCGATCTTCGAGGCGGCTGGCGTGCGATGCGGCCGCATCGGGACGCTCGGTCACCGGATCGGGGCTCGTGAGGTCGAAACCGCCCGGACGACGCCGGAGGCGCCGGAGATCCAGCGGATGCTGCGGGAGATGGTCACCGAAGGGTGCGGCGCCTGTGTGATGGAAGTCTCGTCACATGCTCTCGCGCTTCGACGCGCCGATTCCCTGCACTTCGCGGCCGCCGTTTTCACGAACCTGACGCGCGATCACCTCGACTTCCACGGCGACATGGAGCAGTACTTCCGCGCGAAGCGCCGGCTGTTCGAGATGCTGCCCGACGGCGGCGTCGGAGTCGCCAACCTCGACGATCGCCGCGGCGCCGAGTTCGCGGCGATCGCCCCGAGACCCGTCACGTATGCCATCGACGCGGCCGCCGACGTGCGTCCCGGCCCTCTGAGCTTCTCACTCGACGGCCTCGCGTTCGACGTGCGGACCCCGCGCGGCACCCTGCACGTCCGCTCGCCGCTGGTCGGGCGCCCGAATGCCTACAACATTCTCGCGGCCGTCGGGGCCGCGATGGCGCTCGACGTGGCGTTCAGCGCAATCGAAGCGGGCGTTGCGGCGCTCGCGGACGTGCCGGGGCGGTTCCAGGTGGTGTCCGATCGCGGAGACGAGGTGCGGGTCGTCGTCGACTACGCGCACACGGATGACGCGCTGAAGAACCTGCTCGAGACCGCGCGCCCGCTCGCGGCAGGTCGCATCGTCACCGTGTTCGGGTGCGGCGGGGATCGCGATCGATCGAAGCGCCCCCTGATGGGGGCCGTCGCCGCGCGGCTGAGCGATCTCGTGATCCTGACGTCGGACAATCCGCGCTCGGAGGACCCGGAGCAGATCATCGACGAAATCAAGCGCGGGATCGTGATGCCTGCGGATCGGGTGCCGCGCGGCCAGGCGGCGCCAAAATCGACGGCCTGCCTCGCGATCACCGACCGGAAGGCCGCCATCGAGCGAGCGGTCCGCGAGGCGCGGCCCGGCGATCTCATTCTCATCGCCGGCAAGGGGCACGAGAAATACCAGGTCATCGGCGATCGGGTGACGCCGTTCGACGACGTCGAGGTGGCGCGGGCGATGCTCGCGCGACGCCGCACCGGGTCCAGAGCCTCGTAGCAGGTGGACCGGGTGCCGCTGACCTTCGGAGACGTCGCGGCCGCCACGAGGGGGCGGCTCATCGGCGGAAACCACGGCGAGGACGTGGACGGGATTTCCATCGATTCCAGGGCCGTCGTCGCCGGTGACCTGTTCGTGGCCATCCGCGGCGACCGGTTCGACGGGCATCGATTCGTCGCCGATGCATTCGCGCACGGCGCGCGCGGCGCGGTCGTCGACGAGAGCGGCGTCGCGGGCGCGCCCGGCCGCGGCGACGGACGCGCTCCGGCGCTCATTTTCGTCGAGGACACGACGCGGGCGCTCCAGGACATGGCGCGCGACGTCCGGCGTCGCTCGGGTGCGAAGGTCGTGGCGATTACCGGAAGCGCCGGGAAGACCACGACGAAAGAAGTGACGGCGGAGTTCCTCGCGACGCGGCACCAGGTGTATCGAAACAAGGGCAATTTGAACAACCACATCGGCCTGCCGCTGTCGCTCCTGGAACTGCGGTCGCGCCCGGACGTGGCCGTGGTCGAACTCGGGATGAACCATCCGGGGGAAATCCGCGCCCTCGTCGGGATCGCCGAGCCCGAGGTGCGGGTCTGGACCAACGTCGGCGACGCGCACATTGGCTTCTTCACCTCGGCGGACGCGATCGCCGACGCGAAGGCGGAGATTCTCGAACAGGCGCGCCCCACCGACGTCCTGGTGGCGAATGCCGACGACGCTCGGATCGCCAGCCGCGTCACGAGCTTCACAGGCAGGCTCGTCACATTCGGCGTCGAGACGCACGCCGACATCCGCGCGACCTCGGTGGACGTGCGGGGCCTGGACGGGACGCGCGCCCGCGTGCATACGCCCGCCGGGGCTTTCGATCTGGAGACGTCGCTGCTCGGTCTCGGGAACCTGTCGAACGTGCTCGCCGCCACCGCCGTGGCGCTCCAGTTCGGCGTGCCCCTCGAGGCGATCGCGGCGACCGCCGCGACCCTCCGGCCCGCGCGGCGCCGCGGCGAGCTGCTGCGCCTCCCGGGCGGCCTCACGCTCATCGACGACTCGTACAACTCGAGCCCGTCCGCGCTTCGCCGCGCGCTCGAGACGCTCAAGGGCGCCACCGGCAGCGCCCGCAGGATCGCCGTCCTGGGCGAGATGCTCGAGCTCGGCGTCCACGCCACCGCGCTGCACCAGGAATCTGGCGCCGCGGCCGCAGCCGCGGGTCTCGATCTGCTGGTGACGATCGGAGGCGCTCCCGCGCAGGCGATGGCCGCCGCGGCGGTCGCCGCGGGCATGCCGCGGGGAGCTGTGGTCCACGTGGCGTCGAGCGCGGAAGCCGCAGACGTGACGATCACCCGCGCGCGGCCGGGGGATCTCGTGCTCGTGAAAGCCTCACGGGGCATTGGCGCGGACGCGGTGGTCGAGCGGCTCAAGGCGGAGTACGCCTGATGCTGCTGCACCTGCTGTACCCGCTCCACAAGGCATTCGCGGTTTTCAACGTCTTCCGATACATCACGTTCCGCACGGCGGGCGCGAGCCTGACCGCGCTCATCATCGGCCTGTTCGTCGGCCCGGCGATGATTCGCAAGCTGCAGGAGTTCCAGATTGGCCAGGTGGTCCGGCAGGACGGCCCCGCGACCCACCGCACCAAGGCCGGAACCCCGACGATGGGCGGGCTGCTGATCCTCACGTCGGCGCTGCTGCCGACGCTGCTCTGGGCGGACCTCACGAACCCGTTCATCTGGATCGCGGTGCTCGCGACCGCGGCGTTCGGCGCGATCGGCTTCGCGGACGACTACCTCAAGGTGGTCCGCCGCTCTCATCACGGCCTCCTGCCTCGTTACAAGATGGGGTGGCAAATCCTCGTGGCCGTGGCGGTGGGGGTGTCCCTGCTCGTGCTCGAGGCCCACGAACCGTCCCTCTACAGTACGCGGCTGATTTTTCCATTCTTCAAGCGCGTGATTCCGGACCTTGGCTGGTTCTACGCGGGCTTCGCGGTGCTCGTGCTGGTCGGGTCGACGAACGCGGTCAACCTGACCGATGGCCTCGACGGCCTCGCGATCAGCGTGTTCGCGGTTGCCGCCGCGGCATTCACGGCGCTGGCGTACCTCTCGACGCACGCGGAGTTCGCACGGTATCTGCAGCTCGTGAAGCTCAACTCGGCCGAGGCCGAACTGACGATCTTCTGCGGATCCCTGGTGGGGGCGAGCCTCGGGTTCCTCTGGTGGAACTCGTATCCAGCGGACATCTTCATGGGCGACGTCGGCTCGCTGGGCCTGGGCGGGGCACTCGGCGTCGTCGCGCTGCTCATCAAGCAGGAATTCCTGCTCGTCATCGTCGGCGGGGTCTTCGTCATCGAAGCGCTCTCCGTGATCATCCAGGTCGCGTCGTTCAAGACGACCGGACGGCGCGTGTTCAGGATGGCGCCGATCCACCACCACTTCGAGCTCGTCGGATGGAGCGAGCCGAAGGTGATCACGCGGTTCGTCATCCTCGCGATCATCTTCGCCCTGTTCAGCCTCACGACGTTGAAGCTCCGATGAGCACGCATCCTGCCTTCTCCGTCGCCGGCAAGCGCGTGACGGTCGTCGGGGCCGCCCGGAGCGGCATCGCCGCGGCCGAACTGCTCGTCCGCCGCGGGGCCACGGTCACGCTCACCGACGTCCGCGGCGAGATCGACGACGCGGACCGGCTGCGTACCGCCGGAATCGGCCTCGAACTGGGCGGGCACCGCGAGGAGACGCTCACCCGGGCGGATCTGGTCGTGATGAGCCCCGGCGTTCCGACGCGCCAGTCCGCGATTGAGGCGGCACGGCGCTCCGGCGTCGAGGTGATCGGCGAGCTGGAGCTTGCGTCGAGGTGGCTTCGGGGACGCGTCGTGGCGATTACCGGCACGAAGGGGAAATCGACGACGGCAACGCTCACCGGCCGGATGCTCGAGGCCGGGGGGCGGCGGGTGCTCGTCGGCGGCAACATCGGCCTGGCGCTCAGCGCGCAGGTGGACGACTCGACCGAGGACACGATCCATGTCGTCGAAGCGAGCAGCTTTCAGCTCGAAGGCACTGAGACGTTTCGTCCGTGGATCGCGGTGCTGCTGAACTTCTCGCCGGATCACCTCGATCGCCATGTCAACGTCGGCGAGTACGCGGCGGCGAAGTCGCGCATATTCGCCGCGCAGACGGCCGACGACTGGGCGGTGCTGAACGCCGACGATCCGCCGTCGCTGGCGCTGGCGGGGCGCCCACGCGCGCGCCAGCTGCTCTTCTCGCTGCGCGGCGCGCTTCCCGAAGGGATCGTGCTCGACGGCGACACCATCGTCCGGCGAACCGGTGCGGGGCAGCAGGCGCTGGTACCGGTGTCGGCCATCAGGCTGCTCGGCCGGCACCTGGTGTCCGACGTGCTGGCGGCAGCCGCCGTGGCCTCGCTCGCCGGCGTCGAGCCCGACGCGATGACGCGGGCGGTCGAAGGGTTCACCGGACTCGAGCACGCGCTCGAGCCGGTGGGCGTCGTCGGAGGCGTGCGGTTCGTCAACGATTCGAAGGCGACGAACATCGAGGCCGCACGCCGTGCGATCGAAAGCTTCGATCACGGCGTGGTGGTCATTCTGGGCGGCCGGTTCAAAGGAGGCGATTTCGAGGACCTCCTCGAGCCGCTCCGAGCCCGGCGCGGGTCGGTCGTCGCGATCGGCGAGGCCCGGCCCCTGGTCGTCGCCGCCCTGGGTCAGCAGATCACCGTCCACGAGTCGAACGACATGTCTGCGGCTGTGAGAACCGCATTCGCGTCGGCCGAGCCAGGCCAGACCGTCGTCCTCGCCCCGGCCTGCGCGAGCTTCGACATGTTCCGCGACTACGCCGAGCGCGGCCGGGTGTTCAAACAGGAAGTCTCGCGGCTCAAGGAGGAATGGAACGTCACGCGTGAGCAGTGAGCAGTCATCAGTCCGGTCGGTGCGGTGAAGAACCGTCCGCTGGGAACGCAGGCTGCCCCGGTCTGCGAGGGTGGTGTCTTAGCCCCCGTCCGGCTGATGACTGCTGACTGCTCACGGTGACCTGCGGTTCGTGCCGGCGCGCCGCGCCGCACGACCGCTGCACCGGTCCGGCGGTGCATTTGTGCGCAGCTGCATCCTGCCGGGAGCACCTGTACCGTTCAACAACGTTTCTCGGCGCGGCGGCGCCGGATCTTTAGACGAATCTATGGCGCGAAAGCTCAAATCCGACAAGCTGCTGTTCACCGCCACGCTGCTGCTCGTGGGCACGAGCGTCGTGATGGTCTACAGCTCGTCTGCAGTGCTCGCACTCGAGAAGAACCACGACCCGTATCTGTACCTGCTCAAACAGGCGACGTGGGCGCTGCTCGGCCTCTTCCTGATGCCGATCGTGATGCGCGTGGACTACCGGACGTACCGGCAGCCGGCGTTCGTCTGGGCGGGTGTCGGACTGGTGGGCCTCGCACTGGTCGCCGTGCTCTTCGGCCGTCCGGTCAACGGCGCGAGTCGATGGCTGGGTGTCGGTCCCCTTGGCGTGCAGCCGTCGGAGCTCGCCAAGATCGTCGTGATCGTGTTCATGGCCGCCCTGCTGGAGCGGCGCATGGACCGTCTCACGGACTCGCCGGCCGTACTGCTGCCGATCGGGGTGGTCGTGGCACTCCTCGTCGGTTTGATCCTCGCGGAACCGGATCTGGGTACCGCGGTGTCGGTGTTGATGATTGCGGCCGTGATGCTCTTTGCGGCGGGGATCAATTACGCGTACGTGCTCACGCTGATCCTGATTGCCCTGCCCGCGTCGTACGTGGTCATCGCCATGTCGCCGTACCGCTGGCGGCGCGTCATGTCCTTCATGCACCCCTGGGCGGACCCGCTGGGCGCCGGATACCAGATGGTGCAGTCGATGATCGCGGTGGGGACCGGGGGCGTGTTCGGGCGGGGCCTCATGCAGGGCGTCCAGAAACTCTTCTTCCTGCCCGAGCCGCACAACGACTTCATCTACTCCGTCATTGCCGAGGAACTGGGCCTCATCGGCGCGACGGTCGTCCTCGGCTGCTTCTGCGTGATCGCCTGGCGGGGCATGCGCACCGCCATGCGGGCCCCCGATCGCTTCGGGGCGTTCCTCGCGATCGGACTGACCACGATGGTCGCGTTCCAGGCCTTCTTCAATATCAGCGTCGTCCTCGGGCTGGTGCCGCCGAAGGGGATCCCCCTGCCGTTCGTGAGCTACGGCGGCTCGTCGCTGCTCATCAACCTGATTGGCATGGGCATCCTCCTCAACGTCTCCCAGCATGCGTCGACCACGCACGTGGTGACGACGACGATGACGGCACCGGATGCATGAAGCCGATGCACGTGGTGATCGCCGGCGGCGGGACCGGAGGGCACCTCTTTCCGGGGATCGCCGTCGCGCGCGAAGTGCTTCGCCGGGATCCGGAGGCGCGCATCACGTTTGCCGGCACCGCGGGCGGGATCGAAGCGCGCGTCGTGCCCCGGGAGGGATTCGAGCTCGACGTGCTGCGGAGTGCGGGGTTGAAGGGCAAGTCTGCCGTCGCGCTCGTCCGCGGATTGCTGCTGCTGCCGTTGAGCGGCCTCGACGCGTGGCGAATCATCTCGCGCCGGGCACCCGACCTGGTCGTGGGCGTGGGCGGCTACAGCTCGGGACCGGTGGTACTCGCTGCGGCCCTGCGCGGCATTCCCACGCTCCTGCTCGAGCAGAACGCGGTCCCCGGGCTGACGAACCGGCTGCTCGCCCGCCTCGTCAGCGCAGCCGCCGTGACGTACGAATCGACCGCGTCCTATTTCGGAAGGAGGGCGTTTGTTGCAGGCAACCCGGTTCGACCCGAGTTCTTGGCGGAAAACCTCTCACCGGCAGTGCGGCCCCCTGGGCCGCCGAGGATTCTGATCGTTGGGGGCTCTCAGGGATCGCACGCGATCAACGTGGCCATGGTGGAGGCGGCGCCGCAACTGGCAGCCTACCCTGGCGGCATGGCCATCACGCATCAGACGGGAGAGCGGGATCGTGAACTGGTCAGCGACGGGTACAGCAGGGCGGGGCTCGGCGCGCGGGTGGAACCGTTCCTGTTCGCCATGGACCGGGAGGTGAGCGCGGCCGATCTCGTCGTCTGCCGCGCGGGCGCGACGACCCTGGCGGAGCTCACCGCGGCCGGACGGCCCGCAGTCCTCGTGCCGCTTCCGACCGCGGCCGACGATCACCAGCGCAAGAACGCCTCCGTGCTCGCGCGCGCGGGGGCGGCGGAGGTCATCGAGCAGACGCAGATGACGGGGGCGCGCCTGGCGGAGCGTATTACCGCGCTGATTGGCGACGAAGCGAAGCTGACCGCCATGGCGGTCGCGTCCAGACGCCTGGCACGACCCGACGCCGCGATGGTGATCGCCGACAAGGCCTTCGAACTCGCGCGGAAACGCTGAGTCAGCGCAGGCAATGCTGGGCCGCACTCGCAGGATTCATTTCGTCGGTGTTGGAGGGATCGGCATGAGCGGCATCGCCGAATTGCTCGCGAACCTCGGATACGACGTGTCAGGGTCCGACGCGAAGCAAACCGACGTCACGGATCGCCTCGAGACGCTCGGGGTCCGGGTGCGCCACGGGCACGACGCCGCTCACGTCGGGAACGTCGATGTCGTCGTGGTCTCGTCCGCGATTGGCCCGGACAACGTCGAGGTGGCAGAGGCGCGCCGGCAGGGAATCCCGGTGATCCCCCGGGCGGAAATGCTGGCGGAGCTGATGCGGCTGCGATACGGAATCGCCGTCGCCGGGGCACATGGCAAGACCACGACGACGTCGATGATCGCGCTGGTGCTGGAGCAGGCAGGGCTGGACCCCACGGCCGTCATCGGCGGACGCCTGAGCGCGTTTGGCAGCAACGCCCGGCTCGGGCGGGGTGAGCTCATGGTGGTCGAAGCCGACGAGAGCGATCGCTCGTTCCTCAAGCTGTCTCCGTCGATGGCGGTGATCACGAACATCGACCGGGAGCACATGGAAAGCTACGGGGACTGGTCCACGCTGCAGCAGGCGTTCGCGGACTTCGCAAACATGGTGCCGTTCTACGGCGCGGTCATCGCATGCGCCGATGATCAGGCGGTCCGCGAGCTCCTGCCCCGCTTGAGCCGCCGCGTGATCACCTATGCGCTCGACGATCATCCGGCAGACGTCGTCGGTCGCGGCATGCGGCTCGAGGCGTTCGGCTCGACCTGTGACGTCGCGCAGCGACGGAAGGGCGACGTCGTCCGGCTGGGGGCGCTGCACCTGCGCGTCCCGGGGAGGCACAACCTCCTGAACGCTCTTGCGACCGTCGCGGTGGCGCTCGAGGTCGGGGTGCCGTTCGACCGCATCGCGGCCGCGCTCGACGACTTCCACGGCGCCGAACGCCGCTTCCAGCTGCGCGGTGAAGAGCACGGCGTGATGGTCGTGGACGACTACGGACATCATCCGACCGAGATCGCCGCGGTGATTGCAGCCGCGCGCGCGGGGATCGATCGACGGGTGGTGGTGGTGTTCCAGCCGCACCGCTATTCCAGGACCGCGCTGTTGATGGAGGAATTCGGCGCCGCGCTGGCGGGGGCGGATGAAGTCGTGCTCACCGAGATCTACGCGGCCGGTGAGCCGCCCGTCCCAGGGGTGACCGTCGATGCCCTGGCGGACGCCGTGCGGCGCACCGCGCGCGGCCCGGTCCACGTCGTCCGCGCGCTCGACGACCTGCCGCTCGCGGTGTCGGGGATCGCACGCGCCGGCGATCTCGTCGTGACGCTCGGGGCGGGATCGATCGGGACCGTCGCGGACCGCATCCTGGACGCGCTGCGCTCCGGCGTTCGCAGCGGAGACCGCGCATGAGCGTCAAGGCACGGCCGGAGAAGAACTTCCGTCGGGCCAGCTCGAAGCCGTCGCGGCGGAAGGGCAGGCGCCGCCGGATCTCGTGGCGGGCTGTGCGCGTCGTCGCGTCCATCGTCGTCGTCGTGTACGCGATGTACCGGGCAGTCGACCTCGTGGTCAGCGCCTCGTCGCTGCAGGTACGCCACATCGTAGTGCACGGAAACGACCGGATGTCGTCCGGAGAGATCCAGGCGCTGGCCGCCGGGCTGCGAGGCACCAGCATCCTGACCGCCGACCTCGAGTCGTTCCGCCGCCGACTCCTCAAGTCGCCGTGGGTTGCAGAGGTCGCGCTGCGGCGGGTCCTGCCGTCCACGATCGAAGTGTTCGTGCGCGAACGGCGTCCCATCGGCGTGTCGCGGCTCGGCACGCAGCTGTACCTCGTGGACCGTCAGGGGACCGTCATCGACGAATTCGGTCCGCAATACCGCCAGTTCGACCTGCCCATCATCGATGGGCTCGTCCGCGCACCCAGCTCGAACGAGGCGGCGCTGGACGAGCGACGGGCCGATCTGGCCGCGCGCGTCATCGAGGCGGTCGGCCAGCGGAAGGAGCTCGCCGGCCGGCTGTCGCAGGTCGACGTCAGCGACCTGCACGACGCGGTCGTGATGCTCGACGGGGATCCCGCGCTGCTGCGCCTTGGCGAGGATCGCTTCGTCGATCGCCTGCAGTCGTACGTGGATCTGGCGCCGGCCCTGCGGGAGCGGGTGCCGGTCATCGATTACGTGGACCTGCGATTCGACGAGCGTCTCTACGTCAGGCCGGGCGCGACCTCGCGCAGGAAGTAGCCTCCCGCGGGCGGGAGACGGGCAGCACCGTGTGGTGGAGAACGCGCACTGCAGGCCGCGCGGCCTGCGAGAAACAGGGGGACCCTCGTGGCACGTAAGGAACGATACCTGGTGGGCCTGGACGTCGGCACGTCGAAGATCTCGGCCATTGTCGGCGAGATGACCGACGACGGGGGGCTCGACATCATCGGGATCGGCCTCGCCGATTCGCGCGGAATCCGGCGCGGCGTCGTGGTGAACCTGGAGACCGCGGTCGAGTCGATCAAGAAAGCGATCGAGGAGGCGGAGCTGACCGCCGGCGTCGAGATCGACTCCGTGCACCTGGGGCTCTCGTGCGCCCACGTCAAAGCCTTCAACAGTCGCGGGGTTGTCGCGGTCGCCGGAAAGAACCGCGAGATCACGCGCGAGGACGTGCGGCGGGCCATCGATGCCGCCAAGGCGGTGGCGCTTCCGAGCGGCCGCGAAATCCTGCACGTCCTGCCTCAGGACTTCGTCGTCGACGAGCAGGATGGAATCGGGGCGCCTGTCGGGATGACGGGCACGCGCCTCGAAGTCAACGTTCACGTCGTGACCGGCAGCGCATCGTCCACGCAGAACATCGTCGCGTGCGTGAACCGGGCAGGCGTAGCGGTCATCGAGACCGTCCTCGAGCAGCTGGCGGCGAGCGAATCGGTGCTGACGCAGGATGAGCGCGAGCTCGGCGTCGCGCTGGTGGACATCGGCGGCGGCACCACGGACTTCGCCATCTTCGAGCGGGGCAGCCTGTGGCACACCGGGGTCGTCGCGGTCGGAGGCGATCACTTCACCAACGACATCGCTGTCGGCCTCAGAACTCCGATTCCCGACGCCGAAAAGATCAAGCGTCGCTGCGGGTGTGCGCTGTCGGCGATGGTGGACGAGGACGAGACGATGGAGGTCGCGAGCGTCGGCGGCCGGAAACCGCGCGTGATGGCCCGGCGGATCCTGTCCGAGATCCTTCAGCCCCGCGCGGAGGAAGTCTTTCACCTGCTGTGGGACGAGATCCGGAAGGCCGGCTTCGAGAAATCGCTCAACTCGGGAATCGTGCTGACCGGCGGCGGCGCGATGCTCGAGGGCATGGCCGAAATCGCGGAACAGATTTTCGATCTGCCGGTTCGCCGGGGCACACCCGCGGGGGTGGGCGGCCTCGCCGACCACGTGAACAGCCCGGCGTTCGCGACGGCGGTGGGCCTCGTGATGTATGCGCACCGGAACCATCTGGGCGAGCTGCCCCAGCCGGTCGGGCCCGGGCACTGGGTGGTGGGACGACTGCGGACGCTCTTCAAGGACTTTTTCTGACCTGAGCATACGGCGCGGGGAGCAGGGCAGCTGCACGACACGCGACAGGCACGCCGCCGGGACCGATAGGCGACCGGCGGCGAGGGATCTCTAATTCTGGGCTGGAGGGGACACATGGCGAATGGACGATATGCGGCGATTGACACGGTCGAGAGCCCGCTGCGGTTGAAACTCGACGAAGACGGCCGCTCGGGCGCCCGCATCAAGGTCATCGGCGTGGGTGGGGGCGGCAGCAACGCCGTGAACCGGATGGTCGCCTCAGGTCTCGACGGCGTCGAGTTCCTCATCGCGAACACCGACAACCAGGCGCTGCGGCTGAACGGCGCACCCAACAAGATTCAGATCGGGGCGAAGCTCACGAAGGGCCTCGGCGCCGGTGCCGACCCGAACGTCGGCCGGCAGGCGGCGCTCGAGGACACAGAAAAACTGATCGAGGCGCTCGACGGGGCGGACATGGTGTTCGTCACCACGGGACTCGGCGGCGGCACCGGAACCGGCGCCGCTCCGGTGATCGCGAGCCTCGCGAGCGAGCTTGGAGCCCTGACGATCGCCGTGGTCACCAAGCCATTCAAGTTCGAGGGCCGGAAGCGGCAGCTGCAGGCCGAACGCGGGCTCGAAGAGCTTCGGGCGAGCGTCGACACCGTGATCACGATTCCCAACGAGCGGCTGCTCGCGACGATTGCCCGGACCACCTCCCTGACGGACGCGTTCAGCAGCGCCGACGACGTCCTGCGCCAGGCGATCCAGGGGATCTCCGACCTGATCCTCGTGCCCGGGCTCATCAATCTCGATTTCGCCGACGTCAAGACGATCATGGCGGGCATGGGTCTGGCGATCATGGGCACGGGCCTGGCAGAAGGCGAAGGACGCGCGATGGCGGCCGCGAACGCGGCGATTTCGAGCCCGCTCCTCGAGGACGCGTCGGTCAAGGGCGCGCGCGGCGTCATCATCAACGTCACGGGAGGGCCCGATCTCTCTCTCATCGAAGTGAGCGAGGCGTCGGCCATCATCCAGGAGGCGGCGCACGACGAGGCGAACATCATCTTCGGGGCAGTGGTGGACCCGTCGATGACCGGCAAGGTGAAGATCACCGTTATTGCCACGGGCTTCGACCGCCCCGCCAACAAGGCGCTGGCCGCCTCCGCGGCAGCCACACCGGTGGATCTCCACTCGTACGCCGCGTGGAAACAGGAAGGCACGGAGCGCCAGGCGGCAGCGGGCGGCGGAATGAATTTCTCCCGTCGCACGGTGCTCGCACTGCCAGTCACTGGCCACCACGCCGACCGTGGCCGACAGCCGGGGGTGCCCGGAGCGGAGTTCGAGCCGGTGTCGCCGCTCGACGTGCCCGCGTTTCTCCGCCGGCAGGCTGAGTAGGATCGTCGACGCGAGGCGCAGGCTGGTGGTCGGGTATCGGCTTCAGCGACGGACACCGCTCACCTCAGCCGCCCGGCGCCGGGCGGCGAAAGACTGCGTCTGCCCGGAGGGCAGCCGGCGCCCCGTGTCCCCATCCCGGACCTTCTGGAGCGGGGTGCGGCCGGAACGGCGCCCGACGCTGAGCTGCCGGGGCAGCCCGGCGTCTCGACAGCGGGCCTGGCGGCTGCTCCCTGGGCGCGTGGTAAACTAGAAATATCCATCGGAGCCGGGATCGGCGCCGTCTCAAGATCATCGCCCGGACCGTACTGGCACTTTCGCAGTTTTCCAACGGTGCGACCCTCGGTCTTTCGCAGTTCCGGCCTGGCATTTTCAATGAAACACTCGCAAAATCGCGCGCGCGCGCGTGACGTGCTCGCGCGGGAGGTCGGCTATGTGCGCAAGGCGCACCCCGGCCGGCTTCGAGTCGCCCTGATATTTCCGAACACGTACTACGTCGGGATGTCGAGCCTCGGCTTCCAGACGGTGTACCGGCTCTTCAACGACCTCGAGGACGTTGTCTGCGAACGGGCCTTTCTCCCGCCGAAGCAGGAACTCCAGGCCCAGCTCGAGTCGCGGTCGCCTCTGCTCACGCTCGAGTCGCAGACGCCCGTGAACGAGTTCGACGTCATTGCGTTCTCTGTCTCGTTCGAGTGGGACTACACGAACGTGGTGACGATGCTCAGGCTGGCGGGGCTGCCGCCGCGTGCCGATGCACGTTCCGCCCGTCATCCCCTCGTCGTGATCGGCGGGGCCGTCACGTTCGTGAATCCAGAACCCCTCGCCCCATTTGCCGACGTCATCGCGGCGGGCGAAGGCGAGATCCTGATTCCGGCCCTGACGACCGCGATGCATGCGGCGGCGGATCGCGACGAGTTGCTGCGGCGTCTGGCGCCGGAACGCGGCTTCTACATCCCCTCGTTTTACGACGTGCACTACGCGCCCAACGGCACGATCGCGGGGTTCGAGGCGAAACGCGGCACCGGCGCTCCACCGGTCGTGAAGAAGGCAGCGGTCAAGAGCGTCGACAAGCTCGATCCCCCGGCCACGTCGATCTTTACGCCTGACACCGAGTTCGGATCCAGATTCCTCATCGAAGTCGTGCGCGGATGCGCGAACCTGTGCCGGTTCTGCTGGGCCGGATACAACTATCTGCCGGTGCGGGCGTTCCCGGCCGACCGCATCCTGCAGCTCGCCGCAGAGGCGAAGCGGTATTCGAGCAAGGCGGGACTCGTGTCGATCGCGCTCTGCGATCACCCGGAGATCGAACGGATCCTGACCGGCCTCCTCGAGTTGGGGTATTCGATCAGCCCGGCATCGCTGCGGCTCGACGACCTGACCGATCCGATCGTGAAGCTGCTGCGCCGGAGCGGCGAGCGATCGATCACGATTGCCCCGGAAACCGGCTCCGACCGTCTGCGGCGCGTCATCAACAAGACGGTAACCAACGACGAAATCCTTGCCGCGACCGAGCTGATCTTTGCCAACGAGATCGACAACCTCAAGCTCTATTACATGATCGGCCTGCCGACCGAAACAGACGACGACCTGGTCGCGATACGCGATTTGACCGTCGACATGCGGGAGATCATGCTGAAGCACGGCCGCCCCCGCGGCCGCCTCGGGCGCATCGTCGGCAGCGTGAACCCGTTGATCCCGAAGCCTGGAACCGCCTACCAGTGGCTCGGCATGGAAGACCCGGCCATCACGGAAGGCAAGTCGAAGCGGCTCCGGCACCTGCTCGCCGGCATCGACAACGTGTACTTCAACATCAAGTCGGAACGGCATTCGTACTACCAGGCCCTGCTGTCGCTTGGCGATCGGCGCGTGGCGCCGACGATCGAGGCCGCCGAGCGCAATGGCGGCAACTGGCGCGCCGCAGTGGCGGAGACGGGCCTCGACGCCGCGTTCTACATTTTTCGCGACCGGACGAACGACGTCGTCCTGCCGTGGGACATCATCGATGGCGGCATGAAGGCCTCCTTCTATCGGTCGGAGTTCGACAAGGGACTCCGCGAGGAATGGACGCTGCCGCCCAAACGCCAGAAAGAGAACCTCAAGCTGCTCCCGGTGCTCTGATCGGACGGGGCACACCAGACGCATTCGACGAGGCCCGAGCGGCCGGTCCGGGACACGATTCGGCAGCGGACGCTACGAGGCGACGGCGGCTTCCGCCTCGTATTCGGCGTACGCCTGCAGGATCGCGTCGCGGATGCGGTCCTGCGCGGTCGCGTCGGACATGGGCCGCAAGAGCGAGAAACTGCGGCGCTCACCGTTGACGGAGTACTGGCGCGCCGGGAACGTGACGTTCCGCCCGTTGCCGGTCTTTCGCTCCCACACGCCGAACCCAATCAGCTTCAGCCCCTCGAGGGCTCCTTCTGTGAAGTGCAGCTCTGCGTCGGCGAGCTTTCCGGGCGGATTGCCCTTTTCGTTCGGCACGATCTTGATCGTCATCGCACTGTTCTCCCTTGCTGGGCGGCGGGGGTGCCGCTCACGCCGGGGCAAACGCGATGCCTTCGGCCGCCTCCGTGCAGTGCGCGGCGATGTTGGAGACTGGATTGGAGTTGACCGCGAGATGCGCGGGCCGCGCCGCCGAACGCAGGCCGCGCCCAGGTGCGAAACGACAACCGGCGTTGGCGTTCAGCGGCGCAGCAGGAGGACCTGCGCCATCGCGAGCGCGTCGGAATGCGTGATCGTCAGCAGCGAAGACGTGGCGCCCATCGCGTCCGCGCGACGCCCGGCGCCGCCGTGCAACAGGAGTTGCGGGGGCCCCCCGTGCCGGACGACCTCGATGTCCTTCCAGAGCACGCCGCGCGAGTGGCCCGTTCCGAGCGCCTTCATGGCCGCCTCCTTGGCCGCGAATCGGCCCGCGATGTGCGGGACGGGATCACGGCGGCGGGTACAATAAGCCACCTCGCCCTCGGTCAGAATCCGGCGGAGGAAGCGGTCTCCGTACTGCTGGAACACCTCGCGAATACGCGGGATGTCGGTGGCGTCGAAGCCGAGTCCGAGAATATCCATGGTCCATCCCAAGCCTAGCGGCGGTTTCGAGTGGGCGCAAGCGCCGTGGGGATCCGTCCTCCGGTGCGGTCCGCTCCAGCAGGTCGCCGATCACTTCTTCACCGCGCGCGAACTCGCGCTCCGTGGTGATCACGTTGAATGGAGCCGAGTGGCCGGATTGATTGGTGTTGGAGCGGAGCGCCTGCTGCTCGTTCGCCAGGTCCATGGAGCGGCCGTCGCGATTGCCGGAAGAGGCCGCCCCGACCCGTGGTCGCGTCCGGAAGCCGACGTGATCGCGAGCGACGATGCGTCGAGTGCCATCGGCGTGCGCATGGCGGACTGCGCGCCGGTGCTCGTGGCCGACAGGCGGACAGGCGTGGCGGCGGCGGCCCACGCCGGCTGGCGTGGGACGGTGCAGCGCGCCGCGGCGACGGCGGTGGAGGCGCTGAGGGCGCGTTTCGGATCGCATCCGTCGGACCTCGTCGCGGCTGTCGGGCCATGCCTCGGTCCGTGCTGCGGCGAAGTTGGCCCGGAGGTCGTCCAGGCGTTCATCGATGCGGGCCACTCCCGCGCATCGGTCGGACGATGGTTCTCCACAGGCCCTGCGGGACGTCCGTACGTGGATCTCTGGCGCGCGAATGCCGATCAGCTCGAGGCGGCGGGAATACCAGGTCAGCACATCCACGTCGCGCGTCTCTGCACGAAGACGCACGCCGACGTGCTGCACTCGTATCGCGCTGCCGGAGAGGAGTCGGGTCGGATGGTGGCCATAATCCGACCGCGGTCCAAACCACTCGGTTAGCACGGCTCGAAGGGCACAGGGTGCCAGCCTCGCGATCTCCGCGCCACCCGCAGTGCAGCTCCCCGCGAGGAGATCCGCGGCGGCGGAGTCGGACAGGTCGAGCTTCGCGCGCGAGGTGGGTGGCGAAAGGACTTGGGAAGGTAACGCACGGCGGCCGATTCACCCGGAGCGGTGATTCGGTGCCGACTCAGGGGCGCTTGCCGAGCTGACGCTCAGCGACGTCCATCCCGAGGTTCGAGAGACGGTCGGCTTCCTTGTTGAGCTCGCGGCGGACGTGCTCGAACCTGACCTGATCGAGCTGCTGCACCAGCAGGCGCGCGCGCGCGTGCAGCGGCTGCAGGCCCGGGTTCTTGACCCGGTACTCGCCGCGCATCTGCTTGACGAGGAGCTCGGAATCCGCCCGGATCTGCACGCGGGTCTCGCTGTGGTCGAGCGCCCACTGGAGCGCGGCCAGCAGTCCGTTGTATTCGGCGACATTGTTCGTGGCGACGCCGAGCCCCCCGTGCAGCTCGTCGAGCAGCGTCCCTTCGGCGCTTTCGATGCGGACGCCGTACCCGGCGGGCCCGGGGTTCCCTCGGGCCCCACCGTCGATATACGCGACAACCATCGCAGACGTCACGACGGCTGGGCCGTGCCGCCGGGCGCCGCGGGGGCCACGTAGTAGAGAATGCGCGTGCAGCTGTCGCACTGGTGCAGGCCGTCGTTGCGCCGCACCTCGTTGAACATTTGGGGCCTGAGCCGGACGTGGCAGACGGTGCAGAGCCCGTCCCGTGCTTCCGCGAGCGCGATGCCGCGGCGGCCGTGGGCCACCCGCTCGAACAACATCAGGGTCTCGCGCGAGAGCTTCGCCACCACCTCCGCCCGCGCCGTCGTCAACCGTCCGAGCTCCGCCTGCAGATCGCCTCGCTCCGCGTCGAGCGCTTTCTGCTCACGGGCGACGGCCGCCTGCTCGGCCTTCAGCGCGGCGTCGGCCTGCTTCGATTCCGCCGCAAACGCCTCGGCGAACTCCATGTGCTCCAGGAGCTTGTCTTCGTGCGCCCGAACCTCGTGCTCGGCGGCGGCCAGCTCTTTCTGCATGGCCTGATATTCCTTGTTCGTCTTCACCTCCATCAGCTGCCCCTTGTACTTCGACAAGCGGCCCTGGATGGCGGCGAGCTCCTTCTCGACTTCTCTCCGTGCGCTCTGGGCGGCGGCGATCCGCTCCTTCACGCCGTTGACGGCGCCCGTGCGTTCGGCGATCCGCGACTCGAGCGCCTGCTGTGCGGCGGGCATTTCTGCAATCCGGCGCCGGGCGCGGTCCGCCGCGAGGTCGAGATCCTGGAGCTGGATGAGGTTCTGGAGATCAGGGTGCATCGTGACGATTCTTACGCCTCGCTCGCCGGGCCGTCGCTCGAAGTCAAGTGCCCGCCTTCGCGCCTCATGCGCTTTACCCTGGCTTGCCGTAGGTCGGTTCGCCTCGGCGGCGGGCATCCTTCGCGTGACATCAGAGCGAAGGATGGTGGGCCCACCAGGATTCGAACCTGGAACAAGCCGGTTATGAGCCGGCGGCTCTAACCGTTGAGCTATGGGCCCCTAACGGAGTCTACCGACTCTCCGAGCAATCCCAAAAGAAAAAAGGGAAAAGACGCGGCGTCTTTTCCCTTTTGTTCGGACGATTATGTGCGCCCTTCGAGGAAGGCGCGGAGCTTTCGACTGCGCGACGGATGCCGCAGCTTCCGCAGCGCCTTGGCCTCGATCTGCCGGATCCGCTCGCGGGTCACGTCGAACTGCTTGCCGACTTCTTCCAGCGTGGGGTCGGTGTTCATATCGATGCCGAAGCGCATGCGGAGCACCTTGGCTTCCCGCGGCGTCAGCCCCGCCAGCACGTTGTGCGTGGTTTCCTTGAGGCTCTCCATGGTGGCCGCCTCGATGGGCGACGACACCGTGGTGTCCTCGATGAAATCGCCGAGGTGTGAATCCTCGTCGTCCCCGATCGGGGTCTCCATCGAGATCGGCTCCTTGGCGATCTTTAGTACCTTGCGGACCTTGTCCTCGGGCATGTCCATGCGGACCGCGAGCTCGTCTGGCGTGGGCTCGCGCCCCATTTCCTGCAGCCTCTGGCGGGAGATGCGGTTGAGCTTGTTGATGGTCTCGATCATGT
>JANMCN010000268.1:0-32908 GCA_031361295.1 Acidobacteriota bacterium | reverse complement strand
CGCGCTCGATGACATCGGCGTGCCCAAATCGGAGGGCAAGAGCCGGAGTTCCCACCAGCCGAGGGGCTCCCGGAAACCGCGCACCGCCGGCAAGTCGGGCCGTCGCGAATCGTAGGGTCCTCGAACTTCCGGGAACTTTCCCTGCCGTCAAACCGAATACCCGGTGTGGGCGTCGAATCCTGCATCGTATGACTTCCGATCCCCTGGCCGGCGGAGTCGGTGACGATCAACTGCTGCGGCAGATCGCAGCGGGGGACGCCTCAGCGTTCACGACGCTGTTTCGGCGCAGGCAGCCGCAGGTCTACAGGTTCGCCCTCCACCTCGTCGGAACGCCCGCGGCCGCCGAGGATGTGACGCAGGAGGCATTCCTCACGCTCATCGGGGAGGCCGGCCGGTACGAGCCGGGCCGCTCGGGCGTATTCGCATGGCTCTGCGGAATCGCGAGAAATCACGCACGGAGACGCCTGGCGCGCGACAGCAGGCTGGTCGCGCTGTCGCAAGGCGACGAAGGCGAGCCTGAGATCGATCTGGACGACGACGCTCCGCATCCGCTCGAGGCCATCGGCAAGGCCGAGCAGATTCGAGACCTGCACAACGCGTTGCTCACGCTGCCGCTGCACTACCGCGAGGTGATCGCGCTGTGCGATCTGCAGGAACTGAATTACGTCGATGCCGCCGCGGCTCTGGAGTGCGCCGTCGGCACGGTGCGGTCCAGGCTGCACCGGGGGCGTGCGCTGCTCGCGGCAAAGTTGCGCGCCGACGCTCCCGGCGGCAGACCCGGAACGAGGTGCCTGGTATGACTGGCCCGAACGACGCTCTGCCCGCCGCTGATTCCGGCGAGGTCATGAGTCCCGAGCGTGTGGCGGCGATGGAACGGCGGCTGCTGGAAGCCTTCGCGAGGCACCACGCGCAGGCCTCCGACCGGAGCCCGCGTGCGCGGGTGCGCTGGGTCGCTGCCGCGGCGGCCCTGATCGCCGTCACCGCCGGTGGGGTGGCCTGGCGTGGACGGCACGGTGATCGCCTGACGCCGCGGTCCGCGGCGGAGCGGCCCGTGTCGGATGTGCGAAGTCGCCCGCCGGTGCCTCTGAGCGCTTCCGCTGTCGCGGATGCCACGCGCGGAGTCCAGCCGTCGGCGGCTGGAGGCGTCGCCCTGACGAGGCCTCATCCCCGTCTCCGTCCCCGCCGAACCTCGCCGGTGGATCAGTCGGCCGCCTTCGTCTCGCTGCCGGGAGCTGCCGGCCTGCCGACGTTCGAGAGTGGCTCGATTGTCCGGATGGACCTGCAACTCTCGTCACTGGCCGCCTTCGGTGTGGACATCTCCGCGGCCAGGGGGCGAAGCCCTGTCCAGGCGGACCTGCTGGTCGGCCAGGACGGCGAACCCCGGGCCATACGTATCGTGAACGTTTCGTCGAACCCCTCGTCATCTTCACGGAGCAGACAATGAAAAATCATGTACTCGCCGTTCTGCTGCTCGCCGTGTGTGCGGCCCCGGTGGCGGCGCAGACGACCGAACTCGTTCGTATCAGACAGGAATCCTCCGACAAGCAATCGGCGGAGCAGGCGGCCTTGCGCGACGGGCAGATGAGAATCGTCGGGAAGATGCGGGAGAGAATGCCGGTCGAGACGCGGACCACGGTCGGCGCACCGTACTCGGCGGAGGCCGTCACGGAGTCCACCCAGGTGTTGTCCGACGGCAACCGCATCAACCACAAGGTGACGACCCGGGTGTATCGCGACAGCGAAGGCCGGACCCGCCGGGATCAGATTGGCGAGAACGGCGCCGTCGAAAGCACGTTCATCGTGGACCCGCAGACGGGTACGAATTACGTGTTCGAGCTGGGCGGACGCGAGTCCGTCGCGAAGGTCGATACGATGATCGTGTCACGGCGTGAGGGGCCTCCGCCGGTCGTGGAGTACAAGGTCAACGCGGGCGCCTTCGCCGAAGGCGATGTCGTTGACGAGAACAGAATGATCACCGGGATGAAGGCCGACGCGGAAGCGCGCGCGAAAACCGAGGGCTTCATGATCCAGCGGCGGGCCTCCGGTGACGGCCCGCCCGAGGGGCAGACGGTCCGCGAAGACCTTGGCACGTCGACGATCGAAGGCCTGGCCGCCACCGGCAGCCTGACCACGACGACGATCCCGTCCGGCGCCATCGGGAACCTGCAGCCCCTCAAGGTCGTGTCGGAAGAGTGGTTCTCGTCCGACCTCAAGGTCCTCGTGCTCACGAAGCACAGCGACCCGCGAACCGGAGACACGGTCTATCGCCTCGTCAACATCGTCCGCGCCGAGCCCGACGCCTCGCTGTTCGTGGCGCCGGAGGAGCACCACTTCCGCAAGTCCGGTATCCGGAGCCCGGAAGAGGGGGCGCGGTAGCGGACGCGCGCAACTCGCCGATCGGTACAAAAAACATGGCGGCCCAGGGGCCGCCATGTTTTTTTGTCCGTCACCAGCAGGAACGCGCCCAGGATGATGTGTTAAATTGAGAGGTTCCCACTCATAGCCACGGATTGTCCTATGCCCCAGCGCAAGCTCGATGTCGTGCTCGACTCCGTGAAGCGCCTCATGCGCATGGGGGCGACCGCCAACCTGGTGAACCTGCTCCAGAAGCAGCATCCCGCGGATCTCGCACAACTGTTTTCGGAGCTGCCGCAGCGGGAGCGCCACACCGCCTTCTCGGTCCTCGCGGATCGCAACAGCCGGCTGGCGATGGAGGGGCTGAGCGAGCTCGGTCCCGAGGCGGGCGCCGCGCTGCTCGCCGAACGCTCCGCCGAAGAGATCGGCAAGCTGCTGCAGGACCTGCCGTCGGACGATGCCGCGGCGCTCATCGACTACCTGCCCGAAGATCTCTCCGCGTCGGTGCTGGAGCTCGTGCAGAAGCGTCCGGCGGGCGGGGATGTCGGCGAACTCCTCGAGTACAAGGAGCAGACCGCCGGGCGCATCATGAACCCGAAGGTCTTCGCCCTTGCCGAGGACATGACCGCGGGGGAATCGATCGTCGCGCTCCAGGGCTCCCGTGACGTGGAGGTGGTCTTCTATCTCTATGTGATCGACGCCCGCCGGCATCTTGTCGGCGTCGTCTCTCTTCGACGGCTGCTGCTCGTCTCGCCCGAGACACCGCTGAAGCGGATCATGACGACGGATCTGATCAGCGTGCGCGCGGACATGGACCAGGAGGAGGTCGCGCGGCAGGTGGCCTCCTACAACCTGCTCGCGATCCCCGTCGTCGACGAAGAGAACAAGCTAGTCGGCGTCATCACCGTGGATGACGTCATCGACGTCATCAAGGACGAGGCGACCGAGGACGTCTATCGTCTTGCGGGCGTCGCCGGCGACGATCGCGTCTTCACCTCCGCGTGGGATTCGCTGCGGAAGCGCCTGCCGTGGCTCATCGTCAACCTGGCGACGGCATTCCTGGCGGCGTCGGTGGTCGCGCTGTTCGCGCGGACCATCGACAAGGTCGTGGCGCTCGCGGTGTTCATGCCGGTCGTCGCGGGCATGGGAGGCAACGCCGCGACGCAGACGCTGACCGTCATCGTCCGCGGAATCGCACTTGGCGAGCTCACGTGGAGCAACTCGCGCAAGGCGTTGTTCAAGGAAGCCGCCGTCGGCGTGGGGAACGGCATCGCCTGCGGCCTCGTCGGCGCGGTGGTGGTGTGGCTGTTCAGCGGGGACCGCGTGCTCGCCCTGATCCTGGCGATGGCGATGGTCATCAACATGTTCGTGGCGGCGACCGCCGGAACGGTCATTCCGCTGGCGCTGCGCGCGATGAAGGTGGATCCTGCGCTCGCGTCAGCGGTGTTCATCACGACGCTGACGGACGTCTTCGGGTTTTTCTCGTTCCTGGGGCTGGCGACCGTGATGCTGAAGTACCTGCTCCAGCCGGGGTAGAATGGGTGGCTGCAGTGCGGGAGCCCACAGGTTGCCTGGCAGGCTGACATCCGAATGCCCGTTTACACGTCCGAAGCGCTGATTCTTCGTACTTACAAGCTGGGCGAGTCCGATCGGATCGTGGTGTTCCTGACGCGCGACCGCGGCAAGAAGCGAGGGGTCGCGAAGGGGGCCCGCAAGGCGAAATCGAAGTTCATTGGCGCCCTCGAGCCGATGACGCGCGCCGGCGTGGCGTACTACGAGCGCGAGCAGCGCGACCTCGTCCGCATCAACTACGTGGAGCTCACCCGGTCGCCGCTGTCGGGTTCGAGCGGCGATGCGCTCGGGCATGTGGGGTATTTTGCCGAGCTGATCGATGAGTGGGCGCCTGAGGCGCACGCGGACGAGCGGTTGTACCGGCTCGGCTCGTCGGTGACGGAGGCCATCGCCAGCGGTGTGCCGGTCGATGCGCTTGCCCGGTATTTCGAGTACTGGATCCTGCGCCTGCAGGGGGTCTACCCCGCGCTCGGCGCCTGTCCCGGCTGCGGCGAGCCGCTCGGCGGCGGCGCGGTCATGCCGGCGAGAGACGATATTTTCGTGTGCCGGACGTGTGCGCCGGCTGGTGGCGCGCCGGTGGGCGTGGAGGCGCTGCGCTTCCTGAAGGCAGCAGGTGCGACGGCGCCCGAGGCGCTGGAGTCGCTGCCCCTCGGGGACCGGGCCGCGCGGGAGCTCGAGGCCGTGCACCGCCGGCTCCTGACGCTGCACCTGGAGAAGGACTTGAAGTCTGCGCGGGTGCTGCGGGAGATGCGACGCTGAAAGGCGTCCAGCTCCCAGCTCCCAGCACTCCAAGCAGGAACCGCTGTGTCTTGTAACGGAAGCTGGCAGCTGAACGCCTTATACGAATGGTCACACTGCAACAACTCATCTTCAAGCTCTCCGAGTTCTGGGCCTCGCGAGGCTGTCTCCTTCAGCAGCCGCTCGACATCGAGATGGGAGCCGGCACGATGCACCCTGAGACCTTTCTGCGGGTGCTCGGGCCCTCGCACTGGCACGTCGCGTACGTCCAGCCATCCCGGCGCCCCGCCGACGGACGCTTCGGCGAGAATCCCAACCGGCTCTTCAAGCACCAGCAGTTCCAGGTCATTCTGAAACCGGCGCCTGACGACGTGCAGCATCTCTATCTCCAGAGTCTCGAGGCGTGCGGGATCGAACTGCGCGCGCACGACGTGCGCTTCGAAGAGGACAACTGGGAGTCCCCGACGCTCGGCGCCTGGGGCATCGGGTGGCAGGTGCTGTTCGATGGGCAGGAAATTACGCAGTTCACATATTTTCAACAGGCGGGCGGCGTCGATCTGGCGCCGATTTCCGTCGAGCTGACGTACGGGCTCGAGCGGTTCGCGATGGCGCTCCAGGATGTCGACAATGTGTTCGATCTCGAATGGGCCCCTGGCGTGACGTACCGCGAGGTGCGCCATCGGGACGAGGTGGAGCAGTCCAGGTACGCCTTCGGGCAGATAGACATGCCGGCCGCCGAGCTCCACGCGGTGCACCGGAACCTGTTCGACCAGTACTACGGGTTGTCGCAGACCCTCTTGCGGAGCGGCCTTGCGCTCCCGGCGCTCGACTATTGTCTCAAGTGCTCGCACATGTTCAACCTGCTCGACGCGAGCGGTGGCATCGGCGTCACGGAGCGAACGGCCTACATCCTGCGGGTCCGGCAGATGGCCGTGGCGATTGCGAAGTACTGGGTGGGCGAAGATCGGCCGGAGGCGCGGTCTTCGAATGGATAGAGAACTGCTCATCGAGATCGGGGTCGAGGAGCTGCCAGCCGGCTGGATGCCCGCGCTCACGCGGCAGCTGGCAGAGCACGTGGGTGCGCGACTGGCCGCCCTCCGGATTGCGGCCCCCGGCGTGCCCATCGAAAGCTTCAGCACTCCCAGGCGCCTGACCGCACGCGTCGAGAAAATCGCGGAGCGGCAAGAGGATTTCGACGAGACGATCAGCGGCCCGCCCGTCTCGGCGGCATTCGGCCCGGACGGGAAGCCGACGCCTGCGGCGCTTGGCTTCGCGAAAAAGCAGGGCGTCGCGTTCGAGGAGCTCTCGCGCGTGACGACCCCGAAGGGTGAGTACCTCGCCTGCCACAAGCGGCACCGCGGGAAGAGCGCCGTCGATACGCTTCCGGAACTGCTTGGCGCCGTCTTGCGCGACCTGGCGTTCCCGAAGCAGATGCACTGGGACGCGAAGCTCGACGACGGCCGTGGAGAGTTGCTGTTCGGCCGCCCGATCCGCTGGCTCCTGTTCCTGTATGGCGGACGCGTCGTGCCGTTCACCATCGGGCGTACGCCGGGCGCGGCCGGCCCGCAGGTTCTCGACATCGAAACCGGCGCCCTGACGTACGGGCACCGCGTCCTGGCGACCAGCGGACGTGCCGGGAGATCCGTCAAGGTCCGGAGCTTCGATGAATACCGGGCACGGCTGGCCGAGCACTTTGTGGTCCTCGAACATTCCGAACGCCGCGATCGCATCGCCCGCGATCTCGAGGCGCACGCGCGTCGGCTCGGGGGGCGCGTACAGTTGAAGCCGCACGCGGCGCTGCTCGAGGAAGTCGCCGATCTCGTCGAGTACCCGGGCGTCGTGGCCGGATTTTTCGACCGCGCGTTCCTGGCCCTCCCGCACGAGGTGCTGACGACCACGCTCGTCCATCATCAGCACTATTTTCCCGTCGTGACGGACGGGGGGGATCTCAAGGAAGCGTTCCTGGCGATCGTCAACACCCGCCCCGCGGACGAGCGCGTCATCGCGAAGAATGCCGAACGCGTCGTCACGGCGCGGCTGCGCGATGCGAAGTTCTTCTGGGAATCCGATCGCCAGGCCACGCTGGAGTCGAGGCTCGATCGGCTCCATACGCTGCTGTTTCACAAGAAGCTCGGCAGCTATCGTGACAAGGCGGAGCGGATTTCCGCGCTCGCGGCATGGATCGCCGCCGAGCCGCTCGGACAGCCGGCAGACGCCACGGATGCCGGAACGGCCGCGCGGCTGGCCAAGACCGATCTGACGAGCGACATGGTGTTCGAGTTCACCGAGCTGCAGGGCACGATGGGGGGGATTTACGCCAGGGAGGAGGGCCTCCCCGAGGCGGTGTGGAAGGCGATCTACCACCACTATCTTCCCGTGGGCGTGGAGGCCGACGGCCCGCCGTCACGCCAGCAACTCGGGGCGGCGGCGACCACCTGGGCGGCGGTGTCGCTCGCGGACAAGCTCGACACGTTCGTGTCGCTGTCGCGGGCGGGGGAGCGGGCGACGGGATCCCGGGATCCGTTCGGGCTCCGCCGGCAGGCGCAGGGCGCGGTCCGTATTCTGATGGACCTCCCCGAGCTGACGGGCATCGACCGGGAAATCTGGCTCGGCCCGCTGCTTGCCCGGGCCGCGGCGCACGCGCCCGACACCACGGGGCCGTGGACCGCCGAGGCGGCCAGGGCCACGCTGGCGTTCGCGATCGAGCGCGTCCGGTTCGCGCTGGAACACCGGGGCTTCGCGGGCGAGGTGGTGCGCGCCGCCACGCCCGGTGACGACGTCAGCCCCCTGCGCGCGCGCCGGGTCGCCGAGGCGATCCAGGGGATGCGCGCATCCGAGGATTTCCAGGCGCTCGCCGTCCTGTTCAAGCGCGTCAAGAACATCGCCCGGGAGCTCGGCGACGACAGCCCGCTCGACCGCGAGGCGCTCGTCGAACCGGCGGAGCGCGCCCTGCTCGACGCCCTCGACCTCCGGCGGCCCCGCATCGAGCGCGCGGTCGGCCGCAGCGACTACAGGGCCGCGTTCGTCGACATCGCCGGCCTGCGCGCGGCCGTCGACCGGTTCTTCACCGAGGTGTTCGTCATGGCGGACGACGTGCGGATCCGGAACGCGCGGCTGACACTCATGGCGGATCTGCGCGACCTCATTCTGCATCTCGCGGACATTTCGGAAATCATTCCTCAGACGGAGTAGGCACTCGAATGGCGAAGAAGCTCGCACGCAAGACCACGTCCCGCCCCAGCGCGCACAGCACGCGTGCCGGGGGCCCCGGATCGAAGAAGGCAGCGCCGGCCGCGAAGCCTGGCACACGCAATGCGGCCGCCGGACGGCAGGCCGCGGGGAGGGCCCAGCGCCGGTACGTCTACTTCTTCGGCCGAAAAACGGACGGGAACGGATCGATGAAGCCGCTGCTCGGCGGCAAGGGCGCGAACCTCGCCGAGATGTGCCGTATCGGGCTGCCGGTTCCACCCGGGTTCACGATCACGACCGAGGTCTGCACCTACTACTACGCGAACAGGCGGACGTATCCGCCGACGCTGCGCCACGAGATGGAGAGCGGCGTCGCCGCCCTCGAGCAGCAGACCGCCACGACGTTCGGCGACCTGAAGAACCCGTTGCTGGTGTCGGTGCGCTCCGGCGCGCGCGACTCGATGCCCGGCATGATGGACACGATCCTCAACCTCGGATTGAACGACCAGACCGTCGAGGCGCTGGCGACCAAGACGGGGAATCCGCGCTTTGCCTGGGATTGTTACCGCCGTTTCGTCCAGATGTACGGCGATGTCGTGCTCGGCGTGCAGAAGCGGGCGGATGAGGATCACGATCCGTTCGAGACGGTGATCCACGGCCTCAAGCACGACCGCTATCACGAGGACATCGACGACACCAGGCTGACCGTCGACGATCTCAAGGAACTGGTCGTCCGCTTCAAGGCCCTGGTCAAGGCGCGGGGGGGCAAGCAGTTCCCGAGCTCGCCCTGGGATCAGCTGCTCGGCGCCGTCGGCGCGGTGTTCGGATCGTGGATGAACGACCGGGCCATCGTCTACCGGCGCAAGTACAACATCCCGACCGAGTGGGGGACCGCCGTCAACGTCCAGGCGATGGTCTACGGCAACACCGGCGAGAACTCCGGCTCGGGGGTCGCGTTCACCCGCAATCCGGCGAACGGCGTCAAGGAGTTCTACGGCGAGTTCCTCATCAACGCGCTGGGCGAGGACGTCGTCGCCGGCGTGCGCACGCCGGAACCGGTTGCCGAGCTGAAGAAGGCGATGCCGCGGGCCTACGCCGAGCTCGAGCGCATCCGCCAGACGCTCGAGAAGCATTTCAAGGACGTCCAGGACTTCGAGTTCACCATCGAGGACGGCGTCGTCTACATGCTGCAGACGCGCAACGGCAAGCGGACCGCGATGGCGGCGCTGAAGTTCTCCGTGGACATGTACAAGGAGAAGCTCATCGACTGGAAGACCGCGGTGATGCGCAACCCGGCCGATCAGCTGGAACAGCTGCTCGCGCCCGTGTTCGATCTGGCGGAAGTGGCCAAGGCGAAGGCGATTGCCACCGGGCTGCCCGCGGGGCCCGGCGCGGCCTCCGGCAAGATCTATCTGAACGCCGAGCGCGCCGTGGCGGCCGCCGACAAGGGCGAGAAGGTGCTGCTCGTCCGCGTCGAAACGTCGCCGGAAGATCTGCGCGGCATGATCGCGGCCGAGGGCATTCTCACGGCGCGGGGCGGCGTCTCGTCGCACGCCGCGCTGGTCGCGCGGCAGATGGGCAAGGTCTGCGTCTGCGGCGCCGCGGCGATCAACGTCGACTACCAGGCGCGGACCGTCTCGGTCGACGGCCGGACGTACAAGGAAGGCGACTGGATGTCGATCGACGGAACGATCGGCAAGGTCTACGCCGGCCAGGTCAAGACGGCGCCCTCGGAAATTGTGGCCGGCCTGATCGACGGCCACGAAGGAGCCAGGAAGACCGAGAAGTTCAAGAACTTCCAGCAGCTGATGAAGTGGTGCGCCGACGCCACGCGGATGAGCGTGCGGACCAACGCGGACACGCCCGAGCAGGCGGCCAACGCCGTGGCGTTCGGCGCTGTCGGGATCGGCCTGACGCGCACGGAGCACATGTTCTTCGAGGGCGACCGCATCGACGCCATGCGCGAGATGATCCTCGCTGAGACGCTCGAGGAGCGGAAGGCCGCGCTGGCCAAGCTGCTGCCGTACCAGCGCGACGACTTCGCCGGCATCTTCCGCGCCCTGAAGGGCTACCCCGCGACGATCCGCTTCCTCGACCCGCCCCTGCATGAGTTCCTGCCACACACCAGGGAGCAGCAGGAGGAGCTGGGCAAGAAGATCGGGGTGCCGGCGGCGCGGATTCACCAGCGGGTCGAGGGCCTTCACGAGTTCAACCCGATGCTCGGGTTCCGCGGCTGCCGCCTCGGGATCGGCTACCCCGAGATCTCGGCGATGCAGGCGCGCGCCGTGTTCGAGGCGGCGGCGATCGTCCAGAAGGAAGGCATCAAGGTCCGGCCGGAGATCATGATCCCGCTGGTCGCGTTCAAGAAGGAGCTCGACCTGCAGATCGAGGTGGTCCATCAGGCGGCCCGCGAGGTCCAGAGCGAGCAGAAGGTCAAGCTCACCTACATGGTCGGCACGATGATCGAGATCCCGCGCGGCGCCCTCACCGCCGACGAGATCGCCCAGTCTGCCGAATTCTTCAGCTTCGGCACCAACGACCTCACGCAGACAGGCCTCGGGATGTCGCGCGACGACTCCGGGTCCTTCCTCCCGCACTATGAGGAACTGGAGATCGTCAAGAAGAACCCCTTCGCGACGATCGACGCCACCGGCGTCGGCCAGCTCGTCGCGATCGCGGTCACGAAAGGCCGCGCCACGCGTCCGAACCTGAAGCTTGGCATCTGTGGCGAGCACGGCGGCGATCCCACGTCGATCCACTTCTTCGAAAAGGTGGGGCTCGATTACGTGAGCTGCTCGCCGTATCGCGTGCCGGTCGCCAGGCTTGCCGCGGCTCAGGCGGCGCTCGCGATCAAGGCCGGGGATTGATCACGATTTACAGACACGAAGGGGGGGCCACCCAGTGCGTCGACCGGGTGGACCCCGCCTGGCTCTCCCCGGAGAGCGGCGTGTGGGTCTGGGTCGACCTCGACCGTCCCACACCGGAGGAATCCCGCATCCTCACCGACGTGTTCCACTTTCACGATCTCGCCGTTGAGGACGCGCTCAGCGAAAGTCACCATCCTAAGATCGAGTCGTACGGCGATTTCCTCTACCTGATTCTCCACGGCATCGATTTCAACGCCAGCGAACACTGCTTCCGGACCAAGGACATCGATTTCTTCCTGGGAGCGCAGTATCTCGTCACCGTGCACCCGGGCGTCTCCCGATCGATCGGCAAGGTCGGCGCGATTTGCACCCGGAACGACCGCGTGCTCGGAGAAGGTCCGGGCGTGCTCCTGCACCGGATTATCGACACGATGGTCGACAACTATCGCCCGGAAGTCGACAAGTTGCAGGAGCGGCTCGACACGCTCGAAGAGGAAGTGTTCGACAGGCCGGATACCCAGCTCGCACGGCAGATCCTCGATTTCAAGAAGGATGTCGCGTCGCTTCGCCAGGTGGTCATGCCGCAGCGCGATGCCATCGGCCGGCTCGCGCGCCGTGAGTTCCCGATGATCGACGAGCAGCTGGCCTACCGTTTCCGCGACGTGCACGATCATCTCGTGAGGCTCTCGGACGAAGCGATGTTCTTCCAGGACCGCATCACCGGCATCCTGGACGCGCACCTGTCCGCGGTCTCGAACCAGCTGAACCAGGTCATGAAGGTGCTCACCGTGTTCACGACCCTCGCCATGCCTCTGGCCGTGCTGACGGGGGTGTACGGGATGAACGTCCCCCTCCCGCATTTCCCGGGCGGCGAAGAGGCTCAGTTCTGGTGGGTCATGGCCATGATGTTCGGCATCTCAGGGGTCATGCTCGTGTTCTTCCGCAGCAAGGACTGGATTTGACGTTGCTCGTTGCGCGTTCGATGTCGCACGTTGCACGCTGCACGTGAGACCAGATTCATGTCCCGCATCCACCGACTCCCCGTTCACCTCGCCAACCAGATCGCCGCCGGCGAAGTCGTCGAACGTCCGGCGTCAGTCGTCAAGGAACTGCTCGAGAACGCCATCGACGCCGGCGCGACCCGCATCGCGATCGCGATTGAGCTCGGCGGCAAGAGACTGCTGCGTGTCGAGGACGACGGCGAGGGGATGGACGCAGAGGATGCGCGGCTCGCGCTCGAACGGCACGCCACCAGCAAAATCGCGAGCCCGGAAGACCTCGGGGCGATTCGCACGCTGGGCTTCCGAGGGGAGGCGCTGCCGAGCATCGCGTCCGTGTCGCATTTCATGCTGCGCACACGCGCGCGCGGAAGCGCCACCGGCACGGAGATCCGGGTCAACGGTGGCACGGTCGTGTCGGATCGGGAAGTCGGAGCTCCCGAGGGCACCTGCATCGAGGTAGCGGACCTCTTCTACAACCTGCCCGCGCGGCAGAAGTTCCTCAAATCGGACACCGCCGAAGCGTCCCAGATTTCGAGGCTCGTGACCCAAATCGCGTTGTGCTATCCCGAGGTCGGGTTCGCCCTCACGAGCGGGGCATCCGCCGCTCCAGGCGCGGGCGGCACTGGACGCCGGCTGTTGCAGTGCCCCCCCGCGAGGGGACCGGCGGAGCGGTTCTTCCAGCTGTTCGGAGAACGGCTCGATCTGATCGAGGTTCGCAAGGACGCGGCAGGACTGCAGATTCACGGATACATTGCCGCACTGGGCGACCAGGGTCCCGTACGGGGGGCCCAGAACGTGTTCGTCAACCGGCGAATCGTGAAGGACCGCACGATCGCCCACGCGATTGCCGACGCCTACACCGTCGCCACGATCAAGGAACGAAGCCCGGAGGTGCACCTGTTCATCAGGATCCCGCCGGACCGCATCGACGTCAACGTGCACCCGACGAAGGCGGAAGTCAGGTTCCTCGAGCAGTCACTCGTGCACGAGGTGATCCGTCGCGCGCTCGGGGAGGCGTTGGGGCAGGGGAGAGCGCCTGAACTGCACCTGACGTCGTCCGACGCGCATCCGTCCGAGCCCCGGCCGATGACAATCCCCGGGGTGCTCGCTGGCGCCACGGTCGGGAACCGCTGGTCCTCCGAGCCCATGGGCCCGTGGCGGAACCTGATGGAGCCGGCCTCCGCGCAGACCGCCGCCGCCGGCGCGGGAGGGCTCGCCACGATGATTCCGGACGCGATCGCACGTGCGTCGGCGCAGGCCCCTGGCCAGGGTGCCCCGGCGGATATCCGTCCGATGATTCCCCTGGGCCAGTTCCGCGACACGTTCATCGTGGCGATCGACGACGAGGGGATTGCGATCATCGATCAGCACGTGGCCCACGAGCGGGTGCTCTTCGAACAGGTGATGGAAAAGCTCACCGCCGGCCGGCTGCCGAGCCAGCGCCTGCTCACCCCGATGCTCATCGAACTGTCGCAGGCGCAGCGGCAGGCGCTCGCGCCCCATGCGGCCACCCTCGAGCGGTTCGGCCTCGAAGTCGAGGAGTTCGGGGGCAGCAGCGTGCGGCTGTCCGCAGTGCCGGCCGTGCTCGATCCGTCGGATTGCGAGGCGGCCGTTCGCGCCCTCGCCGACGATCTCGAGGGGCTCGACCGCGGGTCGCGCGTCGAGGATGCGCTCCGGGGCATTGCCGCCACCATGGCGTGCCACGCCGCCGTGAAGGCGAACTATCCGCTCACGATGGAAAAGATGCATTACATTCTCGAGGAGCTCCGCCGCACGGCGTATTCGAGCGTGTGCCCCCACGGTCGTCCCGTCGTTCTCCGGATCAGCAGGCGCGAGATCGAGAAGAACTTTCAGAGGATCTAAAAGAGGGGGCTCCCGTGGCGCTGCCTCGGCTCCAGTTGTTCGAGCTCGAAGATCTGCCGTGGTTTCCCCGGCCGATCCGCGACCTGGCGACGGACTATCTGCGCTTGATGGAGGTGCGGTTCGAACTGCACCGGCCCGTGGTCCCGCTGTTGCGCCGCGCTCTCCTGGAATCGGGGATGACTGAGGTCGTCGATCTCTGCTCGGGTGGCGGCGGGCCTGTCGCGGCTCTCGTCGAGGAGCTCTCGACCGATATCGGCCCTGTGCACTTCACGCTGACGGACAAGTACCCCAACCTGCCGGCGTTCCGAAGACTGTCGGCTGAGCATCCGCAGGTGTCGTTCGTCGCGGATCCGATTGACGCGACCGCCGTCCCGGCGGCGATCAAAGGCCTGAGGACGATGTTCAACGCCTTCCACCACTTCGGCCCGCAGGCCGCGACCGCCGTGCTGCAGTCCTCGGTGGCGGCCCTCCAGCCCATCGCGATCTTCGAGATTGCGGAGCGGCGGATGGCTACGATCATCCCGTTGCTGTTCACCCCCGTCTTCGTGCTGCTGGCCAGCCCGTTCATCCGGCCTTTCACCTGGCCGCGGCTGCTGTGGACCTACCTCCTGCCGCTCGTCCCGGTCACGTGCTGGTGGGACGGCATCGTCTCGCAGCTGAGGGCCTACACGGCGTCGGAGCTCGAGTCTTTCGCCGCCGCCGTCGGCGGCCACTATGAGTGGACCGCCGGGCGCGTGCCGATTGGCGCCACGCCGGGCCACCTCACCTACCTGATCGGCGTGCCACGGCAGTCGGGCGCCGAGCGGGCCGGCGCGGACGGCAGTCTGCGGGAAGGCCAGCAGCGATGAGACGTCTCCGTTACAACGTCGCGGTCAGCCTCGACGGGTTCATCGCGCGACCCGGCGGGGAGTACGACTGGATCGTCATGGATCCGACGGTCGATTTCGCCGCCCTGTTTCGCGAGTTCGACACGCTCGTGATGGGACGACGGACCTTCGACAATCTGCGGGCGCAGGGTGCCGATGCCCCTGCCTTCGGCATGAAACTCGTGGTCGTCTCGCGCACCCTGACCGCGACGGACTACCCCGGAGCGGTGGTCTTCCACGGCGACATCTCGCAACAGATTGCCGCGCTGAAAGAAGAAGCCGGCAAGGACATCTGGCTGTTCGGTGGGGGCGTGCTGTTCCGCAGCCTCCTCGATGCCGGCCTCGTCGACTCGGTGGAGCTGGCCGTCATGCCCATCCTGCTGGGCGAAGGGCGTCCCGTGCTTCCGCCGGGTGCAGACTCCGGTCCGCTGCGCCTGTCCGGCAGCAGGATCCTGCCGAGCGGGATCGCACTGCTCTCGTACGAGGTGCCGGCAGCTCGTGGAAGGCGCGGAGAGTGACAATGTCGAGCAGCTCGCGCTACCCGGACTATCGTGAGCACAGGACCCGAACGTGGGGGATTCTCCCGTGGCGGGTTCGCTCCGTCGATCGTGCTCGGGTGGGGGAATGAAGGGAGCCGTTTTCCCTGTCCAATCCGGGCGCGCAACGCGAGCGGTTCCACCGGCTCGACGAGTCCGGCTGTTTCGTCATCCCGAATCCGAGAGACCTGGGGAGCGCAGGTGCACGCGACGCTGGGCACGACGGAAGCCAGCCGGCGCAGCGCGTCAGCCATGGCCACCGAGTGGCAAAGGAGGATCACATGCGATGGATCGCCCTGTTCCTTGTGGCGGGCTGGACGGTCGGGGTGACGTGGCCGGCTGGCGCGCAGGATAACGGGACCGCACCGGCGCCGGTCGTGACGAGCCCCAGAGTCACGCGTGAGGTCAAGCCGAAGTACACGAAATCGGCGATGGCTGAACGCATCGAGGGGCTCGTTGTCATGGAGGTCATCGTCACGAAAGACGGCAGGGTGGGGAGGATCGAAGTGACCCATTCGCTTGATTCAGTCCACGGGTTGGATCAGGAGGCTGTAAAGGCCATGAAGCAGTGGAGGTTCGAGCCTGGCAGAAAGGGGGATGAAGCTGTCCCGGTACTCATCGTGGTTGAGATGACGTTCTCTCTGCGGAACCGCGCACGACGCCCCTCTTAGCCGCGCCGCGACCGGCTCTTCAATCCTTTTGAGGGGTCACGTATATAGTCGTGCGATGCCAAACCCGCCGTTACCCGAAGTGTGGCTCCGCGGGCCGGTGCCGGGCATCCCGCCATTGCTGCAGCCGGTGGCACACTGTCTGTTGCAGTGCCGCGAAGAGTTGCACGCCCACGTTGGCGACCTGAGTACCGAGGAGCTGTGGACGCAGCCGCACGCGGCCGCGTCCGTCGGGTACCATGTGCGCCATGCCGCCGGCAGTCTGGATCGGCTCCTGACATACGCCCGGGGCGAGGCCCTGTCCCCGGCTCAGCGCGACGCGCTTGCGGATGAGGCCGAACCGGACCTGGCGGCTGGTGCCGGCCGTAACCTGCTGGCGTTGTTCGATGCCGGCGTCGAAGTGGCGCTCGCCCAGCTCCGATCCACGAGCCCGGAGACGCTCCTCGATTCACGCGGGGTCGGCCGCGCGCAGCTGCCCTCGACTGTCCTGGGCCTGCTCTTTCATGCCGCTGAGCACACCCAGCGCCACGTCGGCCAGGTCGTCACGACCACGAGAATCGGTTCGCGCGCTGAGGAGGCCAGATTGAGTCGTCGTGCAGCTGGAACGTTCGAGGTCGAGATCGCCCCGCTCGTCCTGGACGACACGGCGGAGGGGACCCTCCTCGGCCGCATGTCCCTTCGCAAACAGTTTCGCGGCGATCTGGACGGCTCGAGCACGGGCGAGATGTTGTCCGCGGGAACGGCGGTCAAAAATTCCGCCGGTTACGTGGCCATCGAACGCGTCACTGGAACTCTTCATGGCCATGCGGGATCTTTCACGCTCCAGCACAGCGGCACGATGACCCGCGGCGAGCCGCGCCTGACCATTCACGTCGTCCCGGACTCCGGAACCGGTCAGCTGACAGGACTGAGCGGCACGATGACGATCAAGATCGAGGCAGGTGCGCACTCCTACGAGATGGACTACACACTCGGCGCCACACCGTGACCGCGGAAATCATACAGGCCGATCTCGCTCGTCTGGACCACCAGGCTGCCGTCGTCGCGCTGATTGCTGCGTACGCGGAGGATGCGATGGGGAATGGCGCGCCGCTGCCGGAGGATGTGCTGCGGGATTTGGTCCCCGGGCTGAGGAAGCATCCAACGACGGTGATTCTGCTGGCGTATGTCGAGGGGCGGCCGATCGGGATTGCGACCTGCTTCGTCGGATTTTCGACTTTCTACGCACGTCCGCTGATCAACGTCCACGACCTGGCGATCCTTGCCGGGTTTCGAGGTCGAGGCATCGGGCGTCAGTTGCTCGACGCGGTGGCATTGAAGGGCACGCAGCTTGGATGCTGCAAGGTGACCCTCGAAGTGCACGAGACGAACTCGCGGGCCAAGCAGATGTACGAGGCCGCGGGCTTCGCCGAGGGAGCGGCCCGGGAGCCTGGCGGGCGCTGGCTGTTCTATACGAAGCGGCTCGGGGAGTGACGCGCAGCGAAGCTCCGCGCTACGTAGGAGCCTGGTGATTCCGGAGTCGAACGATGTCGTGCGTCTGAACGCGGAGCCTGAGCTCCGCGTTCGCCGGTAGTGGTCAGTTTGAAACTTGATCACTCCCGTTCGCCTCGGCGGGCGCATGAGCGTGGTCTTTCGGGGTACGCTTGAAGCGGCATGCTCATGACCGAACCACCGCAACCCCATCTGGAGCCAGGCGCGGACTTCGGCCGGCAGCTGCGCGCGGCCGCCGCACTGCTGGAAGCCATTGTGGCGGACCGCGGCCTGCTCGCCGGGGTGTCGGCGGAGGATCGCCGGCGCCTCCTCGCCGCCGCCGGCAACGTGTACAACCCCGACGTCAACGCCCGTCGCCGAATGGTGAAAGCCACGATCCGTGGCCGCAAAGCCGCGAGAGTCCGGCGGGACGACACGGTGCTGGCCGAGACGGGCATTCGTACGCGCCGGCGCCAGACCGTATTCACAACCCCGAACGTGCTCCCGCCGGCCGGCGTCACCGTCGACGAGAGCGAGGACTCGCGCCGGGAGTCCGCGGACGCGCAGAACTGCTACGTGTGCAAGCAGGACTACACCGCCGTCCATCATTTCTACGACCAGCTCTGTCCGGCCTGCGCCGAACTGAACTTTGCGAAGCGTTCGGAGCTGGCGGATCTGCGCGGCCGGGTGGCTCTGCTGACCGGCGGGCGCGTGAAGATCGGCTACCAGGCTGGGTTGAAGCTCCTCCGTTCGGGCGCGCACGTGATCGTGACGACGCGCTTTCCTCGTGACTCGGCGTCGCGCTACGCACAGGAGCCCGATTTCGAACAGTGGCAGGACCGGCTCGAGATCTTCGGCCTCGACCTGCGCCACACCCCCAGCGTCGAGGCGTTCTGCCGCGAGCTGCTGGGGACGCGCGATCGCCTCGACTTCATCGTCAACAACGCATGCCAGACCGTCCGCCGGCCACCCGGTTTTTATGCGCACATGATGGCCAGGGAAACCGCATCGCTGGCCGGGATGCCGCAGCAGGTCCGCAGGCTCGTCGGCCGCTACGAAGGACTGCGCGGCGACCGGGTGACGATGGATACCGGTTCGGCGCTGGTGATCCCCACGGCACTCGCGGACCGCGTCGCGGCGGCCGCGGGCCTGACACATGCCGCGGAGATGTCGCAGGTGGCGCTGCTGCCGGACGAAGGCGGCGTGGCGACGGACCTGTTCCCCGCGGGGCGCCTCGATCAGGATTTACAGCAGGTGGACCTCCGAGGGCGCAATTCGTGGCGGCTGCTGCTTGCCGAGGTGTCTTCGGTCGAGCTCCTGGAGGTCCACCTGGTGAATGCGATTGCGCCGTTCATCATCAACGCGCGCCTCAAGCCGCTGATGCTGCGGACCTCGACGCGCGACAAGCACATCGTGAACGTGTCGGCGGTCGAGGGGCAGTTCTACCGGAAGTTCAAGACCACGCGCCATCCGCACACGAACATGGCGAAGGCGGCCCTGAACATGATGACACGGACGTCGGCGACGGACTATCATGCCGACGGCATTCACATGAACAGCGTCGATACCGGGTGGGTGACCGACGAGGATCCCGCCGAGATCGCGGCGCGCAAGGCCGCCGACCACCGCTTCCACCCGCCGCTCGACATCGTCGATGGCGCTGCCCGCATCGTCGATCCCATCATCACGGGCGTGAAGACCGGCGAGCACGCCTGGGGCCAGTTCCTGAAGGACTACCGCACAGTGCCGTGGTAGGCCCGGTCGCCATTCGCTATGCGCCAGTTCCCAGTCGCCAGTAACCAGTTCGCAGTCACCAGTAACCCGTTGCGACTGGATACTGGGAACGAGTCAAGCGTAAGGACCCTGTTCATACCGTCATGTTGAGAGCTGGAATCGTCGGCCTTCCGAACGTGGGCAAGTCCACGTTGTTCAATGCCATCACCCGGACCCGGAATGCGGAGGCGGCCAATTATCCGTTCTGCACCATCGACCCGAACGTCGGCGTCGTGAGCGTGCCGGACGCGCGCCTCGCCCCCCTGCAGAAAATTGCCAAGACCGGGGTCGTGATCCCGGCGGCGATCGAGTTCGTGGACATCGCGGGGCTCGTCAAAGGTGCGAGCGAGGGAGAGGGGCTCGGCAACAAGTTCCTCACGCACATCCGCGAGGTGGATGCCATCGTCCAGGTCGTGCGGTGCTTCGAAGATGCGGACGTGCATCACGTGTCTGGGACCGTTGACCCGGTCCGGGACATCGACGTCATCAACACGGAGCTGATGCTTGCGGATCTCGAGACCGTGAAGAAGCGCCGCGAGCGCGTCAGCAAGGACCTCAAACGCGGCGACAAGGCTGCGGCCGTCGAGGAGGCCGTGCTGGCCCGGATCGAACAGGCGCTCGATGCGGGCCGGCCGGCGATGACGGTCAAGCTGGCGCCCGAAGAGCGCATCGTCTCGGCCTCGTTCTTCCTGCTCACCGACAAGCCGACGATCTTCGCCTGCAACGTGACGGAGACCGACCTCGCGACAGCCGATACGAACCGTTACGTGCGGGAAGTGCGCGAGTACGTGACGACGCACCTCGCGTGCGACGCGGTCGTCATCAGCGCCCAGATCGAAAGCGATCTCGTCGATCTGGCGCCGGACGAAGCCGAGGCGTTTCTCCAGGATCTCGGGGTTCAGGAGAGTGGCATCGGCGCGCTCATCCGCGCGACGTATCATCTCCTCGGCCTGCGCACGTACTTCACCGCCGGCGAAAAGGAAGTGCGGGCCTGGACGATTCACGCGGGCGATACCGCGCCCAAGGCTGCGGGTGTGATCCATTCCGACTTCGAGCGCGGCTTCATCAAGGCGGAGACGGTCGCGTACGAGGACCTGGTGCAGTGCGGGTCGGTCGCGGCCGCGAGAGAAAAAGGCCTGTACCGCATGGAAGGGAAGGAGTACGTTGTCGCAGACGGCGACGTGCTGCTCTTCAAGTTCAACGTGTGACCGGGAGCAGAGTTTCGCGTGTTCGCGCCGGACTGTGCTATCGCCAGGCATGCGCTTCGCCGGGTGTGAAATTCGTTCGGAAGAGGCCTGCAAACATAAGGACGCCCCATGAAACTGTCGACCCTGGTAGTCCCGGCTCTCGTCGTGTTGGGGGCGGTCAATGCGGACGGCCAGACGCTCACGCCGAAAACGCTGGATGCCGCGCTGTCCACCCATCCCGCCGGCGCGGAGGCGTCGACGCTCGCGGAACAGATCCGGACCTCTTTCGGCGGGCCGGAGGCGCTGACGAAGGGCGCGGCACCCAAGATCGACGAGCTCGCGGTCGGCTGGGCGATCGACGCCCCGGTCCCTCCGCCGAACGGTGGAACCGTGCGGGTGGTGGCCGACGTCGGAGGGTTCATCCTGCCGCTTACTCGCGTCGGCGACACGAGTGTCTATGCGGGCGTGGCCACACTCGCGCATGGGACCGCGATGTCCTGGCACTACGAAGTGGGCGACAGGCGCGCCGGAGGCGGCCAGCTCGAGGCGTACGAGGCGCATCCTGACAGCCGCGAGCGTCCCGGGGTGCCGAAGGGGGCACTGAAGCAGATGCCGTCCTGGGAAAGCCGGATCTTCGCGGGGACGGCACGCGACTGGTGGGTGTATCTGCCGGCCCAGTACAAGGCGGAAGCGCCCGCCGCGGTCATGGTGTTCCAGGACGGCTCCGGCTACAAGGACTTTGTCCCGACGGTCCTGGACAACCTGATCGCGAAGGGGGACATGCCGGTCACCGTCGGCATCTTCATCCAGCCCGGGGTCTTCAAGGACGGGCGGCCGAACCGGAGCTTCGAATACGACACGCTGTCCGATCAATATGCACGCTTCCTCCTGGAGGAGATCCTGCCGGAGGTGGAAAAAACGGTGAAGCTGCGCCACGACGCGGCGGGTCGCGCGATCGCCGGCGCGAGCAGCGGCGGCATCTGCGCATTCACCGTGGCCTGGGAACGGCCGAACGAGTTCAGCAAGGTGCTCTCGTGGATTGGCAGCTTCACGAATATCGCGAGCGGGACGACGCTCCGCGAGGGCGGACACAACTACGAGGCGCTGGTCCGCAAGACCCCCAGGAAGCCGATCCGGGTCTTCCTGCAGGACGGCGAGAACGATCTCGACAACGCGAACGGCAACTGGCCGCTGGCCAATCAGACGCTCGCGAAATCGCTGTCGTTTGCGAAGTACGACTACCGCTTCGAGCTCGGGCACGGATTCCACAGCAACCGGCATGGCCGTGCGATCCTTCCCGACACGCTTCGCTGGCTCTGGCGCGACTCCAAGCCCTGATGAGGATCGCACGGCAGCGCCTCTGGAACCAGCACATCGCGACGCCAGCGGTGCGGGACCCTGCCGACCTCGCGTCCTGGCTCGGCGCAGTGGTCGCGATCGACGCGCGCGCCGTGGGGAGGTGGAAGCGGACCGCCGGCAGGCGCAACGTCAGGATTGCGCCGACGTCCTCCCGCAGGCGCGGCGCGAAACAACAACGCCTGGTTCCCCGCGCCGCCGAGCGGTACGGCGGTTCACCGGGCGTTCCCCGACGCAGGCCGAGCCGCAGCCGGTGGCTCGGTGTCCATCATGATCAACAGCTTCTATCTGCTCACGTTCGGGGTGCTGCTCATTTTCGCATTTCACCGCGTGACGACGTGGATGCACGCGCGCGGGTGGATCCGCTGGAGGATGCGCCGGGGCACGAGCAGCGGCCTCGGAAACGCGGTGCTCGGGGCCCAGATGATCTTTCAGCCTCAAATTCGCGATGTCCTCGAGATTCGACTCGAGGAACCGGCGGAGGCGGGGGAATCTGGCGATCCGCCCGAGCCGGGCGTCGAGGAATGGGGGCCGACGCTGGCTGCGGACGACAGGCGCGAGCGAGGGCGCGTGCGCTGGTTCACGGCCGACAAAGGCCACGGGCAGATTGCGTCTGAGGAGTTCTTCGACGACCTCTGGATTCGAGCCGCGGAGCTTCGCCCGAATTCAGCGGGCCCGACTGGTGCCTTGCGCGAAGGGCAGCCGGTCGAGTACTCCCGTCGCATTCAAGCAGGGCCGCAGGGACCGCATGTCTTCGCCGTGGACGTCCTGGTCCTGTCCGACAACGAAGAGTAAGTTCGAAGGGAGAGGAAGATTGAGGCGCCTGCTGCTCGTTACAATCGTCGGTGCGGCGCTCGCCACGGCACTGGCGGCGCAGGAGAACCGGGTCGATCTCGTCACGCCACTTGCGCCGGAGCTCGCACGGTACGGCGAGCACGACATCGGCGTGCGCACGCTCCACGTGACGGACAAGAACCGCCCGGATGTTCTGAACACCAGAGACAAAGCCGTCACCGCGAGATACGACCGCACGTTGACGCTGGAGGCCTGGTATCCTGCCGCACTTGCGCCAGGTCAACGCCCGGGCGGCGACTACCGCACGATCACTCGAGACCCGGCTGTCATGGTGACGCTGCACGGCAAGGCCGTACGCGATGCACCGGCGCTGACGTCCGCCGGCCCTTTTCCCTTGATCGTCGTCTCGCATGGCTATCCGGGCAACCGCTACCTGATGAGCCACCTGTGCGAGAACCTCGCCAGCAAGGGCTTCGTCGTCGTCTCGATCGATCACAGAGACAGCACGTACGACGACCAGCAACGCTTCGCGAGCACGTTGTACAACCGCGCGTTCGACCAACTGTTCGTCCTGAACGAAATCGCTCGCCTCGGCACTGCCCGGGAGGGCTTCCTGAGCGGCCTGGTCGATGCGGATCGAACGGGCATCGTGGGCTACTCGATGGGCGGGTACGGCGTCGTGAACGTGGTGGGTGGTGGATACACTGATGCAAGCGAAACCCTGGAGGTAGCTCCTCCGAACAGGCTGCTCGCCGAGCGCGCGGCCTCGAACCCCGCATATCGGAAGAGCATCGACCCTCGGATCAAGGCCGCCATCGCGATCGCGCCCTGGGGCATGCCGGCAGGGTTCTGGGATGCGGAAGGGTTGAAAGGTATCAGTACGCCACTCATGCTGGTTGCCGGGAGCGTGGACGACATAGCCGGATACGAGAAGGGGGCGAGGGCGATCTACAACGCCGCCGTGAATGCGGATCGCTATCTGCTCACGTTCGTGAACGCAGGCCACAATGCCGGAGCGCCGATCCCCGCGCCTGCCGAAACATACGCATATTCGGAGGCGCTCAAGTCGTTTCCGTTCACGCACTACGCGGATCCGGTGTGGGATACCGTGCGCATGAACAACATCCTCGACCATTTCGCGACCGCCTACTTCGACCTCTACCTCAAGGGTCAGCAGGACAAGCTCCGGTATCTCCAGATGAGCCCGACGGGCACGGCCGGCGTCGATGCGCGAGACACGGCCCCCGGGGCCCCAGGCAATGATCCTCGCTGGACGGGATTCACGTCGCGAACCGCCGTCGGGTTGATCCTGGAGCACGCCGCCGCCGCCAGGTAGGACGGCGGAGGCGGCCACCCCCAATCAAACCGTCTCGCCTCGCGCTCACCGCGGGTTTCTTGACAGGCGGAGCGGCGGCGGCTGAGAATGCCCTTCGACGAACCCAAACCTCAGCCTGATTTCAAAGACTCCCATGCAGACCAAGATGTCCACAAGGTATCTCGCCGTTGCGGTTTTCAGCCTCCTGACGGCACCCGTCTGGGCTCAGCAGGCCCCGCCGCAAGCCACGGGCGCGCCGCCCGCAGGCGGCCCCAAGCCCGCCGACACGGAGGTGTGGGAGCCGGTCCCGAAGGTCGTCACGCCTGGCGCCTCCACCAACACCGCCCCGAACGATGCCATCGTGCTGTTCGATGGCAAGAACCTGGACCAGTGGGTCGCGACCAAGGACAAGTCGCCCGCGGGCTGGACGGTGGCGGACGGGATCCTGACGGTGAACAAGTCCGCGGGCAACATCGAGACCAGACGCAGCTTCACGAATTACCAGTTGCACATCGAGTGGCGCATTCCGGAAGGGGTCACCGGCAGCGGCCAGGCGCGTGGCAACAGCGGCGTCTTCCTCGCGTCCACGGGCACGGGGGACAGCGGCTACGAGCTGCAGGTGCTCGACTCGTACGACAACAAGACCTACGTCAACGGACAGGCGGCGAGCATCTACAAGCAGGCCATTCCGCTCGTCAATGCCAGCCGCAAGCCTGGCGAGTGGCAGACTTATGACGTTGTCTGGACCGCTCCGACCTTCAATGGCGACGGAACCGTCAAGACCCCAGCCTACGTGACCGTGCTGCACAACGGCGTGCTCGTCCAGAACCACTTCGAGCTCAAGGGCGAGACGCTCTATATCGGCCCGCCGGTGTACAAGAAATACGAGTCGGCGCCGATCAAGCTGCAGGCGCACGGAGATCCGAGCCCGCCGATCAGCTTCCGGAACATCTGGGTCCGCGAAGTTTCCGCCTCGGCGTCGAAGTAAGGCGCGCGTTCAGAAGGGGCACGGCGATGCGCTGCGTCATCCGGGAGTGGCTCTCCTGTCGTTGGAGGCACGCGGACCGCGGTCGCCATCGAGCAGGTCTGCCATCCGGACGAGGCGCACCGCTGACGGCGAGCCGGGCGCAGCCGGCGCCGCGATGAACGCACGCATCCACGCGCTGGTCGAAACCATCTGGCGCTACCATCTGCTCAATCACGAGCTCACGAAGGCGGATGCCATGCTCGTGCTCTGCAGCCACGACCGCCGCGTGGCCGAATGGAGCGCGCGACTATGGCTGGAGGGATGGGCCCCGCTCCTGATCTTTTCCGGAGGCCTCGGCTCCATTACGAGTCGTCTCTGGACCGAGCCAGAGGCGGATCAGTTTGCCGCGGTGGCCCGGGAGATGGGCGTGCCTGGCGACAGGATCCTCGTCGAGAACGCCTCCACCAATACCGGCGAGAACATCCTGTTCACGAGGCAGCTGCTGGCCGCGCGTGGGATCGATCCCCGGACGTGCATCGTTGTGCAGAAGCCCTACATGGAGCGGCGAAGTTACGCGACGTTCCGGAAGCTGTGGCCGGAGCCGCGCGTGATCGTCACCTCGCCGAGAGTCACGCTGGACGAGTATCTCGCGGGCTACTCGCACGAGGCGTTGTCGGAGGCCGACGTCATCAGCATCATGGTCGGCGATCTGCAGCGGATCCGGGTCTATCCGGCGCGTGGATTCCAGATTCATCAGGACATGCCCGACGCCGTCTGGGAGGCTGCGCAGGAACTGATCCGCGCGGGATACGATTCGCGGCTCGTGGAACCGGCGGATTTGCCGTGACCGGAACCCCGAATCAGGAATGCCGAACCCATTCGCTAACCCGTTCAGTGTGTAAGATTTGCGCTTGACGTTCTGTTCCTGACGGTTTACAGTCAGGGCATCCCCAGCACGTCGTCGTCGCTCGCGCAGTCCAAGCGAAAAGGGCTAGCCCCTGACGGGGCGGCAAAGCTGTAAGCTCCGGCGAATCCGGAGTGATTTAGCTGCCGAACTTGGAGAAAGCATGTCCAAACGCCGCGCAGTTCCCGCATTCCTGGCGATCGTCTTCGCCATCGTCTTCTTCGGGCTCGGCAACTATCTCGCCGCCCGCCAGACCGCCGACAGTGAGGATCGCCTCGCCTCGCTCCGGGCCGAGGTCGATTTCCTCAGGCATCGCGACGTGCAGCAACAGGCGGCCGGCACCGCGGGACGGGTTCCGGCGGCGGCGGTCTCGATGATGGACACCGCGAGCCGCGCGTCGATCATTGCCGACGTCAAACGCGAACTGACGGCCGAGATGGGGCTCCTCCCGCTGACGCTCCTGCGCCAGCGGCGCGACAGCTTCGTCGAGTTGAATTCGTTCGACGACAAGGGGGCGAGCAGCTACGGCACGGCCGGGTACCTGGGGAATGGCTACTTCATCACCGTCAAGCATGCGGTCATTGCCCTCGGCCAGGACGGGATCGCCGAGCCCCGCCGGATTTCAGCCGTCAAGCTCACCTACAAGGGCAAGCCGCTGACGGCCAGGATCATCGACTACGGCGACGCCCTGGCGGAGGTCGATCCCGGAGACTGGGCCATCATCAAGGTGAAGGAACCCGTCGATCTGCCTGCTCTCAACCTGGATTTTTCGTACACGTTCGACTTCGCCAACCCCATCTTCCGGCTCGGGAACGATTATTCGAAGGGAATCATCCTGTCCACCGGCTACGTCGGCCAGCGCACGGCGAACAACCTCGTGACGTGCCTGACGGACGGGCATCCGGGCGTCTCCGGAGGCGGCGTGCTGAACAGCGAAGGGGACCTCGTCGGGATTCCGATCGGGCGTATGCAGGGAGATTACCGGTTCTCGTTCATCCTGCCGCTGCGTCCCGAGATGCTGCGAAAGGTGAAGTAACACTGAAGGATTCGGAACTCGGGCTTCAGCCCTCGTCCGGCTTTTTTCGGAGCGCCTCCAGCCTGCGTTTGATCTCGACTTCGAGCCCGCGGTCCACGGGCGCGTAAAACCGCCGGCCCGCGTGCGCCGGCGGGAGGCACTCCATGCCGCTGGCGATGCCGTCCGCCTCGTCGTGGGCGTACCGATACCCCTTCCCGTAGTCCAGTTCCTTCATCAGCTTCGTAGGGGCATTTCGCAGGTGGAGCGGAACCGGCTCCGCCACTTCCTTCGACGCCGCTTCCGCGGCGTCGAGATACGCGCGGTAGACGGCATTGCTTTTCGCCGCGACGGCCATGTAGATGGCGGCCTGCGCGAGGGCGGTGTTGCCTTCGGGCATGCCCATGAAGTGGACCGCGTCCTTGGCGGCCAGGGCGATCGACAGCGCGCGCGGATCCGCGTTGCCGATGTCCTCGGACGCGAACCGCACGAGCCGCCGCGCGATGTACATCGCGTCTTCCCCCGACTCAATCATCCGCGCGAGCCAGTAGACCGCCGCGTCGGGGTCGCTGTTGCGCATCGACTTGTGCAGCGCGGAAATGAGGTTGTAGTGCTCCTCGCCGCTCTTGTCGTAGAGCAGCGCGCGGTTCTGTGCGAGGTCTGCCACGAGCGCGAGGTCGATGCGCTTCGCGGCGCCGGCCAGCCCCGCCGCCGAGTCCAGCATGTTCAACCCGACACGGGCATCGCCGTTCGCATATCGCGCAAGCCCGGCGAGCGCCTCGTCGTCGGCCGCGACCTCCAGAGCGCCGAGTCCCCGCTCCCGATCCGTCAGCGCGCGACGCAGGATTGCCGTGATCTGGTGGGCGCCGAGCGCCTTGAGCACATAGACCTTCGAACGCGACAGCAGCGCGGAGTTCACTTCGAACGAGGGATTCTCGGTCGTCGCGCCGATGAGCACGATATCGCCGGCTTCGACGCGCGGAAGGAACGCATCCTGCTGGGATTTGTTGAACCGGTGAATCTCGTCGACGAAGACGATGGTGCGGCGCCCCAGGCGCCGCCGGGCTTCTTCGGCCTCCGCCATCACCACGCGGATTTCCTTGATGCCGGAGAGCACCGCGCTGAACGAGATGAAGTGCGCGCGCGTCACGCTCGCGATCAGCCGCGCGAGCGTCGTCTTGCCCGTGCCGGGAGGACCCCACAGGATAATCGACTGCAGCCGGTCTTCGTCGATGGCGCGTCGCAGGGGGCGGCCGGGGCCGATGAGCGCGTCCTGCCCGACGAACTCGTCCAGATTGCGAGGCCGCATGCGTTCGGCGAGCGGCGACGGCGCCGCCGACATGGCCGCCGGGGGCTCATCGTCAAACAGCGACATTGGTTCCGCGCGCAAGGCGGGTGACACCGCGGCGTTGCCGCGTGGCCTCGTAGAGGATGAGCGCGGCGCTGACGGCGACGTTCAGCGACTCGACGGGCGGCCGCATGGGAATCGTGAGCCGCTCGTCGGCCGCGTCGATCACCTGCGCAGGGAGGCCGGGGCCTTCGGCGCCAAGCAGGATCGCGCAGCCGGCGCGGAGATCGCACGCCGGAAGGGGTGTCCCGTCAGCCGCCCTCGTCGCGATCACGCGAAGGCCGGCCGAGCGGGCGCCCGCCACGGCCGCGTCGAGACTCGGCCCTGTCGCGATGGGCAGGCGGAACGTGCTGCCCATGCCGCCGCGAAGCGCCTTCCAGCCGAAGGGATCGGCGGTCCCCGCGGTCGCCACGACCGCCGTCGCGCCGCATCCTTCCGCCGCCCGCACGATGGCGCCCACGTTGCCAGGGTCCTGGATCTCGTTCAAGATCAGGACGAGCGCGGGTTGTGCGCCGCCCAGCGCCTGAGCGAGGGGGGTAGAGGGTCGCGCCGCAATCGCCGCCACCCCCGACGGTTCCCTCACCGGGCTGATCGCGTCGAGCACCTGGTCTGTGACGACGACGACGCGGGTGCCGCGACGATCGAGATCGGTCGCGACACTCGCGAGTCGCCCGTCCAGAAGACGTTCCGTGATCGCGAGCACGTCGACCTCGAGCCCGGCCGCCAGCGCCTCCGTCACCAGATGTTCGCCATCGAGGAGCATCCACTCACCCGCAGGCCCGCCGCCCGCCACCTGGCGGAACCGCTTGACCAGCGCGTTCTGACGACTCGAGATGCGCTCCATGGACGAGTGATTGTACTGCGGTGACCGTGGCGTCCAGCGACCAGCTGAAATACGACCTTGGGCGCAGAGTTCGAACGAAATGAGAACGAGCATCGAAACTTCGAAAACCCAGGCCAGAAACTGAGAGCTTCAACCTGAAAAGCTGAGAGCCGGAAGCTCTGAAGCCGGAAGCTGAAGCCGGAAGCTGGAAGCGATATTTCTGTTACCATTCCCGGAATGAAGGCCCGTCTCCTGAAGAAGTTCGAAGATGAGATCCACGCGCTCGACCGGGAGCTGAAGACCGAGCTCCCGAGGGAAATTCAGCGCGCGCGGGAGCTGGGCGATCTGCGGGAAAATGCCGAATACCAGGCGGCGAAAGAGCGCCAGCGGCTCGTCGAGTCCCGGATCAGCATGCTGCAGAAGCGCGTCAGCGAGATTTCGCTGATGAACCTCGAGCGCATTCCGCACGACAGGGTGGGATTCGGCTCGACCGTTCACCTCAAGGACGGCAAGGGTCAGACGATCGTGTACCAGCTCGTCATGCCGGAGGATGCGAACGTCGAGCAGGGGCTCATTTCGACAGCCTCTCCGATCGGACGCGGCCTGCTCGGCAAGGAAGAAGGGGACGAGATCAACGTCATCGCACCCAACGGCAGCCGCCGCTTCGAGCTCGTCAAAGTCATCACGATTCACGACGAGTAGGGGTTTTCCGTGCCTGCACCCGTGATGACCCCTGACGGCCCGGAACGGTCCTACTCGACGCGGCTGCGCACGGCCGTGGTACTGACGGGCTCCGGAACCGCGGCGGCTTACCATGCCGGTGTGCTTCGCGCCCTGCACGAGGCCGGCCTGAAGATCGATCTCGTCGCCGGGCGCGGCGCGGGAGCGATCGGGGCGTTCTTCGCGGCGGTGGACGGGGGCGCGAAGCTCTGGGATGGCGACGGCATCTGGAGGTCGCGTGACGCCGCGCGCTTCTACGGCTGGCGGCCGGCCCTTCGCCTGGCCGGTTGGGCGCTGGTGGCTGCGGGAATCATCTTCGCAGTCCCGCTCGCGCTCCTCGCGCTGGCGGTGGCGGTCGGTACGATTGGCCTGCTCCTCACGCTAATCGGCCTCCAGGGGGCGGGCTCGCTGCTGCGGACGACCTTCAGCGCATGGATCGATGCGCTCTTTGCGCCCACGGCGCTCCCCACGATCATCCCGCGCCTGGTGCTCTTTGCCTTGATCGTCGGTCTCGCGGCGCTCGCCGTCAATGTGCTCTCCGTCTCGCTCAGCGCGCGCGCGAAGCGCCGGACCAAGCACGGGACGATGTGGCGGCTGGTGGGCTCGCCGCTGACCGCGGCCGCGGTCGTGGAGCGGACACTGGCGGAACTGTGGAACCTGATCCGAGGCGCCGCCCCGATTGCGGCCCCCCCCGCATCCGAGCTTGCTCGCAAGTACGTCGAGCTGCTGAGCGACAATATCGGGCAGCCGGGCTTCCGGGAGCTGCTCGTGACCGTGCACGACATGGACGCGCGCCGGGATCTGGTGTTTGCGATGCTGGGCCCGGCACACCGGCAGCGGTTCTTCGGCCGTGCCGGAGCCTCCGGGACCGACGCACGCGCGCTCGAAACCTTCGACCTCGCGGGCGTCGGCCGTGACCACGCGCTGGACGCGCTCGCGGGGGCGCTCGCGATTCCGGTCGCGACCGAGCCGCATCTGGCGACCTTCTCGGCTGAAGGTGTCTGGCGCGGCGAAACGCATCGCGTGTGCGATCGGCCCGGTGCGCTGACGCGCCTGCTCCAGGAGGTGGCGCTCGCGGGCGCCGAGCAGGTGATCCTGGTCAGCGCCTCCGCGCCGCCCGGGCGCGCACACGAGCTCGGCGCGGGGCGCGGCGACCTCAGGGGCCGCGCGGGCGAGCAGCTAGGAGGATTCGAGGCGGCCGGCCTGCGGGATGTCCTCGAGCAGTTCGACGGGCGCTTCGCCGGACTCTTCGTCATCCGTCCGGGCCATAATCCGCTCGGTCCTCTTGATTTCGGCGGGGTCTACGATGAGCGATCGGACCGCACGCTGCCGCTCGCGGAGCTCACGGATCGCGGGTACGGTGATGCTTACCGCCAGTTCATCGAGCCGGTCGTCGGCGCGGGCGGCGAGCGCATCGAAGCAGTCCAACCCGGGAATGGCGGCGGCGTTCGGAACGTCCAGCTGTGACGCGGGCGTGGAGCGCGGAGCCCCCGCTGGGCGTGACGCGCCGCTGAAGCTGCGCGCTACGAGTGCCCTGCCGCACGTAGCCCGGAGCCTGAGTCCGTAGCGCGGAGCATGAGTGCGTAGCCCTGAGCCTGAGTACGTCGCGCGGAGCTTCATCTCCGCGAAATCGTCCCGTGAGAGCCATGAAGCCAGCCACTGAATTGATTCGCGGGGAGGGTGTCAGCCACGACGCCGAACCTCTCACGACCCCCGTCTACGAGACCACGACCTTCGTCTTCGAGAACGCGGCGGAGGTCCGCGCGTACAACGAAGGGAAGTCGTCGAAATTCCTCTACTCGCGCTACGCGAATCCGACCGTGCTCGCTGTCGAGCAGACGATCGCTCGGCTCGAGGGCGCCGAGTCGGCGCTCGTGCTCTCGAGCGGCCAGGCCGCCACCGCGACCGCGCTGCTGGGGCTGCTCCGCGGAGGGGACGAGGTCGTCTGCAGCGCCGCGATTTACGGCGGGACGTTCCATCTCCTTGGCGATCTGCTGGCGAAATTCGGCATCCGACCCAGGTTCGTGACGATCGACCAGCTGGCGCGGCCGGAGACCATATTTTCCGACACGACAAAGCTCGTCTGGTTCGAGTCTCCGATCAACCCGACGCTGCGGTGTGTGGACATCGCGGCGGTCGCGGCCGCCTGCAAGGCGAGGGACGCCATTTCGGTGCTCGACAGTACGTTCGCGAGCCCGATCAACCAGCAGCCCCTTGCGCTCGGGATCGATCTGGTGATGCACAGCGCGACGAAATATCTCAACGGTCATAGCGACGTGACCGCGGGGGCGCTGGCGGGAACCGGGGCGTTGATGGCGCGTATCCTCGATGCCCGCAAAAAACTGGGAACGGTGCTGGATCCCCACGCCGCCTACGCACTCGGGCGGGGGCTGAAAACGCTGGCGGTGCGCGTGGAGCGGCAGAACGCGAACGCGATGGCGGTCGCGCGCTGGATCGCGAACGATCGCCGGGTGCACAAGGTCTACTACCCGGGTCTCGACACCCATCCGGATCATGCGCTGGCGGTGAGGCAGATGCGCGGATTCGGCGGCATGGTGTGCGTCGATCTCGGCGGGGGATACGACCGGGCCGCGGCGTTCTTCGACCGGCTCCAGATTTTCAAGCGGGCCGCCAGCCTGGGCGGCGTCGAGAGCCTCTGCAGCCTCCCGGTCCTGACCTCCCAGTGGGGGCACTCCAGAGAGGAGCTCGCGAGCGCCGGCGTGACCGACAGCATGGCACGGCTCTCCGTGGGGCTGGAGGATGCGGAGGATCTGATCGCGGATCTCGATCAGGCGTTGGGAGGCCAGGGCAACCGTCTCCACCCGACACGGACGTCCTGACGGGGCTATCGGGCGACAGGCTCTTTTTTCTTCTCCGTGGCCTGCTCCCGCAGGAACTGGTCCGCCATTTCGGCGATCCGCGCCGTGATCTCCGACGCCTGCAGCACGCCGAACTTCTGGCGGAACTTCTCGACCGGCACCACCGCTTTCGCCATCGCGCGATGCCCGCCCGCGCTGCCGATATCGGCGAACCACCGCTTCACGAACTCGCCGGCGTTGCGGGAATACCCCAGGTTGCGGACGCTCACGATGAAACACCCATTGACGACCCCTGCGACGATCGTCCATTTGACATCCTCCAGCTGGAGGAAGAAATCGGCGGTGTAGGGGATGAAGTCTTCGCGCGGCGCTTCGCCGATGAAGGCGCAGAACACCTGGTCCCGCATGACCCCGCCCTGGCTCGCGCGGGTGACGTACTCGAGCCGCTCCAGCGTGATTTCCGCCCCTTCCATCTTGCGGATGAGGGCCGCGTCGGCGAGCGGATAGAGGAACGTGAACGCCTCGAGGTCCACCCGGTTCGTGTGCCGCGCGAAAAACAGCGTGTCCGACTTGATCGCGTAGAGCATCGCCGTCGCCGTGCGCTCGGAGATGTTCACGTCCACGGCGCGGAGGTGCTCGGTCAGGATCGTGGAGGTCGATCCGTAATCGGCGCGGATGTCCTTGAACACCGCGCTATATCCCGTCTGCTCCGGATGATGATCCACCACCAGATCGACGCGCTCGAGCATGCCGCCGAAATAGTG
>JANMCN010000264.1:0-3060 GCA_031361295.1 Acidobacteriota bacterium | reverse complement strand
CCTGATCGGGCTGCTGGAGAATCCGCACTTCGCGGTTCCGACGTCCTAGACGTCAGAGCGCAACCGCCACCTGCATGGTCGCGGAATACCCGGCGGCGGGATCCCCGATCGGCGTCACGAGCTCGGACGACAGGCTGTCGGCAAACATGCCGTCCGATGCGTTTGCGATCGGGTTCGCCTTGCGCGACGCGTACACGCCGGAGCCGTAGACAGCCCTGCTGTTCACCGTCTCCGGAAACGCGATCTGCGTCACTTTCCGCGATGCCCCGCCGATCGTGACCTCGATGTGGATGTGTGTCGCTCTCCCCTGATACCAGCTTGGGAAGATGGTCGTGAACGCGACGTCCCCTCCCGCGTTCGTCGTCTGGATCCCTCGGAGGAAGGTCTGGGCTTCTTGGTATCCATCGCTGTTTGCGCTCATCGAGGCATCGGCCTCGGGGACCGTCGGCACTGTGTTCAGGGGCGCGTGGCGCGTCCGGCAGTCCCTCCATTTGAACGGGAGAATGTGGCACCGGTGTGACGCGAGTGTGAAACGTCAGAGCCTCAGCCGCGGGCATTCGCGAGGTAGAGCACCACGATTCGCGCGACGATTCCCGCCGTCGGGGTCGTGCTTGCCCACGCGACCCAAGCCGCCGCGATGGCTGCGGAGCACCACGCGCCCGCGAGGGGGATGCCGCCCGTGCCACTCCCGAGTAAGGGGACCAGACGCGTCGGGAGCCGATTCGTGTACCTGATCGTCTGTGCCATCGGCCCTCCTCCGTCGCGTCATGCGGACGGCCGCCTCATCTCGACGGTGACGGAATGTCGCGAGCGGAGCAATTGACTTGCCACCGCATCGACGGGCAGGCGGGCCGAGATCCACCGACCACCGTCACGGAACACGGACTCGCGAACTCACAGCGGCGAGGAGCGGCCACCGTCGTGGGTCGTGTGAAGGACGTAGGGAAAACGTGGCTGGCCGACAGAACGGGGGCACGAATCGCCATGATCGGTGTCGGGCAGAACGATCGTCCCGCCATGATTTCGTCACAATCGCGGCTGTCGCTTTCCGTGGACGGCACTGTGCTCCAGCACGGACGATCGACGCCCGCGATGGCGGGCATGGGTTTGCGTTGCGCTCAGCGTGACGACAGCGAATCGTACCGCTTGGTGTGGGGGCCGCGGAGAAAGTAAACTTGCGGTTTGGGAGGGCTTATGAATATTCGCCTCTGTGTCGCGGTGTTGGCGATCGCTGCTCTGAGCACATCGGGCAGCCGCGCTGCCGCCATCGATATTTCGGGCACGTGGACCGCGTCGTTCGACACGCAGATCGGGCGCCAGAACTACACGTACGAATTCGCCGCGAAGGACTCGACCCTCACAGGGAAAGCCAGGTCGGACAACGGCGAGACGGCCCTGACGGACGGGAAAGTGGACGGCGACACGGTGAGCTTCGTCGAGATGCTGAATTTCCAGGGGACGGAGATCCGGATTCAATACACGGGCAAGATCACGTCGGCGGACGAGATCAAGTTCACGCGGCAGGTCGCCGACTTTGCGACCGAGGAGCTCGTCGCGACCCGCGTCAAGCCGAAGTAGGCAACTCGACGCGTCCAAGCGAACTCGACACGTCCATGGTGCGACGTGCCCTGCGTGCCAGGCGCCGCGGGCGACACGATAGCCAACGCTGATGCCATCCACGCGGCCCCGTTCGACGCGCCTCGTTGCTCCACTTGCCGCGCTGGCCTTCGTCAGCCTGGGACTTCCCGACGGGCTCCTCGGAGTGGCGTGGCCGTCGATGCGCGCCTTTTTTGGCGTGGATCTACAGGCACTCGGTGGATTGCTCGTGGCCACGACGATGGGGTATGTCGCCTCGAGCTTTTCGAGCGGGCGCCTCCTGCGGCGAATGAATCTCGGGACCGTCCTCTCGGCGAGCTGTCTGTTGACGGCCTGCGGGCTGCTCGGCTACGCCGCGGCGGCGCGATGGCCGATGGTCCTGGCGCTTGGCGTCCTGCTCGGTGTGGGCGCCGGAGCGATTGACGCAGCGCTGAACACCTACGTGGCCACGCACCACGGGGCGCGTACGCTGAACTGGCTCCACGCCTGCTTCGGGGTGGGCGCCGCATCGGGCCCGCTGATGATGACCGCCGTGCTCCAGCACGGCTCCCCCTGGCAGCGGGGGTACGTGATCGTCGGAGCGGCGCAGATCGCCCTCGCGACATGCTTTGCGGTGACCTTCCGCGCGTGGCCGCGCAGCGACGGCCTCTCGTCCGCCGCGGATCGCACCGCGACGACCACCATGCGCGGGACATTGAGGCTGCCGGCCACCTGGCTCGGGATGGCGGTTTTCGTCGCGTACGCGGGGGTCGAGGCGTCCATCGGCGCCTGGACGTACACGCTGCTCACCGTAGGCCGCCATACCGGAATCGTCCAGGCGGGACTCCTCGCAAGCTTGTACTGGGGCGGGATCACCGGCGGCCGGCTGCTGGCCGCCCTCGGCGGAGGCATCGTGCGGCCGCAGGTCCTGCTTCGGACCGCGGTCTGGGGCGTGGTTGTCGGCATCGGCCTGGTATGGGCCAATCTCGCAGCCGGCCTGACGGCAGCCGGGCTGGTGCTCGCCGGCATCGCGTGCGGCCCGATCTTTCCTTCGCTGATCGCGATGACGCCAGCTCGCGTGGGGCTCCGACACGCGGCGAATGCCGTCGGCTTCCAGATCGCCGCGTCAGCCGTCGGCCTCTCGGTCGTGCCGGGGCTTGTGGGCGTCGCCGGCGCCCGACTGGGCGTCGAGACCATCGCCCGCCTCTTTCTCCTCCTCGCGTTCCTGCTCGCCGCCATTTATCAGGTGCTGGACCGGACCGCGCCGGCCGAAGGTGCCCGGAGCTGATGGCCCCGGCGTCCGCAGCAGTACTTTGGTACCGCCGCAGCCAAATGCGCGCCGCTGGCGGTAGGCCTCCATCTTGCTGTGGCCCGTATAGCTGCGTAGAGGAGGGCCATGGCTGACCACGAAGACACCGATTCGCTCGCGGCATGCATGGAAACCGTGCAACGCCTTGAAGAAGAAAATGACCAACTTCGGAAAGC
>JANMCN010000252.1:0-9245 GCA_031361295.1 Acidobacteriota bacterium | reverse complement strand
CGGCGCCGGACATCTACATCGACCCGTTCGCCTTCCTGTACGTCGCGGGCCGGACGATGTTCCAGGGGAGCGTCACGTCGACAGGAATGAGGGGCGGCGCAGGAGTCGGAACGATGCCTGGCTCCTCCCACGACCCCAACCCTGTGCCCGAACCCTTGCCCTTCGCGCTCGTCGCCTCGGGACTCGTCGCGCTCTTCAGTACACCCCGCTTCTCTCGGGGTTGACCGCGCAGTCCGACCAGCGTTCAGCTCACGTCTCCTTTCTTGCACAGGGGTCTGTGTGTCCATGTGTGAGCGCCGGCTGGAACCCCGACCGCAGAGCATCCTGGTCGTCGACGACTACCCGGACTTGAGGACCATGTGGCGACTCTGGCTCAATATGTGGGGCTTCGAGGTGCGGGAAGCCGCCAACGGCCACATTGCCACCGAGTCCGCCTTCGATCAGCGGCCAAGAGTGGTGTTGATGGACCTGAGCATGCCCGTAATGGACGGGCTCAGCGCGGTCCTGCGGCTCCGGTCAGACCCCCGCACGTGGGATGTCACGGTGATTGGTGTCACCGCGCACGGCAGAACCCATCCGGCTTTCGTGGAGTTCGAAGCCGTGTGCGACCTGCTCCTGGAAAAGCCGGTGGAACCCGAAGTCCTGCTCACGCAGCTCCGCAGTGTGTTGAGGCGCTCGCCCAGACGGCCGACGTAGGATGGCGAGCAGTGGAGGGAATCAGCCTGGGGAGCCTTCCGGCTTCACCGGCGCCCGGATCGACCACTGACGCCCGCATTCCGTGCACCGATAACTGAGCACCTCGGGACTGACCGGCACGACCATTTCGGTCTTCCGCGACTGGCAGCCATGACACGTCGGGCCCTGACGCTCGGTCGCGCCCTCTGCCTGTTTTTTCGCACCGAACCAGAACTTCATGATGGGTGGTCCCAGGCGCCCGCTCGCGCGCCCCATGTTACTGGGAATCAGCGGGGCACGTGGTCATCCGCGCATTAGCGGCTCTCGCCAGCGGTGGAATTTCCGGGGTGGTCGAACCGACTGGCGGGTATGACATTCCCGCCGTCGTGAGAATCATCATCGCAGCTGGCGCCTTTCAGGTCGACGAGACCAATGACAGCGCTCTCGTACGTTTCGTAAATGCCGAGAAGGCATCCGCACGGGAGAACCCGGCTGGAGAGGCCTCGGAGAATGCGCGGCATGGCCCATTAGACCCCACCCGGCAGGCGCGGGTTCGACGTCCAACCCGCGTGGGGTGAATTCCCTGGGACCAAGGTCCCGCAAACTCTGTGCAACGCCAAAGTACCCCAGCCGTAACAAAAGTCTTTTCACGGGGCAACTAATTTCGCGGCGTTGAAATTACAGGCCGTATTTTGCATGGCGTTTCTGGTTACAAAATTGCAACCGGCCGCTACGACCATGCCTGCCCGCATCCTCGTTGTCGACGATGACATCGGCTACCTGACGGTCACCAAGGATCTGCTTGAACGCAGCGGGCATGAGGTGTTGCTGGCGAGCACGTTCGACGAGGGACGCCGCGCGCTGCGCGAGGACGCTCCCGACCTGCTGATCGCCGATGTCCGTCTCGGCGCCTTCAACGGGCTCCAGCTGATTGTGACCGGCGACGTCCACATCCCCACCATCGTCGTCAGCGGGTTCGACGACGCCGTGCTGCAGGCGGACGCGAGGGCGTTCGGTGCCGACTACCTGGTAAAGCCGGTCACCGCGGCATCGCTCCTCGGCCTGATCGATCAGAAACTGGGCCGGCACGCAGTCGTCAGCAATCCCGACACTCACTGAGTCGCGTCAGCCGCCCTTGGTCTCGCCGGGTTCCGTCAGGGGCGCAACCGTCATATCATCGAGCGGTTTTGGCTCGTCCGGCCGAACTGCGGGATGCGCGGCTGGCGGCAGATCGTCCACGACACTTCCCCGGCTCCTCGCCTTGCCGGTGTCCTTCCCTCGAAGCGCTGAAAAGATTCGGCTGATCATCGTCAGGGCCGGTGCAATATGGAGACCGCAGGGCCCGGGGCGGGCCGACAAGAAAGTCTGAAGGCTGAAGTTCTGAAGGCGTCTGAAGTCTCAACCTGCCTCTGAATCGTGTTCATCCCCCTGATCGTGGCGGCGCGTGTCGTGGCCAATCCTGTTTCGAACGTATTCCAGAAGCGGCTGGCCGCGCACACCGTCGATCCCCTGTTCGTGATTGGCGGGACGCACGCTATCCTGGCCGTGCCGTGCATCCTGCTTCTGCCGTGGATCGTTCACGGCGGTGCGGCGTTCTGGACGAACATCGGCGTCGCGTCCGCGCTGGCGGTCGGCGGGAATGTGCTCCTCGTGTATGCGCTCCGCTCGGGCGACCTGTCCGTGCTCGGCCCCATCAACGCCTACAAGGCGCTGGTGAGTCTCGTACTCGGGATCTTTCTTCTGCGCGAGGTGCCGTCGGTCATGGCGCTCGCGGGGATGCTGCTCATCCTGTCCGGAAGCGCCTTCGTGTTCACAGGTGGAGCTGATGTCGCGGGCCCCGAATCTCGCGGCCGGCGCCGCATCCCCCGGTGGTTCAGGGATCCCGGAATTCGGTTTCGATTCGTGGCGCTGGCGCTGTCCGCGACTGAAGCGGTGTTCCTCAAGCGGGCCCTCCTGCTGTCGTCACCGCTGACCGCGTTCGTGCTCTGGTCCATCCTGGGCCTGCCGATCGCTGCTCTCGCGATCGCCGCTCTGCGGCGGAACGAGGTTCGCGCCCAGGCGGCGTTGTTCGGCGTCCAGTGGCGCACCTATACGGCGCTTGCCGCGACGACCGGGATCATGCAGCTGACGACGCTCTTCACGTTCGGGCGGCTGCAGGTCGGCCCCGCTCTCGCGCTGTTTCAGCTGTCGGCGCTCGTCAGCGTGTTTCTCGGGTACCGATACTTCCAGGAGCGGCATGTCGGACGCCGCCTCCTCGGCGCCGCCGTGATGGTTGCCGGGGCCGCATTGATTGTGCGCGGAAGAGGGTAAGAGGGGAGCGGGGAGAGGTCCGAATCGAGAAACTTATCCCCCGAAGTAGCCGCTGCGCGCCTTGACGACGGTCGAGGATTTCCGGACGCGGACTTCGAGCCGGCGCCACTCATGATCGCCGGCCGCTTCGATCGCCAGCACGTAGCGCTGGCGCAGCTCCTCGAGCATGCTCGACGCGAGCGCCCCGTTGTCCACGGCGTTGTGAGCGAACACGAGCTGACCGCCTGTCCAGTCCGCGAGGTCGCGCAGATCCGCTCCGTCGCCTGCGGTCGAGTGTGTGGCGGCCTCGAGAATCTGGACTTCGTCGATGGCCGGCACCGTGGCGACGACGTACACCGGTACGTCGATTGAGCTCGCCACGCCGGAGACCTCGGCTGACGTCATGGCGCTGCTCGTGTCGATCCCGTCGGTGAGGATGACGATCGCCTTGTGGCTCGCCGGACGTTCCGACAGCCGGCGCGCGGTGGCGGCGGTCGCGTCGTAGAGGGATGTCGTGCCGAATGGGCGCAGGTCGTCGAGCGCGCCCCGAAGTTCACCGAACCGGCTGGTGAACGCGTGGCGTTCGTGCAGCGTGGAATCGAAGGTGAAGAGCGCGACCTCGTCTTCGCCTTCGCGCAGCTGGCTCACGATGATGTCGAACGCCTGGCGCGCCATCGCCATCTTCGGCCCGACGCGCATGCTCCCGCTCATGTCCACGAGGATCGCGAGGCTCACCGAGGAGCTCTGGTCGGACCGCATGGAGAGGATCGGCCGGGGGAGTCCATTGTCGCGGACCTCGAAGTCCGCGGTCGTGAGCCCCTTCACCGGCCGGCCGCGCCTGTCCCTCACCGACGCCTGTATGCTCACGAGATCCACGGAGCTGCGGAACGTCGCCTGCGGCTTGTGCACCGGGGCCTGCGCGAGGAGCGAGGCGCCCGCCAGTGTCGTCGCGACAGCCGCCGAGAGCGCGATTCGATGCACACATCCGTTCATTTGAGGGTCTCCCGATGGCGGACACGTGTGCCCGCAACGCCTTCACGGTTCGATAAACCTGCGGCAGCATCCATTCGAGAGCGATGAGGTTGTGGGGAGGCGAGGATTATAGCACAGGTCAGACCGCGGGATGGCAGCCCCGCGCTACGCGAGGCGGGCACCCGTCGCGAACTCGTCGCGCACCCGTCGCGCGCAGCTTTCGCTGCGCGATCGAGAAGGCGTCTGCACGTCACTGCGCAGAACGGCGCGGAACGACACGGACGGCGGGCGATGCGTGGTGGTCAGCGGGCCATCGCCTACAGGGGCGGTGCCGCGAAGTCGATAACAGATCCATGTTCTATTTCTACGCGAAGGATCAGAGCTACCTGCAGTGCGAGGTGCGGACGACCGAAGTGGCGGACACGTTTGCGATCGAGGTCACCGAAGCGGACGGCCGCGTACGGACGCAGTACATCTCCGGTTCGGAAGCGGTGCACAAGCGGTGGGTCGAGCTCCAGGAGGAATTGACGGGGGCCGGATGGTGGGGCCCCTGCGGTCGCGACTAGACGCTCTGTGATCCTCCGAGCGCCTCTGCCGCATGACACGCCACGGGCGCCGCCCGGTGAGCCCGACGGCAATCAGCGCATCAGGCGATTCAGTTCGCCGACAAGGTGCGCGGGCATGCAGGGCTTGACGAGCACCGCCCGCATCCCGCACGCCTTCGCCCTGGCCCGGACGTCCACGTCCCACTGGCCGGTCAGCCCGATGACCGGCAGGTCGCGGGTCCGCGCGTCCTGGTGCAGCGCCGCCGTCAGCGCGAAGCCGTTCAGGCCCGGCAGCGTGATGTCCGTCACCACGGCGGCCGGGGGGTTCGCGAGCGCCAGACTCAACGCGTCGACGCCGTTCGACACCCCTGTCGGTTCGAACCCAGCCGCCGTCAGGAACTCCAGGTAGCCACTGAGCGTGTTGACATCGTCTTCGACGACCATCACGTGTGTAATTGCCATAACCCCTGTCCCTCGGTTGGTTGCACTCCCCTCATCGGACGGAACTGTCGCGCCCGCATCAATGTGTCTGCTGCCAGTCGGTCACCCGTCGGCCGCGGTTGATGGCCTGCCGCCGATCCGGCCGCCGCGTGTCGCGCCGTTCCAGCACACGCACGCCCTCGGTTGGATCCGCCCTCATCGTCACGCCGGGGTCGGTCACGGTGTGTGAGCAGACCCGGTTGCGGCCAGCGGCCTTTGCGGCGTACAGCGCCGCGTCCGCGCGTCCCAGGACGGCATTGACATCGGCCTCGCCGGGCAGCGCCTGGGCGACGCCCAAACTGGCGGTGAACTTGACGGAGCCGCGCGCGCACAACACGGGCGTGGCCGCAAAGCGCGCTCGAAGATTTTCCGCGACCCGCGCGGCGCCCTCGGCGGTCGTATCGGGCAGCACGAGCAGGAACTCTTCGCCGCCGTAGCGGCAGCGCTCGTCGCTGACCCGCAGCGTCTCGCGGAGGATACGCCCGACGCCGACGAGGACCTGGTCGCCGCAGAGGTGCCCCTGCTTGTCGTTGACGGTCTTGAAGTGATCGAGATCCAGCATCACGACGGAGAGCGGCATGTGCGACCGCTGTGCGCGCCGGAGCTCCGCGCCCAGGCGTTCAATCCCGTGGTGGCGCGTCACGCAGCCGGTGAGGGGCTCGACGACGGCGAGGTCGCGGACCTTTCGGAACAGCTGGACGTTTTTGACGGCGACCGTCAGGAGTGCCGCCGCCGCATGGAGAATCTCGCGCTGTTCGTCGGTGAGCGGCAGGTGATCGTGCCGCACGCCCAGCACGCCGACGAGCTTCTGCTGCGAGATGAGCGGGAACGTATGCCACGTCGCTGCGCGCGGTGCCACGCCGCCCGGGCGCGCCTGCAGCCGCCGCGATCCGATCACCGGCTGCCATCCACTCTCTTTCGTCGAGAGCCACAGGTCGTGGCCGGGGACGAGCGGCTGCAGGTGATCCACGATGACGGTCTTGAGCGAGTCGGAATCGAGCGCCTGCGCGAGCGACTCCGCGAGCCGCATCAGCACTTCGAGTTCCCCCGCGCGATCCTGCAGCAGCAGCGTCGTCTCGCGCAGCGTGCGGAGCTCGCGCGTGCGGGACCGATCCTGGACCCGCCGGGAACGGAGTACCGCCACCGCCGCCACGGCGATCACCATGAGGACCGCGCTGGCGATCGTCGCGAGAACGGACGCGGAGAGGCCGGCAATCGCGTGCTCCAGCGGCCGGCGGAGCGCCGCGACGCCGGCGATCGCCGCGGCCAGGGCTATCCCGAGCCACGCCCCCAGGCGTGCGCCAGCGTGGGGCACCGTCGGTTCACCGTCAGGGTGTGGAGACACGCGGGGCACTGCTGAGCAATGGCAGTGCCGAGCCTCCCCATGGGCGCGTAACTGCTTGGATATTGTGTGGTTATTGCCCGAAAGAGGCCGACAGCGCCAGCGCCGGGGGCTGGCTGGCAGTTCCAGTTTGGAACACCCCGGGACGTTTTAGGTCCGCCGGTCGAAGACTGTCCGGCGCGTCCGCCGCGAGGCTGCTGCGCAGTGTGACTGGCCTCGGCATCCAGGCGAATGGTCAGCTGCCGCCCCGAAGACGGGGGCTCCCTGAGTCACTCAAACCAGTGCCGTCATACCGCGATGGCGTAGAATGCCCGTCAAAATGGCGAGCAGCATCGCGGGTCGTCGTGGAGCCGCGGGGTCCCCGCAGGCGGGGGTGAACGTTGCCGGCGACAGTGCCCCGCCGCCGGCCATCAGGGCCAGACGCATCGATTCTGTCGATCTGCTGCGCGGCGTGATCATGGTCATCATGATGCTGGATCACACGCGCGACTTCGTCCACCGGGACGCATTCGTGTTCGATCCCACGGACGTCGCGCGAACGTATCCGTTCCTCTTTTTCACGCGCTGGGTCACCCACTTCTGCGCACCCATCTTCGTGTTCCTCGCCGGCACCGGCGTGTACTTCCAGCGCATGCGCGGAAAACCACTGGGGGAGTTGTCGCGGTTGCTCGTGACGCGCGGTCTCTGGTTCATCGCCCTCGAGCTCGTCGTGTTCAGGATCCTCATCTTCTTCAACGCCGACTTCGGCGTCCTGTTTGGATTCCTGCAGGTCATCTGGGCCATTGGCTGGAGCCTGATAGTTCTGGCGGGAGTCATCCATCTTCCACTTCGCGTCATCGTACCGATGAGCATCGCGGTGATTGCGCTGCACAACACGCTCGACGGAGTTCACGTGACCACGTGGGCCGGCCCCGGCACACCAGTCCCGGGTTTCGGCGCAGGGTTGTGGCATGTCCTCCATCAGCGGGGGGTGATCTTCCCGTTCGGGGCGTCGGGGCCTGCCGTCCTGGCGCTCTATCCGTTGATTCCGTGGATTGCGGTGATGTGGGCGGGCTATGCGCTGGGATCGTTATACGAGAGGACTGACTCGGAGCGGCGGCGCAGGTTGTTAAGGCTCGGCGCCGCGCTGATTGTGGGCTTCGTCGTCATCCGCGCGATCAACATCTACGGTGATCCATCGCCGTGGAGTGCCCAGGACACCCTCGTCAAGAGCATGCTCTCGTTTCTCGCCGTCTCGAAGTATCCCCCGTCGCTGCTGTATCTCCTGATGACGCTCGGGCCGGCGCTCGTATTTCTGGCCGCCTTCGACGATCGCGCCCGCGGCGCGATCGCGCGCACCTTCATCACGTTCGGCCGGGTGCCGATGTTCTTCTATTTGCTGCAGTGGGTGATTTCGCACGGGCTGGCCATCGCGGCGCTGAAGGTGGTGGGCCAGCCAACCGATTACCTGTACGGCGATCTCGGGTTCGGGCCGCCCCCTCCGCCGGGATTCGGTTTCGGCCTCGCGACCGTATACGCGCTGTGGATCCTGGGTCTGATCCTGATATATCCGCTGTGCGTGTGGTTCGCCGGCGTGAAGGCCCGTCGCCGCGACTGGTGGCTCTCTTACGTCTGAGAGATTGCATCATCGCTGCTCGCCTGTCGGGGAGTCGGGATTCGGGACTGGGGGAGTCGGGACGTCGTTGAGCTTGTGGCTGTAGCTGGAGGCCGGTAGCTGAAAGCTGAAAGCTGGAAGCCGGTAGCTGGTAGCTGGAAGCTGGTAGCTGGAAGCCGGTAGCTGGAAGCTGGTAGCTGGAAGCTGGTAGCTTCTCTATCTCCGTTTCAGCCCCTCCGTAATTTCCTCCAGCACCGCGCGCTCCTCGTGCGAGACCGTGCCGATTCCGAAAAGGCCTCCTGATGCATGGGCGATCTGATCGCAGTATTCGATCAGGTCGTGGGCGGTGATCTCGACCCGGTGTTCGGGCGCCTCGATCATCGCGGAGATCAGCCGCGTGGCCTTGTGGAACGTGTCTTCCGATGGCTTCGCGTCCAGCCACTCGGCGAGTTGACGATCAGCCGGGCTGCCTGGGGCGATTCCCCGTGATCGGGCGAGATTGACGATGAGGCGCCGCTCGGGGGTGCTGACGCCAGCCTTGGCCCAGGCGACCTGGAGCACTGGGACGAGCGGCAGCAGTGCAATCGTGTCGGGGTGAAATCCGAGCAGCGCCAGCTCGCGCAGCATCTCGGGATCGTGAATGCCCGTCTCCTGTTCGAGAGCCAGCCGCTCTTTGGCCACCGCGTCGGCCCGCCGGAGGTTCTCGATCAGTTCGCGGTCTTTCTTTCGGAAGTACTCCTCCTCCTGCGCCCTGATGTGTTCGGTGATCCCGTCCTTGTTGATCAAGCGCGCCTCCTGCGGTTCCGCTGTTCCGACGCCACAAGGTCAGCGTACAGCTCCGATCCTAACATCGTCTTCTGCGAACCTCGCGCCGTCCTCATCCGACCGTGCTTGACGGCGTTTTCGTAGCGCGGGCTTCAGCCTCTGGCCGACAGGCGGCGTACGTAGGGCGGGCGTCAGCCCCGTGACGAAAGGCAGCGTACGCAGCGCGGGGCTTCACCCCAGCGGCGGCACGTCCGGACCGCCCGTCTGAGCGGCGGCGTAAAATAGTGGCGATCCCCGGACAATGGAATGATCACGTTCCGCGCGAAGGACGATCAGCTGATCGAGGGATGGAACTGCTTCGATGTTCTGAGTAGGCGCGAGTAGATCGGATGGGTGAAGCAGCCGGTCGTTTCCGCAGGGAGCAACCCTAAGGTCCGTTGGTTTCGATCCGCGCGATGCGCGTTTCGTGGTCCTCCAGCCGCTCCGTGTTGCGCGCCGTCCCGTCGGCCAGCAGCCGGACGTAGTCTTTGAACTGTTCTGCGACCATGTCCATGTGCCGGCGGGTACTCTCGCCGTCGGCCCT
>JANMCN010000292.1:0-45811 GCA_031361295.1 Acidobacteriota bacterium | reverse complement strand
GCCGAGTTCATCGAGCCGATGGCCTCGGCCGGCGTCGCGGCAGGCCTCGACGGTGTCTTCATGGAAGTGCACGAGGAGCCCGCGCGGGCGAAAAGCGACGCCCAGAACGCGCTTCGCCTCGACCGGCTCGAGGCGCTCCTGCAGCGGCTCGTCCGCATCCACGCCGTGACTTCAGTGCCGGTGGCATGAGCGACACTCTCGCCGGCCTCGATCTCGCGCGCAAGGTCCTCCGTACGGAGGCGGCCGCCATCCTGGGACTGGTGGAGCGCATCGATGGCACCTTCGATCGAGCCGTCCAGCTGCTGTACGAGTGCGACGGCCGGGTGATCGTGACCGGCATGGGCAAGTCGGGGCTGATCTGCCGGAAAATCGCCGCGACCCTCTCGAGCACCGGCACGTCCGCGTGGTTTTTGCATCCCGCGGAGGCGATCCACGGCGACCTCGGCGCCATCAGGGAGAACGACGTCGTGATTGCGCTCTCGCACAGCGGGGAGACCGAGGAGCTGATCCGGCTGCTCGAATCCATCCGGCGGATCGGCGCGCGCTTGATCGCCCTGACGGGCCAGCCGGCGTCGACGCTCGCGCGCGCGTCGGATGTGACGATCGACTGCAGTATCGCCGAAGAGGCATGTCCGATGAACCTGGTGCCGACCGCCAGCACCACCGCGGCGCTGGCGATGGGGGACGCGCTGGCGATGACGCTGCTCGTCCGCAAGGGGTTCCGCGAAGAGCAGTTCGCCTCGCTCCACCCGGGCGGCAAGATAGGCCGCCGGCTGATGAGAGTCGAGCACGTCATGCATACCGGCGATGCCGCACCGGTGGTGGGCGTCGAGGCGGCCATGCCGGACGTGTTCCATGAGATGTCGAGCAAACGTCTCGGGATGACGTGCGTAGTTGACGCCAGCGGGTGCCTCGCGGGGATCTTCACGGACGGCGACCTGCGGCGGCTGATGGCGCGCGAATCCAACGTCCTCGCGCTGTGTGCGGGCCAGGCGATGAGCCGGAACCCGATTACGATCAGGCGCGACCTCCTTGCGGTCGAGGCGCTCAAAGTCATGGAGACCCACAAGATCACCTCGGTCGTCGTCGTGGGCCCGGACATGGCGGTCGAGGGAGTCGTACACCTCCACGATCTGTGGCGCACGCAAATGATCTAGGTTCGAGTTCCGGGTTCCGGTGTGGAGTGACGGGTTGGAGGTTCCGGGTTCACCCCGACTACATTGAATCGAGACTGCGGATCGCGACCCCGAATCGCTCACATTGACCCCAGAAACCGAATGGTGAACCCCGAACGGTGAACTCCGAACTCCAGCCCGAACCCCAAACCCGGAACCAGATGTGACCCTCCACGAGAATGCCTCTCGAATCCGCCTGCTGCTGTTCGATGTGGACGGCGTGCTCACCGACGGCACGGTCGTCATCCATACCGACGGTACGGAGTCGAAGGGCTTCCACATCAGGGACGGCGCCGGCATGGTGTGGGCGCAGCGGGCGGGCCTGACCGTGGGGCTGCTCTCCGCCCGGTCGTCAGGGGCGACGACCCATCGCGCGGCGCAGCTGGCCATCCGGCTGGTGGTGCAGGGTGTGTCGAACAAGCTGGAGGCGTACGAACGGATCCTGCGGGACTCGGGGCTGGGTGATGACGCCGTGGCTTACATGGGCGACGACCTCCTCGACCTGCCTGTCCTCGCGCGCGCCGGGCTCTCGGCGGCGCCAGCCGACGCCGCACTCGAAGTGCGGCAGCAGGTCCAGTGGGTGAGTGCGCTGCCGGGGGGGCGCGGGGCGGCCCGGGAGATGATCGAGCTCGTGCTGCGCGCGCAGGAGCGTTGGGACGCGGTCCTGCGGGAGTACACTGCTTCATCGTAATGGGTGCCTACGCGACCCTCGTCATGCTGCTCGCGCTGCTCGCCGGCCTCATTGTCGGCAAGGCCTGGGAGCGCTACAAACTGAAGGACGGCCGGTGGATCGATCGCCGCCGCGCGCGCGAGTCGCCTCACTACATGCTGGGGCTGAATTTCCTCGTCGCCAATCAGATCGACCAGGCCATCGAAGAGCTGAGCGCCGCGGCGGAGGCGGCGGGCGACCCGCTCGAGATCCACCTGATTCTCGGAAATCTGTACCGGGAGAAGGGGCAGGTCGGGCGCGCGATCCAGGAGCATCAGAGCCTCCTGCAACGCGCGCATCTCCGTACGCTGGAGCACGCCAACGTCCTGCTGTGTCTCGGACTCGACTATCGCCACGGGGGGTTCGTCGACCGCGCGTTCGAGGCGTTCTCGGAAGTCCTGCGGCTCGATCCCGACAACCGGTATGCGCTGGCGAATCTCGAGAAGCTGCACGAAGAGCAGCACCAGTGGACCGACGCGTACGCCATGCGCCAGCACCAGGCCGCGCGCGACACGGCCGCGCACCAGCCCCGGCATCAACAGATCCTCGCGTTCCTCGAGAACGAGATCGGCCTCGCGGCCCTGAAGCGACGGGAATTGCCCGAAGCGGCCAAGCGCTTCGAAGCGGCCATTGCGCTCGACTCCCGGAACGCGCCGGGGTACCTGAACCTCGGCGACGTCCGGCGTCTCGAGGGGGACGCGTCAGCCGCGACGGCTGCCTGGGAGCAGCTCGTGGACACGTCCCCCGAGCGCGCGTATCTCACGTTCTCCCGTCTGGAAGATGCGTATGCGCAGCTGGGGGACGCAACGCGGTTTCCCGCACTCTGCGGCCGGCTGATCGCGGCCAACCCCCAGGATTGGCGGGCACGGCTGGCTCTGGCGCGTCACCAGACTGCCAGGGGCCATGCGGCCGACGCGCTCGCGCTGTTGTTCGAGGCGCTCGTCATCAACCCCCACGCGCTCGCGCCGCACCAGGCGATCTGGGAGACCCTCTCGCAGCTGAAGTTCTCGCCGTCGCTCGTCGAACGCTACGTCGAGCTCACGCGCGACGCCATCTTCTATCTCGACCCCCACATCTGCACGCGCTGCCGCTACCGCAGCACGGAGCTCCTGTGGCAATGCCCCCACTGCCACGAGTGGGACACGTTCGTCGAAGAACGGATCGCCCCGGCGAAGGACACCGAGGCGACATTGACGGGATAAAAGGCACGTCTGTCCCCGCCCCCTTACCCAGCCTTCAACTTCTCGAAGACCGTGCGGACCTCCGCGTCCGTGTCCGCCATCGTGCCGTCTGTCCGGATCACGTAGTCCGCGCGCGCGACCTTCTCCAGGATCGGCCACTGCGCGGCCAGACGCGCACGCGCATCGGCGTCGGACAGCTGATCGCGGACCATCAGGCGGCGCAGTTGTTCGGCCGGATCGCACGCGCACACGACGACGCGATGGAAGTCGGGGCCGTGGCCGGTCTCGAACAGCAGGGGAATGTCGGCCAGGGCAAGGCGGGTGTCGGCCGGAAGCATGATGAACCATTCATTGATGCGACGGTACACGGCCGGGTGCACGATGGCCTCGAGATCCGCACGCGCGGCACGATCGCGGAACACAATCCGGCCGAGCGCCGCGCGGTCGAGCGTGCCGCCCGCGGCGATGACCGAGTCTCCGAAGCGGGAGCGGATGGAGACGAGCGCGGCCGAGCCCGCGGAGACGACTTCGCGCGCCAGTGCGTCGGCATCGACAACGGGAACACCGAGCGAGGCGAACCGCGCCAGGCAGAACGACTTGCCCGTCGCGATCCCGCCGGTCAGTGCGACCCGCAGCATCTTCAGGGTCGGTGTGTGCGGGCGCGTGCCGCCGCCACGGTGTTCTTGAGCAGCATGGCGATCGTCAGCGGCCCCACGCCACCCGGAACAGGAGTGAGAGCCCCGGCCACATCGGCGACGCGCGGATGGACGTCCCCCACCACGAGTGAGCCGCGACGCTCGAAGTCCGCGCGGCGCGGCGAGTCCGCGTCAAAAAGACGCTGGACGAGCGCACGGTCCGTGACCTGGGTCGTGCCGACGTCGATCACCGTCGCGCCAGGCTTGACGTAGTCAGCCGTGACGAACCCGGGACGACCCATGGCCGCCACGAGAATGTCGGCCGTGGAAGCCACGGCGGCGAGGTCGGGTGTTTTCGAGTGGCAGACGGTCACGGTGGCGTCGCGCTGCAGCAGCAGCATCGCCATGGGCTTCCCGACGATCTCGCTCCGTCCGATGACGACCGCGCGAGCGCCCGCCATGGTGATGCCGCTGCGCTGCAGCATCTCAATCACGCCTGACGGCGTGCAGGGCGCCAGGCGGGCCCGGCCCTGCACGAGACGCCCCACGTTGACGGGATTGAAGCCGTCGACGTCCTTGTCGGGATCGATGGCGTCGAAGACCCGTTGCGCGGCGCCGCGCCCCATGGCCCCGGGCAGGGGGGATTGCACGAGGATGCCGTCGTGCGTGCGGCTCTCGTTGAGGCGGCCTACCAGTGCCAGGAGCTCGTCGAGGCTGGCCGTGGCGGGAAGACGCTGGAGATCCACCCACAGGCCCGACTCGCTGCCGGCTCGCACCTTGTTCCGCACGTAGATCTCGGACGAGGGATCCTCGCCGACCAGCACGATGCCGAGGCCCGGGGCGCGGCCGGTGGCCGCCGTGAAGGCGTGCACGTCCGGGAGCGCGGACGCGCGGATGTCCGCGGCGATCGCACGGCCGTCCAGCAGTCGCGCGGTCACCGGCTCCCCTCAGTGCGTACGGCGCCGGGCGCAGCCGCCGCCGCTTCGAGACCACGCAACGTGCTCGCCCGGCCCAGCACGACGAGGAAATCGCCGGCGCCCATCCGGCTTTCGGGCGACGGATTGAATTCCATCCCGCCGGCAGCCCGCTGTATGCCCACCACGACCACGCCGAATCGCTGCCGGAGCGTGGACTCGAGGATAGTACGCCCTGCCAGCGACGAGCCCTCGCCTATCCGGACCTGCTCCATATTCAGATCCAGATTGTCAGAGCTCGTGGCGAGCTGCACGAAATCAACGACGGCCGGCCGAAGCGCGGTCTGCGCCAGCTGCAGCCCGCCGAGCAGGTAGGGCGACAGCACGCGATCGGCTCCAGCCCGCACCAGCTTGCCCTTCGCATCCTCGGTCTCGGCGCGCCCGATGATGAAGAGGTCGGGACGAAGGAGCCGCGCGGTCAGCACCGCGTAGACGTTCTCCGCGTCCGTGCTGACGGCGGCGATGAAGCCCCGGGCGCGCCCGATGCCGATCCGGGTCAGCACCTGTTCACTGCTGGCGTCGGCCTCGACGGCGAGATACCCCGCCTCGATTGCCTCCTGCATGCGACCCGGGTCACGTTCGACGATCACGAATGGCACGGACTGGCGCGAGAACTCCCCCGCGATGACCTGCCCCATGCGCCCGTAGCCGCAGATGATGAAGTGATTTTCGAGTTCGTCGAGCATGTGTTCGCGGCGGCGCCGCACCCAGCGGCCCTGCAGGTCGCCCTCGACCAGCTGCGCCATCAGGAAAGAGAACGTGTACAGGACCGTCGCGACCCCGACGATCACCACGATCATGTTGAAGGCGCGGCCGGACCGCGTGAGCGGGTGCACCTCGCCGTACCCCACGGTCGTCACCGTGGTGACGGTCATGTAGAGAGCGTCGAAAACGCTCCAGCCTTCGATGACGACGTACCCGGCAGTACTGAGCGTGATGACGATCGCCAGGAGCACGACCGAAAGGCGCCAGCCCGCCCACCACACGCGAGCCTGGGTGTGTCTCAGCGCCGGATGCCCGCCGCTTCGGTGCGTTTGCGCAGCTCGCTGTGGCGAATCCCGTAGAAGAAATAGATGATGAGGCCGATCGCCATCCAGATCACCAGCCGCCACCACGTCTCGGCCGGCAGGCTGTACATCAGCCCCAGGCTGACGAGCGCCGAGAGGATCGGCACGAACGGAACCATCGGCGTGCGGAACGGCGCGATCAGGTCCGGACGCTTCCTGCGCAGGAAAATGATTCCGAGCGACACGATCACGAACGCGAACAGGGTGCCGATGCTGACCAGATCGCCCAGGGCGCCGATGGGCGTCACGCCTGACGCGATCGCGACCACGACGCCGGTGATCATGCTCGTGATGTGGGGCGTCCGGAACCGCGGGTGAATCCGCTTGGCGAAGGGCGGCAGCAGGCCATCGTTGCCCATCGAGTAGAAGATGCGTGGCTGCGCCATCATCATCACGACCATGACGGAGCTGAGGCCCGCGATGGCCCCCACCTCGACGAGCATCGTCAGCACGTGCAGCATCGTGCTGCCGCCGGAGGCCGCTTCGGCCGCGCGGATGGCGACGACCATCGGCGCCGCCTGCCCCGACAGCCGTCCGTACGGCACCAGGCCGACCATGACACCTGAGACGAGAATATAGAGGATCGTGCAGATGACGAGCGAGCCGAGGATGCCGATCGGCATGTCCTTCTGCGGGTTGCGCGCCTCCTGCGCGGCCACCGACACGGCGTCGAAGCCGATATAGGCGAAGAAGATGACGGCCGAACCCTGGAACACTCCGCTCCAGCCATAGTGTCCGAAGGTGCCGGTGTTCGCGGGGATGAAGGGGTGCCAGTTCGCCGTGTTGACGAACCCGACGCCGCCCACGATCACCGCGACGACGACCGCGACCTTGATCATGACGATGGCGGAGTTGAAGTTCGCCGACTCCTTGATGCCGATGATGATGAGCGCCGTGACGGCCAGGGTAATCAGCATCGCCGGGACGTTGAGCACCGCGGCGTCGTTGCAGCCGGCGGCGCGGATCGCCCAGCACGGCGCTGACGCGAACTGCGCCGGGATCTCCACGCCGACGAAGTCGTGCAGAAAGCTGGTCAGGTGGCCGGACCACCCCACCGCGACCGTCGCCGCGCCCAGGGCGTACTCGAGGATCAGGTCCCACCCGATCACCCAGGCGAAGAACTCGCCGAGCGTCGCGTAGCCATACGTGTACGCCGACCCGGCAATCGGCACCGCGGAGGCGAACTCCGAGTAGCACAACCCGGCCAGCGCGGAGGCGAAGCCGGCAATGATCATCGAGAGAACGATCGCGGGGCCCGCGTTGTCCGCCGCCGCGTGTCCGGTCAGGACGAAAATTCCGGTCCCGATGATCGCGCCGACCCCGAGCGTGACGAGGTTGACGGGGCCGAGCACCCGCTTCAGGGAGTGTGCCCCGGTATCAGCGGCCTCCGCTTTCAGCTGCTCGATCGACTTGGTCGCAAACATCGACATTCAGGGTCCTTCTCTCGTTTGGGCTGCCGGCGCGAAAGTGGGCCGATTATACAGGGTTCAGGGGGGCAGGTTCAGCCGGGGTGACTCGGCAGGCCGTCGAGCGCCGCCAGGAACGCCCGAACGCGGAGCTCCGGATCCCCGGACAGCAAATCTGAGATGACGGCGACGGACGCCGCACCAGCCGCGATCACCTCGGGCGCACGCGCCAGCGTGATCCCGCCGATCGCCACGACGGGACGCCCCGTCAGAACGGCCCGCCGCACGAGATCCAGGCCTCGGGCCGCGTAGCCGGTGTCCTTGGTGCCGGTTCCATAGATTGGCCCCACCGCGATATAGGTGGCGCTCGTCCGCGCCGCCGCTTCGATCTGCGCGTCGTCGTGGGTGGACAGGCCGACGACGGCATCCGGTCCCACGATTCGGCGGGCGTCCTCGACCGACATGTCGTCCTGGCCCACGTGCACACCGTCAGCCCCCGACATCCGCGCGATGTCGGCGCGGTCGTTGACGATGAGGCGTGCGCCGGCGGCATGGGCCTGTGCCACCACCCGGTCGGCGACCGCGAGGCGGGCCGCCGACTCCGGAGATTTGTCGCGGAGCTGGAGCAAGGCGACCCCGGCGGCGAGGTAGGCGTTCAGGACGACGAAGGGGTCCAGACGCCGGTTGCGACAGAGATCGATGTCGAGGATGGCGTAAAGGCGGGGCAGCATGCGCGCCGGTCCGGCGGGAGGCCGGACTACGCGGTTTCCGCCAGGCTGCCGGTCGAAGGCTTCTTCTCGACCAGGTAGCGCTCCATGAAACCGGTGTGGAGCCGTCCGGCGATGAAGTCGGGATCCGCGAGAATCTTGAGGTGCAGAGGGATCGACGTCTTGATTCCCTCGATGACCGTCATCTCGAGCGTCCGGCGCATGCGGGCAATCGCTTCCTGGCGGTCGCGGCCGTGCACGATGATCTTGGCGATCATGGAATCGTAGTACGGCGGAATCGTGCACTCGGAATGGATGAACGTGTCGACGCGCACGCCGGGTCCGCCGGGCACGCTGTACGCGTGCACGACTCCGGGCGAGGGGGCGAAGGTCTCTGGGTCCTCGGCATTGATCCGGCACTCGATCGAATGGCCGGTGAACGTCACGTCTCCCTGTTTGAAGGACAGCCGCTCGCCGGCGGCGATCCGGATCTGCTCCTTCACGATGTCGATGCCGGTGATGGACTCGGTGACCGGGTGCTCCACCTGGACGCGGGTATTCACCTCGAGGAAGAAGAAATTGCCCTTGTCGTCGAGGAGGAACTCGAACGTTCCGGCGTTCGTGTACTGGACCGCGCGCGCGGCGTCCACCACCGTGCTCCCGAGCTTACGGCGCATCCGCTCCGTCACCGCGACGGACGGTCCCTCCTCGAGCAGCTTCTGGTGGCGCCGCTGGATGGAACACTCGCGTTCGCCGAGGTGCACGACCGCGCCGTGGTGGTCCCCGAGCACCTGGAACTCGATGTGTCGCGGATTCTCGACGTACTTCTCGAGGTAGACATCCCCGACGCCGAATGCGGCCTCCGCTTCGCGCTGGGCCGTCTTGAGGGACTTCGACAACTCTCCCGCGGCGCGGATCACGCGCATGCCGCGGCCCCCGCCGCCCGCGACCGCCTTGATGATGACCGGAAAGCCAAGTTCCTTCGCGATCTTGAGCGCCTTCTCCTCGCTGTCGACAGGGCCGTCGCTGCCGGGCAGGATGGGGACGCCTGCCTTCTTCATCGCGCGGCGCGCGCGGGCCTTGTCGCCCAGGAGGCGAATGACGTTCGGCGCGGGCCCGATGAACTTGATGTGGCAGGCCTCGCAGACTTCGGCGAGGTAGGCGCTCTCCGACAGGAAGCCGTAGCCGGGGTGGATCGCGTCAGCGCCGGTGATTTCCGCCGCGCTCAGCACCGCCGGAACGCTCAGGTAGCTGTCGGCGCTTCGAGCGGGGCCGATACAGACGTCTTCGTCCGCAAACCGCACGTGCAGGGAGTTCTCGTCCGCCTCCGAGTACACGGCGACCGTCTTGATGCCGAGCTCGCGGCACGCGCAGATGACGCGCAGCGCAATCTCTCCCCGGTTGGCGATCAGGATTTTCTTGAACACCGGCTAGGCCGTCCTGATGGCAAACAGCCGCTCGCCGTACTGGACGGCCTTGCCGTTCTCCACGTAGGCGCTGACGACTTCCCCTTCGTACTCCGACGTGATCTCGTTCATCAGCTTCATCGCTTCGATGATGCAGAGCACCTGATCCTTCTTGACGTAGTCGCCGATCTCCACGAATGACGCCGCGCCCGGTTCCGGCGTCCGGTAGAACGTCCCCACGATGGGGGACTTCACGACCGCCAGATCGACCGCTTCGACATCGGCGGGCACGGGGACTGCGGACTCGGCGGGCGCGCCGGGCGGGACGAAGGCCGGAATCGGCGGAGCCACTGCGGGCCCCGGAGGCATGGCGGGGGGCATCGGGTATGCCGCCGACGCCTTGCGCACGCGAATTTTCAGCCCCTCGCGTTCGAGCTCGAACTCCGCCAGATCGTGCTGGCGAACGAGCTCCAGAATGCGCTCTATGTCCTCGAACTCCATCATCCTCCAACCGCGTCCGACTCGCCCGCCTGTGAGGCGACGCGGCTACGACGGGGTCTCGCCAAAGCCCGCGCGACCAGCCGGGCGGGCGGAGGCGGACAGCCGGCCCCGCTACATGTCTATCGGCACATCCGTCAGCACGTCACAGCCGCCGTCCACGACCAGCACGTCATCCTCGATTCGGACGCCCCCGAGCCCCTCGACGTAGGCGCCCGGCTCGATCGTGAACACCATCCCCGGCGCCACGGGCATGTCCGGCAGCGCTAAAGGCAGCTTGGCGATCCGGGGATCCTCGTGAACCTCCAGACCCAGGCCGTGGCCCGTTCCATGGCCGAACGCGTCCCCCAGCCCGTAACCGATGAGCACGTCGCGCGCGGCGGCGTCAATCTGGCTCGGCCGGACGCCGGGACGCACCGCCGCCACCGCGGCCGCGTGGGCCTGCCTGACCGCCGACCCGAGTCGGGCCAGCGCCGGGTCCGGTACGCCCACGTACAGCGTCCGCGTAAGATCCACGCAGTATCCGTCGTAGACCCCCCCGAAGTCCAGCACCACCCCGTCCCCCGCCCGGAGCGTCCGGTCGCCGGGGCGCGCGTGCGGGTGCGCCCCGTTCGGGCCCGAGGCGACAATCGTCTCGAACGCGGGCCGCTCGAAGCCCGCGGCCCGGATTGCCGAGTCGATGTCACCGGCGATCGCCCGCTCCGCCCGGCCCGCGCGAACGAACGTGGGGACCTGCCGGCCGACGGCGGAGAGCCGGCGGCCGGCCTCGCGCAGCAGGGCGATCTCCGACGCGTCCTTGATCAGCCGGCCCGCCTCGACGATCCGCTCCGTCGGAATCAGCGCAACGCCGCGGTCCGCCCCGCGGTCGTTCGGGCCGGCGGCTGAGCCAAGCGAAGACGAGAGCGCGTTGAACCGGCTCACCGGCAGCCAGGCGCCTTCCACGCCGACGCGCACGCAGTCCAGGCCGCGCACCACCGACACGATGGCGTCGTCGTATCCGCGCTCCGGCACTTCGAGCTCGATCGCGCCTGCCGCCCGCGCCGCGATGAGCGCGCGCGCGGCCGTGGCGTACCGGAAATCCGCAATCAGCACGCACCGCGCGGGCGTGATCACGACGGCTCCCGCGGTGCCGCTGAGACCCGTGAGGTATCGGATGTTCGCGAGGTGGGTGACGAGGAGACCGTCCAGCCCGGCCAGGCGGCAGTCTTCCCTCACGCGGTGCACGCGCCGGTCGAACAATGACGGCGGAACGGCTTCCATGCGAAGCGGGGTTAACGGGCGCCGAGACTGACAGGGACGGCGCTCGCGCCGCGTGCCCGCGAAATGGCGCCGAGAAAATCCTCGAGACCCGTCAGGCCGAGCGGTGCGGTTTCGCTATGGTGCGGGATCGACAGGGCCAGCGCAAGCGATGATTCAGTCGAGAGGCGTGCACGCTCCGCGGCGTCCGGTCGCCTGTCCGGCGACGCCGACCCGCCGCCGACGTCCTCGGACTCCGTTCTGCCGAGGCTGTGAATTTCTGCGAGTCCGCGGATGGCCGTCAGGTTCTCAGGCGCGAGCCGAAGGACGCGTTCGAACACCGCCCTGCCCTCGTCGATGCGGTTGATGGCGACGTACGCGCGGCCGAGAGTGACATGCGCGGAGACATACGAGGGGTGCCGGAGCAGTCCGGTCGCGCACGTGGCGATCGCGTCCTCGAAGTGCCCTCCCCGACGGTACTCTTCCGCCAGGGCCGCGAAGGCGATGGACGCCGGGTCCGTCTGGACCCGGCGCCTCAACTCATCGATCCGTGTTTCGGCCATTGTGACCGTCGGCTACTTCGGCGAGACGGCTTGGCTGGCCGTCGACTTCTTGCCGGTGTCGTCGGTAACTGTCAACACGACCTTATAGGAGCGCGGCAGGCTGTACGAATGCGACGTAATCTCGCCTGATCCGAAGGTCCCGTCGCCAAAGTCCCACGTGTAGCTCGCGATCCGGCGACCGGGCTGCGCGGAGGACGGGCCCGCATTGAAATTCACGGGTTGATTGATCAACGGATCGCTCGGCGAGAACTCGAAGGCGGCGGTTGGGCCGCCTGCGGCCGACACGGTGAGGCTCTGCGTCGTTGACGCCGAACGGCCCACCTGGTCGGTCAACCGCAGCGTGGCGACATAAGTCCCGGCCTCGCTGTAGGCATGGGAGACGCTCTTGCCTGACGCGCTCTTGCCGTCGCCGAAGTCCCAGGAGTAGGTGGCCACGGGATTGTTCGCGGGTGCACAGGGACGCTGCGGATCGCTGCAGGCGTCGAAGAGAACGGTCTGGTGATCCTGCGGGGCGTTCGGAGTGAACGTGAACGACGGCTGCAGGCCGTCCGGCGGCACGACAACGCCCGGAGGCACGAGGCGAATGGTGGCGATGCGCGGAAAGCTGTTGGCGAAGTCGGTGCCGAGCGGCGTCACGGAGATGCTGACGGTTGTTCCGGTGTCGACCGCGGGGCCGGCGGGCGCGGCGGGGGCCGTGTACACCAGTGTGGCCCGGCCGTCGGTGCCGGTGACGATGCTGCGCGCCGACAGCGTGCCGAAATCCGCGACGACGCCGCCCACCATGATTTCACTGCGGAGGGAAAGGTTGCGGAGCGGCTTGCCATTCTGATCGAATGCGGTGACCGTCACGAGGGACTGCGAGCCGCCGTCCTGCGTCAGGATGTCGGGCGTCACGCTGACGGACACGCTGGTGCCGAGCTCGGAAGGCCCGGTCAGCGACGGCGTCTCCTGCTTTTTTAGTGTGCAGCCGCTCGACACGGCCACCAGGGTCAGCACCACCGCGATAACGCCACGCCGCAAAAAGGTCATGTTCATATATGTGTCTTGCCGGTACTCCGGCACTCCCGTCGTCGGCCTCACACCGCGGCCCGCGCCTGTGCCCCACAACGTCGAGCCGGGCGCGCCCGCCCGGTCCCGCGACTAGCCCGGATCGCCGAAGTTCGCGAAGCTGATGCCGATGGTGCCTGTCACGCTGACCGTTCGTCCCGTCTGGTCGTGGCCGTAGAAGGTCACCTCGGCGATCGTCGACACCACGAGTCCGTTGGCGCCGAGCGCGCTCAATGGCGCCTCCATCTTGGCCTGGTTGCGCACGAGCATGAACCCGACCGTCGTGTCTTCCTTCGTCACGGTGGCGGTGATGCCGTTGTCGAACGCGTACGGCACGTCGACGCCTTCGGTGTTCCGTCCGTCGGATCGGATGTACCGCACGTGGTAGCGGTCGAGCGTGACCCAGTTCGCCTGCGACGGGGCTGCGGGTGACGCCGGTGACCCGGAATCCTTCAGCGCCAGCGAGAGGAGCGCGCGGCCCAGGTCGTTGAAAATCGTGGGCGACGACTTGACGACCGTCACCACGTCGGAGTTGAGGGTGCCGCCGAACTCGCCGGGCTTGGCGCCGGAGGCGCCGTCGAGCGCCTTGATGATCAGGAACGACGAGGCCGTCCCCTCACGCGCGACGGTGCCGCAGGATGCGGCTGCGAAACCCAGGACGACAAGCACGGACACACGGACTACGGCCCCCCGGACGGCTTTGGACATCATGCTCAACCCCTCAGGATGCGCGGCGTGATGAAGATCAGCAGCTCGCGGCTTTCGTCAGTATTCGAGTCCTTCTTGAACAGCCACCCGAGGAGCGGCACGCGGTGCAGCAGCGGCGTGCGCTCGTTGGACGTCTGCTCGCGGCTCACGAAGATGCCCCCGATGATCGTCGTCGCCCCGTCGTCCACCTGGACCTGGGTCGTGGCCCGCTGAGTGTCGATCGGCGGAATGCCGTTGACCTGGCGGCTGAAGTCCGGCGTCGCGTTCTCCAGTGTGATCTGCATGATGACGGTATTCGCAGACGTGATCTGCGGGGTCACCTTGAGCGTGAGGACGGCGTCCTTGAACGAGACCGTTACGGTGTTGTTCGCGACCGTCTGAATGGGAATCTGGACGCCCTGTGCCACTTCGGCGGGGACATTGTTCTGCGTCGTCAGGCGCGGCGTCGACAGCACGCGTCCCTGGCCCGAGCTCTCGAGCGCGGAGAGCGCCACGTCGAGGTTGAACGCCCCGTTCACCGCGCCGAGCGCCAGGCCGATCGCGGAACTCGCGCCGGGAACGCCGAGGTTGACGGCGGTCGCGGTCTTGTCGAGGTCGGTCGACCGTACGTCGGTCGGCGCGTTCGTCGCCCCGGTGCGTCCCCCGAGGGTGCCGTTGTTCGGGAAGGCGAGGCTGGTCGTGTTGCCGATGGCCTGCGTGGCGCGGCCGTTGAAGCCCCATTGCACACCGATCGCCCTTGCGAATGCGCGCGTGGTCTGCACGACCCGGGCCTCCACTTCGACCTGGGGCTCCGGCCTGTCCAGCGTGGTGATGAGCGCCGTGGCGGTCTGGAGACGGTCCGGCAGGTCGGTGATGATGATCGTGTTCGTGCGCGCGTCGACCTGAATCTGGCCGCGCGCCGAGAGCGCAGACTTGACCAGCAACGGCTGCATGTCGTTGGCTTTCGCGTAGCTCAGGGCAAAGGTCTGCACCCGCAGGTCGCCGGCGAGTGCCTTCGCTTCGGAGAGCTTGCGGCGGTCCCCTTCTTCCTCGGCGAGGATCGCAATCGGCGCAATCCGGACAATGGTGCCTTCCGCCGTGTATCCGAGCTTGTAGCTGCGGAGCAGTGTTTCGAAGGCCTGGTCCCACGGGATGTCCGTGAGCACGATGTCGATCGGCGTGGCGGGCACCGAGGGGTCGATGATGATGCTCAGCCCGCTGATTTCGTGGAAGTACTTCAGCACCGTCCTCAGATCGGCACCCGAAAAATCGAGCGTAATCGGGTTGCCCGTGTACTTCTTGTCGGTGGCGCCAGACAGGACGACCGAACCGCTCGGCAGAGGCGGCGCGGACGCCGGCGGTGTGGCGGCCGGCTGCTGGGCCGAGGACACGACGCGCGGCGACTGCGCGGCCGCACGGCGGGCGGGCGCCGGAGCCGCTGCCGGGGCCGTCGGACCGGAGGGGCCCCTGAGCGCCGAAATCGGACCCGCAGCGTCTTCCTTCGGCGTAATCGACGCGGCGTTGGCTATCGCCTGCGAGAGGGGTATGTCCGGTTCGTCGTCGGCGGGCCCGCCCTTTGCGGAGGGTGCGGTCAGCATGATCGTGCTCGCGGACTGCGGCGGCTCGAAGACGACTGCCAGGTCTCCGCCGCCGGTTCCCGCACGCTCGACGTGGTACGTCGCCCCTTGCGATACTTCCATGACGACGCGCGTGAGGAGCGGCTCACGCGTGTTCAGGCTGACGCGGACGCGCTTGACGAGAGGACCGTCGAGGGTCGTCTGCGCCGGCGCCTTCGACGCGACGTTCGGGAAATCGAGGACGAGCCGCCGGGGCTCGCCGGACGCTTCGCTGACGTCGGCGGGTGTCAGCCGGCCGTTACCGCCGAGCGTCACGGTCGTCGCGGACGCCGTCCGACTGGCGCGAACGCGGTCGAGCACCGTGGCCATTGGACCGTCGTCGGTCGGCACGGCAGCCGGCGCGGGCTGTTCAACCGCGGCGCGCACAGGCGGTGGGGGGGCGACGGCCGCGGCAGGCCGCGTCACGGGCGACAGCTCCAGCCGGATGGTGTTGCGGGCGCTCCGCACGGCGTACTCGTAGGGCCGCGCGAGTGAGACACGCACGCGCCCGAGCGCCTTGCCGTCGATCGGGGCCGCCTGCTCGAGCGACACCGCCGTAATCGGATCGCGGCGTTCGAGAAGGTTCGCCGCATTCGCAACCGAGACGTTCCGCAGCTCCAGAAGAACGGTGAGCGGGTCGGGTCGGCTGACAACGTACGCGACCGGCTCGGACGCCTCGATGAACAGGTTGTTGCCCTGGGCGGACACGCCCACGAGCCGAATCGGCGCGCTGCCGGCCGACAGCGACATCCCGCCCGCGAGCGCCAGGCTCGTGGCGATGATCAGCGTCACGGCGGGCCGCGCCAGCCTGACGTGCGGCATCTGCAGCCTCATCCGCGTCCCCCCTCGGGCGATCTCATGTTTTTCCGAATCTCTTTCTGCTTGACCAGCGAGAGCGGGTCGTTCACGTCCTGTGAGAACACGACCACGTCCTGGAGAATGGCCTTCACCGTGCCGTCCATCAATCGATCCCCTGCCCTGACGACGTAGGTTCTGTTGTCCGCGCCCTGGACCATGGCGATGAATCCGGAGCGGTCGCGCACGATCCCCTTGATGCCGACTTCGTTGATCAGCAGCCCGGCGACGCCGGGGGGGCGCGATCCGAGATCCTTCGGATCACTGCCTCGACCGACGAGACTGACGAACGGGTCGCGACGGCCTGCCGGGCTGTAGCTATACGCGGCCTCTGGCGTCGCGGAGGGCTGCGGGGCCGGAACCGCAGGGGCCGTTGGACCGGGCGCGGCGCCCGGCACGGACGCGGCGGGCGGCGCCGGCAGCGGCCTGTTGCCCGGCGCGGCTTGCGGCGCGGCCTGGGGCGTCGCGGCCGGCGATTGCCCGGCCGTCGCGCCGACGCCCGCGCACACGATGATGCCGGCGACGAGCAGCAGATGCAGACGAGTGAGCGGGCGGAACTGTTGTCTCATTTGGCTGATGGCTGCTTCGGAACGACGTGCCCGCCCCGTCCGGCCCCGCCCGCCGGACCGTCCTGCAGGACGAAGGTGGTCGCCGTGCATTCCGCTTCGATCGAGGCGGGGCTGCCTGCGGTCTGCTTGGCCTTGATGCTGATCTCTCCGACGTTGATGATCCGCGGGAACTTGCTGATCCGATCGAAGAAGAACGCGAGATCGTGGAACCTGCCCTCCGCTTTCAACTTGTACGGCAGCGCCGCGTACATCGTTTCCTGCTTCGGATCCTGCGGCGTGAACCGCTGAATCGTCAGGTTCGACTGCGTCGCCAGCCCCTGGACACGGCGCAGGATGTCGGCGACGTCCTTCTCTTCCGGCAGCACCGCGCGAAGATTCTCGAGGCGCGCTTCGAGCTGGCTCACATCAGCCTGGAACTGCGGCAGCCGCCGCGCCGTGGCGACTCCCTTGGACACGTCGGCGCGCAGCGCCACCAGCCTGGCCTGCCGTGCGTCGATATCGGCCTGCACGTCGACCACGTAGAAGTTCCAGAAGCCGCCCACCGCGAGAACGGACACGACGGCGAATGCGCCGATCTGGGCCTGCCACGGGAGCTTGCTGAGCGACAGTTGCATGGGTTTCCTGCTGGCGTATCGGGAGCGTCCGACGGCGCCTGGTAGCGAACTACTGCGCGGCCGCGCCGCCCGCCCGTCCTCGTCCGCCTGGCGCCGGCAGCGGACCGGGCGCCGCCGGATCCTTGACGGTCGCCTTCACCGTGAACTTGAACATCTCGAGCCCCTTGTCGGGCTGCGCCTGGCTGTCCACGATGTCGACCGGCTTCCTGAACCACGGGCTCGCCTCGAGGTTCGCGACGAACGTCGACAGCTCCTGGAGCGATGTCGTCATGCCGTCGATCTTCAGTTCGGTGTCCTTCTGCGTGAGCTCCGTCAGCCAGAGGCGGTCCGGCACCGCCTTACTGAGCTCGTCGAGTAGGTGCACCGGTCCGGTCTGGCCGCGGCGCAGCTGCTCGATGAGCGTGACGCGCTGCTGGAGCTGGGCCTTGCGCGCTTCGAACTTCTGCACCTGGGCGAGCACCGAACGCAGCTGCTGCGTCTCGGCTTCTCCCCTGGCGATGTTCTCGTCGAGCGCCGCCGACGCCTGCCGCAGCGACCAGAACCACCAGCCGATGACGAGCGCCGTCGCCAGCAGGATGAGGCTTGCGGCAATCGTGACGCGCTGCCCGGGAGGGATCAGCGCGCCCCGCTTGCCGCGCTCGCGTTCGACCGCGAGGAGATTGATGCGAATCATCGGTCGCCTGCCCGCCGGAGCGCGAGACCGACCGCGACGGCCACCGTCGGCGCGACATCGGAGGCGGACTCCACCTGGAACTTCTTCGTATCGAAGGCGACGCGCTTGAACGGATCGAGGCCTTCGACCGGCGCGTCGAACCGGTGCGTGAGCATCTCGGTGAACGCCTCCGCACGCGATGCGCCGCCGCTCAGCATGATGCGATCGATGCGGTCGGACGACGCCGTGCCCTTGTAGAAATCGAAGGTCTTCTGGATTTCGAGCATGACGTTCTCGGTCACGGCGCGCAGCACCGGGCGCGCATCCTCGAATGTGACGCCCTCGACCGCGAAACCGCGCTTCAACTGGTCGGCGAGCTCATACGGGAGGTTCAGTTCCCGCTGCAGCGCCTCGGTAGGCGTTGCCGCCCATCGAGATGTCACGCGTGAAGACCGACTGGTCGCCGTTGAGGATGTTGATGTTGGTCGCGCTGGCGCCGGCGTTCAGCAGCGCGACGACCGCCTGCGCTTCGATGCCGTAGTTGATCTCGTAGGCGTTCTGCAGCGCGAACGCATCGACGTCGACGACGGCGGCGGACCGCCCGGCCTGCGCGATGACGCCGGTGTAGTCCGCGATTTTTTCCTTCTTCGCGGCGACCAGCAGGACCTCCATCGTTCCCTTTCCGCTGGCCGCGCCGTTGTCGACGATCAGGTAGTCGAGGTTCACATCCTGGATGTCGAACGGGATGTACTGCTCCGCTTCCCAGTAGATGGATTCGGCGAGCTCCGCCTCGGTCATCACCGGCACCGTGATCTTCTTGACGATGACCGCATTGCCCGAGAGCGAGGCGACGACGGTCTTGTTCTTGATGCCGCGGCCATCGAACAACCGGCGGATGGCATCCGCCACCGCGCCGCCGTCGATGATGGCGCCGTCGACGATGCTGTCGGGCGGGACCGTCTCGCTGCCGAAGGCGGACACCTTGTATCCCTTGCCGACGGCCTTCAACTCGACGGCCTTGACGGCACTCGAGCCAATATCCAGACCGACAAGTGCTTTCGCTCTGCCTAACAACGGTGTTGTCCTGTCCTGTGTCCGACCTGCGCCCGCGCCGCCTGACACGATGGCCGCCGGAGGCATCGGCGGTGACGCGCGCCCTCCGGCCGCCACAATGGCCGGTCGCGCCCGATTTCCGACTGTGTGTGAGAGTGTTCCCGGCAGAGCCCAACGGCAAATGGGGTGCCATGGCAGCAATCGATACCAAATCCGGCAGAACTGCGCAGATGTGGCATCCGGTTCGATCAGGTTCCCTGAGGCGGATGGCAGTTTTCGTGGCCCGGTTACGGATCCGTCAGCGCACTTCTGTCGATCCGGGGGGATCGGCGGACGGATTCGGCGGCGGGAGTTCCGCGGGCTTCCGGGGCGCGAAATGCGTCCAGATTGCGCCCCGCCTCGGCACCCGATTGACCTTGGCACGCTTCCGCGCGCGGGAGCCGTGCGAAGCTTGACAATGCCCCTAATCACCGTTATCCTTTTGGTTTGCCGTCCTTCGATCAGGGCTGACCGCCAGCGTCACGCTCGGGTCAGCCGCCCGAGCTTTCACCGAAGGCCGAAAGGGATCTCCGAATGGGTTCGTTTGTTCCCACTGCTGGAACTGTGCAACGGCAGTGGCACATCATCGACGCTGAAGACCTGGTGCTTGGCCGGGTGTCGACCGAGGCCGCGCGCCTGCTCCAGGGCAAGCACAAGCCGATTTACACGCCGTATATCGACACGGGCGATCATGTCGTCGTGCTCAATGCGGCGAAGGTCAAGCTGACCGGCCGCAAGGAAGAACAGAAGCTGTACCGGTACCACAGCGGATACGAAGGTGGCCTGCGCGAGGAGCGCGCCAAGGACGTCCGTCAGAAGAATCCGGTCCGGCTCGTGGAAGAAGCGGTGCGCGGCATGCTGCCCAAGACCAAGATGGGCGATGCGATGTGGCGCAAGCTGAAGGTTTATGCGGGTTCGGAACATCCGCACGCGGCGCAGAAGCCGGTCGCCGTGAAGTCATCAAAGGGTGAGGGCGCATAATCGTGGCAGCAGGCATTCAGTACTACGGCACCGGACGTCGCAAGACCTCCACCGCCCGCGTGTTTCTCAGGCCCGGCAATGGCGGCATCGTGGTCAACCGCAAGCCGATCGAGCAGGCCTTCCCCACCGAAGCGCTCCGCACCCAAATCAAGCAACCGCTGTCGGTGACCGAGACGACCGACAAGTTCGACGTGCTGGCGACGATTGCCGGCGGCGGGATCGCCGGGCAGGCGGGCGCGCTGCGCCTCGGCATCGCGCGCGCGCTCGTCGAATACAACATCGAACTGCGGCAGCGGCTCAAGAAGGCGGGATTCCTGACGCGCGACGCGCGCATCAAGGAGCGCAAGAAGTACGGCCAGAAGGGCGCGCGCAAGCGTTTCCAGTTCAGCAAGCGATAGATACCCACGCCGATCCGCCGGCTTCAGCAGCCGGGGATGGGCACCGCAACCTCGGCTTCTTATTGGAGCGTTCAGGCGCTGGAACCTGAACGCTGGAGACTGGGAACTTTTTATGGAGGCAGCTTGACCGGCATCGCGTTGAAGGATTTGCTCGAGGCGGGCGTCCACTTCGGCCACCAGACCAAGCGGTGGAACCCGAAGATGAAGGCGTACATCTTCGGCGAGCGGAACGGGATCTACATCATCGACCTCTCGAAGACCGCCAAGCTGTTCCGCGAGGCAGAGCAGTTCGCGGCCAACCTCGCGGCCGAGGGGCGCACGATCCTGTTCGTGGGCACCAAGCGCCAGGCGCAGGACGCAATTGCCGAAGAAGCGCAGCGCAGCGGAATGTTCTTCGTCAACCAGCGATGGCTCGGCGGGCTCCTGACCAACTTCTCGACCATCCAGCGCAGCCTCGCGCGCCTGCGCGACCTCGAGGCGATGGAAACCGACGGCCGGTACGAATCGCTCTCGAAGAAAGAGATCGCGCAGATCGAAAAGGAAAAGAAGAAGCTGCAGAAGAACCTCGAGGGGATTCGCCACATGTCGCGGCTCCCTGACGCGCTCTTCGTGGTCGATACGCGCAAGGAAAAGATCGCGGTCGACGAAGCCCGAAAGCTGAAGATCCCCGTCATCGGCGTCGTGGACACCAATTGTGACCCGGACGAAGTCGATTTTGTGATTCCGGGCAACGACGACGCCCTGCGCGCGATCCGGTTGTTCGCCTCCAGAATCGCGGACGCCATCATGGCCGGCCGCGGTATCCGCGAGTCCGCCCAGGCCGAGGAGACCGACGAGGCCGAGGGGGACGAACGCGCTCGACGCGGCCGCCCCGCCCGCCAGGCGCGCCCGGAACCAGCGACCTCGCCCGCCTCGGTCTAGCAGCCGGGAGACCGCTACGCGCCGGCCGGGTCACTGGCCGGCGTTCTTATGTACGGAGTCGGACACAACTGAGGTCGAGCGCAGACGACTGAAGTGCCACAGGTGAAGAGCCGGGTCAGAGTCGAACCCGGAAAGTTGACGTCAGGGCCAGAGCCGGAAGCTGAGCGCTGACGGCGGATAACTGGAATGATCGGGAGAGTTGCATGGCAATTACGGCAGACATGGTCAAGAAGCTTCGCGACGCCACGGGCGCGGGCATGATGGAGTGCAAGGCGGCGCTGACCGAGGCGGGCGGCAACCTCGACGAGGCGACGACAATCCTGCGGAAGCGCGGCCTCGCCTCCGCGACGAAGAAGGCCGGTCGGTCGACCAACGAGGGCATGATCGGCCACTACATTCACATGGGCGGGAAGATCGGCGTGCTCGTCGAGGTGAACTGCGAATCGGATTTCGTCGCGCGCACGGACGATTTCCAGAACCTCACGCGCGAAATCGCGATGCACATCGCCGCGGCGAGCCCGCAGTACGTGCGGCGCGACGACGTGCCGGCAGAGATCCTCGACCGGGAGCGCGCGGTGTACCGCGGCCAGATGGAAGGTCAGAACAAGCCCGCCACCGTCATCGACAAGATCGTCGAAGGAAAGCTGAACAGCTTCTACGAGCAGGTGTGCCTGCTGGATCAGCCCTCCGTCCGCGACCCGAAAGTGACGATCGGTCAGCTCGTGACCGCCGCCATCGCGAAGATGGGGGAAAACATCTCCATTCCCCGGTTCGTGCGCTTCAAGCTCGGGGAAGCATGATTTCGGGTTCCGGGTTCGTGTTCCGCGATCCGGGTGCTGATGCAGGCGGTTCCTGATTCGGCACCCGGTTCCGCACTTCCGCCGCCAATGGACCCTCCGTTGATATAATCGCGCGGATATGTCTGCCGCCTACCAGCGCGTCCTTCTGAAGCTCTCCGGCGAAGCCCTCATGGGCGAACAGCAATACGGCATCGACCCCGCGGTTGCCACCCAGATCGCGAAGGACATCCGCGAAATCCAGCAGCTCGGCGTGCAGACGGCGGTCGTGATTGGCGGCGGCAACATCTTCCGCGGTCTTGCCGCGAGCGCGCGCGGAATGGACCGCGCGACGGCCGACTACATGGGGATGCTCGCAACGGTCATCAATGCGCTGGCGCTGCAGGATGCCCTCGAGCACGTCGGTGTCACGACGCGCGTCGTCACCGCGATCGAGATGCGCGCGGTCGCCGAACCCTTCATTCGCCGGCGGGCGGTCCGCCACCTCGAAAAGGGCCGCGTCGTCGTCTTCGCGGCGGGCACCGGCAATCCGTATTTCACCACCGATACGGCGGCGGCCCTCCGCGCGATGGAGATGAAGGCAGACGTGATCCTCAAGGGCACCAAGGTGGACGGCATTTACACGGCCGACCCGATGCTCGACCCGACCGCCACCAAGTTTTCGGAAATCTCGTACCTCCAGGTCCTCGAGCAGCGCCTGAAGGTGATGGATGCGACGGCCATCTCCCTGTGCATGGACAACAAACTGCCGATCGTCGTGTTCAACCTGCGCACCGCCGGGAACCTCCGGCGCGTGATTGCGGGCGAGCCGATCGGCACCAAAGTAACGGCGTAAGGTACCGCAATCATGGACGTCAGCGATCTCAAGGGCCTGTTCAGCGAAGTCAGGAAGCGGATGGAGGCGCAGATCGATCACGTGCGCCGGGAACTCGCAGGCGTGCGGACAGGCCGTGCCTCCGTGAACATGCTCGACACCGTGCACGTCGAAGCCTACGGATCCATGATGCCGCTCAACCAGGTGGCCTCGCTGTCGATTCCCGAGCCGACGCTGCTGCTCGCGTCCCCCTTCGATCCGGGCCTGATGGGCGCGATCGAGAAGGCCATCCGCAGCTCGAGCCTCGGGCTGAATCCGACGAACGACGGCAAGGTGGTCCGCATTCCGATCCCGACGCTGACGGAAGAACGCCGCAAGGAGCTCTCCAAGATCGTGCACAAGCACGCCGAGGAAGGGCGCAACGGCGTGCGCCAGGTCCGCCGGGATGCGAACGACAAGATGAAGAAGATGCTGAAGGATCACGCCATTTCGGAAGACGACGAGCGGCGCGGCCTGGACGAGGTGCAGAAGCTCACCGATCAGCACATCAGCACGATCGACGACCTTCAGAAAAAGAAGGACGGAGAACTGCTGGGGAAGGGCTGAAGTACAAAGGCTGAAGTACGAACGCGCTGAAGTACGAAGGCTGATCTTGAACGCCGACGGTCGCACCTACTTCTCTCATCTCGACTGCAGCGTCCCGTGCGGCGCGGGACCCTACGACGCCCGCACGGAACAGCACCTCTGCACCTGCGGTGCTCCCCTGCTCGCGCGCTACGACCTGGCGGCGGCACGCGCCTGGAGCCGCGACTCGCTGAGCGGTCGTGAGGCATCCATGTGGCGCTATCGCGAGCTGATGCCCCTCTTCGCCGGCGAGGAGCCGATCACCCTGGGCGAGGGCTGGACTCCCCTGATCCATGCGCGGCGTCTCGGCGCTGACATCGGTCTCTCGCGGCTCTTCATCAAGGACGAATCGCTCAATCCCACCAACTCGTTCAAGGCGCGCGGCCTCTCGGCTGCGGTAACCCGAGCGGCGCATCTAGGCGCAACGGTCCTGGCCGTGCCGTCGGCCGGCAACGCCGCAAACGCAGTGGCCGCCTACGCGGCGGCTGCGGGGCTGCAGGCGAAGGTTTTCATGCCGAAGGACGTCAAGCTCCCGTTCATCCGCGAATGTGAGCTGTACGGCGCCGACGTGACGCTCGTGGACGGCTTGATCACCGATGCCGGCCGCATCGCGGCGGAGCGAGGGCGCCCGCTCGGCTGGTATGACATGTCCACGCTCCGGGAGCCGTATCGCATCGAAGGCAAGAAGACGATGGCGTTCGAGCTCGGCGAGCAGATGGCCTGGACGTTTCCAGACTGGATCATCTACCCGACGGGGGGCGGCACCGGCATGGTGGGCATGTGGAAAGCCTTCGAGGAGATGGAAGCGATCGGCTGGAAGCCGGCGGGTTCCCCGCGCCCGCGCATGGTCTCCGTCCAGGCCGAACATTGTGCGCCAATCGTCCGTGCGTTCGAGCGGGGCGAGGATCGGTCGGAGATGTGGGAAAACGCGCGAACGATCGCCGACGGCCTGCGCGTCCCGAAAGCTCTCGGCGACTTCCTCGTCCTCAGAGCTGTACGCGAGAGCGGCGGCACTGCCGTCGCCGTGAGCGACGATGACATGCTGCGCGGGATGCGGGAGCTGGGATCGCGCCAGGGGATCAGCGCGGCGCCCGAGGGAGGCGCGGCCCTGCACGCCGCGCGGGTGCTCCGCCTTCAGGGACTGATCGAGTCGGACGACACGGTCGTCGTCTTCAACACCGGCGGCGCGCTGAAGTACATCTGACGTTCGCGTCTGCTACGTGCAACGTCAGTGCACCGAGCGCCGTTCAGCGGGCGCTGATTGCCCGCTCAGCCCGCCAGGGGTCCTTTCAGCGTCAGCGGCGTGCCGTGGGACCACTTCGAGTGACATCCGCCACAGAGCAGCGCGCCGAACGACACATCGCCCCCCTGGAGGCGGAGCTGCCGCGAGCCGGAGTCTTCCGACGGCACGAACTCGGCGCCGCACCCGCTGCAGCGCTGGTTGTCGTCGGCCGGCAGGTGCTTCAACGAGAGAACCGGGTTGGCCATGACGCTGAGTGTAATGCGGCGGCTGTTCGCCGCCAACGGTTCCGCAGCGGCACGTGGGCCGCGACCGCGATGCCGAAATCAACGCGGAATCGACCTGGCGATGTACTTGACCGTCGTGAGATTGTACCAATACTCGGTCTTGGGCCGGTTGAACGCAAAGGGCGTGTCGTCCTTCGATTCGGCGCAGCGCACGAACTCTCCGCGAACCTCGCCGACGATGCACCGGTTTTCACCCTCGTTCGAATAGGCCAGGACAATCGTGTCGCCAACCGAAAACGGACGTGTGGGCGTGTCCTGGGCACGCGTCGTGGCCGCGGCGCCGTAAAGAGCGCCAGCGGTAACTATGGCGGCCGTTGCGAGCGTGACTGGGCGCACGGCAAATCTCCTTTCGAGGTGACCGCGACAGAATGCGCTGAGGATACGTGAAAGTGAGGGACTGGCCACGGAGACGGTTGCAATCACCGCGCAGTGGCCTGGCGGCCGTAGCGTGTTCTCGAGAGAGGCCCACCTTCGCGCACGGGCGCTACGGCGGGCAACCTCCGTTTGATCGAGCGAAGGTTGGTGGACGCGGGGAGGATCGAACTCCCGACCTCTGCATTGCGAACGCAGCGCTCTCCCAGCTGAGCTACGCGCCCCTGCTCTCGAGATGGATCGCACCGGCACAGGATGCGCTTCCTGCTCAGGCACGAATCGCGATTCTACCACGCGATTTCGGAGCCGCGCAACGAGGCAGACGCGATTGCCCCCGCACAGGCCCTCGCCTGCGCGTCCTGCGCGACGCACCGGCAAGTCGAGCATTCGCATCGCTGCCGCGCAAGGCACCGCCCTCGCCGTCAGGCGCCTGACTCGCGACGCGTGCGCATGGTCTCGACGAGGCCGCGGAGCGCCTGCGACGACACCGCGTGGGCGAGCGTCAGGCGAGCCAGCTCCTCGACGTCGGCGCCGCTGATCTCCGCGTCCGGATCGAGCGACGTGATGCGATCGCTGATCCGCGCCAGCGCCGCCGTCATGGCCAGCGCGCCGCGCAGCGCGGCCTGCAGCGCCTGGAGTTCGTTCCGATCCGACATCACACACCAATCTATCGCGAATTACGAAATTGCGATTTCCGTGACGGTCTGGTGATCATGCGCCGGATCCACACGCACACGTCGCATCGGCAGAACCGATTGCGGCGGTTTTTGGCGACGTCCAGCACATCTTTGGTGGAGCGCAGGTTGCAGACTCGCAATGACGCCGCTGATGTCAGTGCCACCACCCCCTGTGCCCGCATCTCTCTCGACGTCCGGGTACGAGGACGGTCTCGGGCTGCGAACGCTGATGTTCGACCGGGAGACCGGCGGGATCCTCGAGCGCCTCCAGCTCCGGCCAGAGTTCGGCGCCTTCGAGCGGGCCATCCGCCAGCGGATGGACCTCGGCGCGGCGTTCGAAGACGAGCGGTTTGCGCACCCGCGCAGCGCTGAACGCGATCCGCGCAGCGGCGCCGTGGTCATCGTCTCAGAGTTCGTGCCGGGTAATCGGCTGGCGGACGTTCTCGACGGCCTGGGGCGCGATGGAGCCGACGACACCACGCCACCTGGGGTCGATGCGGCATTGGGATTCCTCCTCGAGATCCTCCCGGCGCTCGCCACGCTGCATGCGTCCACAGGCTTTGCCCACGGCGCCGTGGGCCCCGGCCGCATCATCGTCACTCCCGCCGGCCAGGTGGTGCTCCTCGACTGGATTTTCTCGCACACGTTCGAACGACTGAAACTCGATCGCCGGCGCCTCTGGCGGCAGTTCGGGATCGCCATGCCGCCGGCGGCGGGGGCCGGGAGGTTCGACGCAGGCGCCGACGTCGCGCAGGCGGCGTTGACGGCGGTGATGATCGTCATCGGGCGTCCGATTCGCGCCTCCGAATTCCCCGACGGGCTCGCGGCCGCGGCGGCCGAGGTCGTCGAGATCGCGCAGATCTCCGGAAGCGCGCGCTTCGCGACGGGACTCCAACGATTCCTGCACCGCGCGCTCCCGCTCCCGGGAAGCCGCCTGTTTCCGACAGCAGACGACGCGGACGCCGCCGTGCGGCAGCTTGCGGGAGAGATCGGCGTCTCGAGGTGCCGCGCGGCTCTCGCCGCGTTCGTTTCGGAATTCAATCGCGTGCAGGAGCTCCCGGAACGAGAACCCGAGTCGGCGGCCGTCCGCGAAACGTTCGACGCGCTCTCGGACGCCGATCCGTCAGACGCTGCCGGCGACGGCGCCGAGAACGCAAGAAGCGTCAGCGCCGCGCTGGAGTTCGAGATCGAACTCGACTCGGCGATGGAGTCCGACCGACCGACACGCGATCACGTGGCGGAGACGTCTCCGTACGAGATCTCCGTGGAGCGGGTCCCTGACGACGAGCCCGTGAGTGCGTTTCCCGCGATGCCTGTGTCGGTGCCCACCGCGGAGGCGTACCTGGAACCCGAGCCGGAAGACGCGCCGGACCCCGAAGCGGCCCAGCTTGCCGGCGGCGACGACAGCGCCCTCGAGGGAGACGTCACCGCGGGTGAGCCCGCTGCCGGCGTCAGCGAGCCTGTTGCGACCCCTCTCCCGACGGAAGCATCCTCTGCGCAGACCGAGAGCACTCAGGAATACGCCGAGGCTTCTGTCCCGGCTGCCATGTTCGAGGAGCCCACTCCCGACTCATTCGCCGACCCGATCCCGGCCGAGACCGACGAACCCGCGGCGGCAGCCGTCATCGAGCAGCCCGTGCACGCGCCGGCCTCCGTGGATGACTCACCCCCGGGGCCACCTCCCGCGCCTCCGAAGGCTCCACCGACCTCGCGTCAGCGCCGCCGGGGGGCAAAACGGGACCGCGACAAGCTTCGGTCCCACGGGAAGCCTGCGCCCGCGCCGCCACCCGTCCCGACGCCACCGCCCGCACCGGTTCCCGCGACCGCGCCCCTGGCTGCGCCGGCACCGGTGAGGCAGCCGGCCCCGCCGATGCCCTACTATCCGCCGATGTTCGACCCTCGCGAGCCTGCCGCTCCAGCGGCGGCCGCCTGGACATTAGCGGCGCCCGCGCCCGTCGTCCAAACCATTGCGGCTGCGCCCATCGGGGTCAAACAGGCCCTGGCGCCGGTCGCCATACGCGTAAAAAATGATGTCTCGTCGGGCTACGGCCCGCCGGCTCGCCGTCAGGAACTGCACGACTCGAGCGACAACGCGGCGGTCTCCTACAGGGATCGCAGCCGGACGCCAAAGTTCTCATCGCTCCAGTGGAAGCTCGGGGCGGCCGCCGCGTTGCTGATCGCCGTGGGTGCCGGCGCCGTGGCGCGGCCGTACCTGATCGACCGGCCGCAGCCGCAGGTTTCAGTCACACCGCCGCCGGTTACCAAAGTGCCCCAGAAGCCGGCTGCGATCGTGGCCGGCGCACTGACGCTCGTCACCCAACCGGCGGGCGCGCGCGTCCTGCTCGATGGCACACCGGCAGGCGAGACCCCGCTGACGATCGAATCCGTGGCGCCAGGGCGCCACGTGGTCACCTTCGTGACGGCTGCAGGAGCCGTCAAGAAGACCATTCGGGTGGAGGCGGGAAAAACGGCGTCGCTCGACGTGCCCGTCTATTCGGGGTGGGTGGCGGTGTTCGCCCCATTCTTGCTGGACATCGCGGAGAACGGACGCTCGATCGGCACGACCGAGCAGGGCCGCCTGATGCTGTCCCCGGGACGTCATCAGCTCACCTTGAGCAACCGGGAGCTTGGCTACAGCTCGACCCAGAGCGTCGAGATCGAGCCGGGAGAAGAACGGTCCGTCAACGTGCAACCGACCGGCGAACTGAACCTCAACGCACTCCCGTGGGCGGAGGTCTGGATCGACGGACAGAAAGTGGGAGACACGCCGATCGCCAATCTCAAAGTCGCGGTCGGCACCCACGAGATCACCTTCAAGCATCCGCAGCTGGGAGACCGGAAGCTGACAGCGACGGTTCACGCCAATCTGCCGGCGACCGCGTCGGTCGACTTCACGAAGACGCCGTAACCTGGTCGCCACCCGGCCTCGCTGCGCTTGAGCGAAGAGTCAGCTCCGCTCCCCTGTCAAGCGCAAGCCGCGTTCATTTCAGAATCGTAACCGTGAGTACAACTTCGACCCTCGCTGGCAAACGCGCCGGCGGAAGCGAAGCCCCCGACAACACGGATCTGCACACGAATTCATGTAGGGCGACCGCCCTTGGCAATGGCATCGCCCTTGCCTTTGGGCGAATGTCAATTCTTTAATAAAAGGGGCCTTATGTGGAGCTGGATTACCTGTTACGTGACCGGGCATGACTACAGCGTGTCATGCGATGGCGGAGCGATGTTCCTCCGCTGTGTGTCGTGCGGCCGCCGCTCGCAGGGATGGGTGGTCCATCCCGGACACGCGCATTCGCACTCGCGGTAAAGCCGGGCCGCGTGCGCGCAGTTGACACCCCGCGCGGCTGCTGACGACAATACGCGGGATGGCGATCCCGCGTATCACGAAGGAAGATCTCGCCCAACGGCTGCAGGCCCCTGCCGCCGGGGCACCCTCCTCGGGTCCGCTGTTCCCAGTCATCGTTGACGTCCGGCTGAAGTATCCGTACGAGCACAGCACAATCTCGCTGCCTGGCGCCATTCGTATGTCAGCGATCGCGTTGGACCCCGCCACCCTTCCCTCGAACCGCGACATCGTTCTGTACGACTCCGATCCGGAGGAACTGGTCGCCGAACGTGCGGCCGCGGGACTCATCCGTCTGGGCTATCGGGCGTTGGTGCTGCAAGGCGGCATCGCCGGGTGGGCCTCGGCGAAACTGCCGATCGAGCGCAAACCTGCACCGCAGCTCGCCATCCCCGTGAGCGGCCTCGCCAGACGGTGAGGCGGCCCGCGGTGCTTTCCTCGACGCTCGCAGCGCTGGCTGACCTTGCGGACATTCGCGGGTCGTCTGGAGAGGGAGACGAATTGCGGTACGCGGCGGCCGCGATCGGGCGCCTGACGCCGTCGGAGACCGCGGCGCTCGAGCGGCGGGCGAGGCGCGAGCGGCTCGGCGCGGAACCCGGAATCACGGCAAGCGTCCACGCGAGGCTGCACGAAGTGGCGCTCGGGGGCCACGACCTTGCGCTGACCACGGCCCGTGCGAGCCTCCCAAGCCTCCTGCGTCGGCTGCTCGAGCTGGACGTCGTGTCGACGGGTGAGGCCCGTGCACTCGTTCAGCAGCTCGGCATCGTGACGCTGCCCGATCTCCAGCTGGCGCTCGACGAAGCGCGCCTGAAGCAGGTCGGGGAAAAGACTCTCGAGCAGCGGTTGCGCCCCGCGGCCGCTGCCCTCGAGATCGAAGCGCGGCGCCTCACCCTTGGCCGGGCCACTGACATCACGGAAACCGTCCTGGCCGCGGTCGCACGCTCCTGCCCTACCGTCGATCTTCTCACCGCGGCCGGGGATGTGCGCCGCTTCGAAGCGCTCGTCTCCTCCATCGCAATCGTCGGCCGTGCGTCGGACCCGCCGATCGCGATCGAGGCCGTGTCCAGAATGCAGGGGGTGGATGACGTGCGGCACCGCGGGGCCCGGCGCGCCATCGTCGTCATGCAGCAGGTGGAAGTCGACATCCGGGTGGCCGCCCCGGATGACTACGGCACGGTGCTGTTCAACGCTACCGGATCGCGCGCGCATCTGCGGGCCGTGCACGAACGGCGACACCAGCGGCCGCGGCTCTCTCCCGGTGAGGAGGCGCTCTATGCGCATGCGGGCCTGCCGTTCATCCCACCGGAGCTCCGCGCAGGGTCGGGTGAGGTCGAGGCGGCGGCTGCCGCGAGGCTCCCAGTCCTGCTGCAGCGCGAGCACATCCGCGGCGATCTCCACATGCACACGGTCTACAGCGACGGCGCCGACACCCTGGATGCGATGGTGGCGGAATGCTCGCTCATCGGGTACGAGTACATCGCGATCACCGACCACTCGGAACGGGCCGGCGCGGCGAGAACGCTCTCGCGAGGGGACATCATCCGGCAGCGGGATGACATCGCCGCCATCCGTGGCCGGTACCCGCGCATGACAATCCTCCACGGCGTCGAGGTGGACATCATGCCCGACGGCCGCCTCGACTTCGAGGACACGGTGCTCGAGACGTTCGACATCGTGCTCGCCTCGCTGCACGACCCGGCGCACCAAGACGCGAAGCGGCTGACGGCCCGGTGCCTCCGCGCGATCCGGCACCCCCTCGTCACGATCATCACGCACCCCGCGAACAGGCTCGTCGGGCGGCGGGCGGGGTATGCGCTGGACTTCGACGCGGTCTTCGCCGCGGCCGTCGAGACCGGGACCGCGCTCGAAGTCGATGGCGCGCCGTCGCATCTGGACCTGGACGGCGAGCACGCGCGGCGCGCCGTGGAGGCCGGGGTGACCTTGACCGTCGACAGCGACTGTCACCGCACCCGCGCCTTGCAGCGCCAAATGGCATTCGGCATCGGCACCGCGCGGCGCGGCTGGGTCGAGCCGAGGCACGTGCTGAACACCCGCCCCATCGCCGAGGTCAAGGCCTTCATCTCGGCGAAGCGCCGGCGTCGCTCGTAGGTCCACCGACGCGCTTTGGCTGCGCGAAGCGCTCGGCGGCTGGTAAGATGAAGGGTCTGCGCCGTGACAGAATTATGCATATCCCGACCATGCTGCCGGCCCTGGTGCTGGCGGCTTCGATACACCCCGCTGTCCAGCTCCCCGCTCCGCGCGGGGGGCAGGATCCGCGCCAGTCCTCCGCCCAGGAAGTCGCGAACGCACTCCAGAAGAAATACGACGCCATCCACGACTTCACCGCCGACTTCGTGCACGAATCCGAGGGTGGCGTGCTGCGGAAGAAACAGACCGAGAGCGGCGTCGTGCAGGTAAAAAAGCCCGGCAAGATGCGGTGGGACTACAAGAAACCGGAGCCGAAGGTGTTCGTCTCGGACGGTCGGCGGATTTACCTCCACGTGCCGGCCGACAACCAGGTGATCGTCAGCCCGGTGCCCGAGGGGGACCAGGCCACGACGGCCGTGCTTTTCCTCGTCGGAAAAGGGAACCTGACCCGCGACTTCACCGTGACGTTCATGCCGGGAGCCAGCGCCGACGCGTATGCGCTCCGGCTGCAGCCGAAGCTCCCGGAGCGGGACTACGACTGGCTCCAGATCGTCGTCGATCGCCGCACGCTGCAGATGCGTTCGCTGAGCGCGGCCGACGCCCAGGGCGGCCGCTCCACGTTCCAGTTCTCCAACTTCAAGGAGAATGTCGGCATGGCCGACAAGGTGTTCGAGTTCAAGATCCCGCGTGGCGCCGATGTGACCAACAATGGCGAAGCAGCCCGCTGACGGTTTGCGGGCGTGGGCCCCGGCGGCCGCGATCGCCGCCGCCCTGCTGGCGGGCGCCTGCGCGACGAGCTCGGCATACCACGCGGGGCAGCGCGCGGAAACGGCGCAGGATTACGACCGCGCGGTCGTGGACTACACGAAGGCCGTCCGAGCCAGGCCGGACGATCGCACGGCGCAGCTCGCGCTCGACCGTGCGCGCGTCCGCGCGTCGCAGGAGCACTATTACCGCGGCCGGCGGCTGCAGGGAACCGACCGTTTCGAAGAGGCCCTCGCCGAGTTCCAGCTTGCCGCGGAACTGAATCCGTCGGCGGCCGACGTCGATGGCGCGCTCCGCGAGACGCGGAAGAAGCTCCGGACCCGGCTCGCGGTCTCGCGCGAAGGCAGGACCGAACTGCAGGCCTTGATCGAGCGGACCCGCGACCTCGCGCCGGCGGGACTCGAGCTGCCCGAAGGGGTCAAGCTCCCGGACTCACTGGTGTTCAGCAACGCCGGCAGCACGATGGTGTTCCGGGCGCTCGGGCGCTGGACGGACATCAACGTCATCTTCGACCCGGGCTTCCGCGACGCGCCCATCACGGTCGACTTGCGGAACATCTCTCTGCCGGATGCGCTCGCCTCGGTCACCGCCAGCACCCGCACGTTCTATCGGGTCACGGCTCCCAGGACGATCACGATCATTCCGGACACGCCGGCGAAGCGCCGCGAATACGAGGAAGCCGTCGTCCGCACCTTCTATCTGAGCAACGCCGACATCAAGGAAGTCGTCGATCTTCTCCGCGTCGTCGTGGACGTCCGGCAGATTTCCCCCATCACCGCAACGAACGCGATTTCAATCAAGGACACGCCCGAGCACGTTGCAGCGGCGGCGCGGTTGATCGCGGCTGTCGACAAGGCGCGCCCTGAGGTCGTCATCGAAGTGGAGCTGCTCGAGGTCGATCGGAGCCGTCTGCGTGAGTACGGGCTGGAGCTGGCCAGTTCGGGCTCGGCCCCAGGCATCGCGGGATCGGTGGACATCAACCGCACCGGGTTTTCACTCCAGACGCTTCGCAACCTGACGCAGGCCGATGTGCTGCTCTCAGGCCTGCCTGGTGTGTACTACCGACTGCTCAAGAACGACACGAACACCCGCACTCTGGCGAACCCGCAGCTGCGAACGTCGGAGGGACTCACCGCCCAGGCGCGATTCGGCGAGGAGGTCCCGATTCCGGTCACCACCTTCGCGCCCATTGCCACGGGCGGGATCAACCAACAGCCGATCACTTCGTTCAACTACCGGACCATCGGGGTGAACATCGACATCACCCCGCGGACGCACCACGACGACGAGGTGACGCTGGCGTTGAAGGTGTCGCTCAGCAGTCTGTCCGGGACGGGGTACGCGGGGCTGCCGACATTCGGCAATCGCGAAATCACGACGACCATCCGCTTGAAGGACGGCGAAACGAACATGCTCGCGGGTCTCATCCGCGACGACGAGCGAACGGTGCTCTCAGGCACTCCAGGACTGAGCGATTTGCCGATCATCGGCCATCTGTTCGCGAGCCGTCACAAGGAGTCCCAACAGACCGACATCATCCTGACGCTGACGCCGCACATCGTCCGGATCCTCGACTTGTCCGAAGCGGACCTGCGGCCCTTCCGCCTGGGCCGCGACTCGACCGGCGCGGTCGTCGAATTGCCCAACATCCAATTGCCGCCGAGGGATCGGGACGACACCCCTCCCCCCTCCCAGAGTCCGCCACAGCCTCCAGGGATAGGGTTTCCGCAGCCGCTTCAGCCCGGCGCGCCGGTCACGCCGCCGGTCGTCAAGAAGCCCGGCGATCAGCGTTAAGTCCCCACGCTGATTCAGGCCTCGCGCTCGACCGCAGCGCCGAGCGATTGGAGCCGCTCGACGAGCGACCCGTAGCCGCGCTCGACGGTTTCGAGCGGCCCCACCCGGCTCTCTCCTTCAGCCGCGAGGGCGGCGGCAATCAGGGCCATGCCGGATCGCAGGTCCCGGCTGTCCAGATCGCGGCCCCGAAGCTTCGCCGGGCCGCTCACGATGATGCGGTGCGGATCGCACAGGAACAGATCGGCGCGCATCGCGCTGAGCTGTTCGAGCGCAAACAGCCGGAGCTCGTACAGCCAGTCGTGCACGAGTGTCCGCCCGTCGGCCTGCGTCGCGAGCACGGTCACGAGGCTCACCATGTCGCTCGGAAACCCGGGCCAGAGTCCCGTCGTGATCCTTCGAGCGGCGGTGAGCGTCGAGGGCCGGACGACGAGGCGATCGTCCGAGTACTCGCACTGGAGCCCCATCTTCCTGAGCGGGGCCGCGACCACTTCCAGATCCGCCGTGCGCGCCCCCGTCACCTCGATGTCTCCACCGGTGATCGCGGCCGTCACGCCCCAGCTGCCGGCCTCGATGTAGTCCCCATCGAGGCGGTGCGCCGCACCGCTGAATCGGACAGGCGCCTCGACGCGGATCGTGGAGGTGCCCTCGCCCTCGATGGCGGCGCCCATGGCCCGGAGAAATCGGCAGAGCTCCACGACGTGCGGCTCCATCGCCGCGTGTCGTATCTCGGTACGTCCCGTGGCGGCCACGGCCGCCAGCAGCGCGGTCTCCGTTCCAGTGACCGAGGCCTCGTCCAGGTAGAACGACGCCCCCGTGAGTCCATTGGCTGCGTCGAGCGAGTACCCGGGCTCGTCACGCTGGACGGCGCCCATGGCGGCGAGCGCCTGCAGATGCGTCGTGATCGTCCGACGGGTGGGAAAGTCCCCTCCGGGCTGCGCCAGACGCGCCGAGCCCGTGCGGGCGAGCAAAGGGCCGAGCAGGAGCACGGAGCCTCGCAGCCTTCCCACGAGCGCCGGGTCCGGCCGGTCGCTCGTGACACGCGGGCAGGTGACCCGCAGCGTCGAGGTCCCTCTGCCCTCGATCGTCGCGCCCAGGCCCACCATGATTTCAGCGAGCACCTCCACGTCGCGGATCCGCGGCACGTTGTTCAGGACGCATTCCCGATCGGTGAGCAGGCACGCAGCCAGCAATGGCAGCGCGGAGTTCTTGTTTCCCTCGACCGTGATGCGCCCGGAGAGCCGGCGTCCGCCTTCAATCTTCAGCTGTGCCATGCGTGCGTGTCCTCGTGAGCGTTCAACCCTGCGCGTGACGAGGCGCTCAGGCCCGCTGCGGCTGCCACCCGAGATAGACGATTTCCTCGCGGAGGCTCACGCCGAAGCGTGCGTGGACGTCCGCCTTGCACCGGCCGATCAACGCGCGGATGTCGTCCGCGGACGCGCCCCCCTGGTTCACGATGAAGTTCGCGTGGGTGCCCGACACCTGCGCGCCCCCCTCGCGTGCGTGCTTCAAGCCGGCGCGATCCACCAGCGCGCCGGCAGAAAAAGGGATCCCCTCCGGCACGACGTCGATCGAGGGCTGCGGATTCTGGAATATGCAGCCGGCGCTCGGTGCGTCCAGGGGCTGTGTGCGTTTGCGAAAGGCGAGCGACTCGCGCGCAATCGCGCGCAGCGCGACGGGATCGCCGGTCGATACCCGGAGGTCCGCCGAGACGACCACTTCGCGTGTATGCTGCAGCCGGCTGAAATCGTAAGCGAACTCCATCTCGGTCCCGGGGACGTCGGCCATCGCGCCGCTCTCCGTGACGAGCCTCACCCGATCGATCAGTTCGCTGATGAGCCGGCCGCGAAAATGCGCGTTGCCGAATACCGCGCCGCCCAGCGTCCCCGGGGTGCCGGCCCAGGCCTCGAGCCCCGCAAAGCCCCGGCTGACGGTCCATCGCACGAGTCCGTTGATGGTGACGCCCGCGTCGGCGCGTATGCGCGAAGGGCCGAGCGCGGCGACATCCCCACCGTGCAGCCGTATGACGAGGCCGGCCACGCCCTCGTCGGCGACGAGCACGTTCGACCCCCCACCAAGCGCCGTGACCGGAACTCCCGCCGCACGGGCCAGCTCCATGGCCTGACGCACGTCCTCCCCACGATGCAGTGTCACCAGCCACTCGGCCGGGCCGCCCACTCTGAACGTCGTGAATGGGCCGAGGGGCACACGGCCCCCGACCCGATCGCCCCCGAACGTGTCGACGAGGCGCCGTTCGAAACTGGTCATCGCGCCACGGCCCCGAGATTGGCCTCCTGGAGGCGGAGCGCCGCGATCGCCTCGTCTTGCGCGCAGGCGACGAATTCGATCCAGTTGCCTGGCGCGAGCTGCGCGGCGACGGGCAGGTCGGCCGAAATCACCGTCGCGATCCTTGGATATCCGCCCGTGGTCTGCCGATCCGCCATCAGCAGAATCGGCTGCCCAGACCCCGTCACCTGCAGCGATCCGAATGGCGTCGCGTCGGACAGCACCTCCGCCGCGCCGGAGGATCGCAATATCGGGCCCGCGAGGCGGTATCCCATGCGGTTGGACTCCGGGGTGATGACGAAGCGCGACTCCAGCAGCCTGCCGACGACGTCATCGTGGAACCGGGTATCGTGCGGGCCCATGAGGACGCGCAGACGCGCCCCGCCCGTGGGCAAGGGGAGCCGCTGCCCTGCCTGGCCATCGGCCTCGACGGCGGTGCCGACAGGCAGTTCGTCTCCCGCTACCAGAGCGCGGCCTCCGAACGGCCCCATCCGGCTCACGACGCTCGTGGCCCGGCTGCCAAAGGTCGCCGGCACATCGAAGCCTCCGCGAACCGCCAGGGCGGCGCGGGCGCCGGCGACACAGGCGCCGACGCGAAGAGTCGCGCCGTCCGGAACTTCGAAGCTCTTGCGGGTGTCCGCCGATTTCCCATTCACTTCGACCGCGAACTCCGCACCCGTCACCGCACACAGGACATCTCCGACCGCCCGCAGGTCAGGACCTATGATCGTCACTTCCAGCGCAGCCTCTTCGTCCCCGTTGCCCGCCAGGCGGTTCGCCAGCCTGTGCGAGTAGAGGTCCATCGGGCCCGCCACGGGCACGCCGCTCGATTGGTGTCCCCATCGCCCGATGTCCTGCACCGTCGTCAACAACCCGGGCCGGATGACCCGCATGCATGCCATCAGGGGACCGCCCGATCGAACGCCGCACGATCGATCGCGTGGAAGGCAACCTGATCGCCAGGCCGGAACAGAAACGGAAACGCCCGGCTCGGGTCGTATGGGGCCAGGTGCGTGCGACCAATGAGGTGCCAGCCCCCCGGCGCCGCCGAAGGATAGATGCCGGTCTGCCCGGCCGCGATCGCGACGCTTCCCGCCGGCACCCGCGGTCGAGGCGTCGCGCGTCTCGGTAGGGCGAGCCTGGGGTGGACGCTCGCCATGTACGCAAAGCCGGGGAGGAAGCCCAGCATGTAAACCCGATACGTGATTCCGGTGTGCAGGGCCACCACATCCTCTGTGGACCCGCCGGCATACTCCGCGACCTCGGACAGATCGGGCCCGTACTCCCGGTCGTAGCAGACATCGACGTGAACCAGCCGGCCGTCCACGACCGGGCACTCCACCATCCCACCGGCCAACTCGCGAATTTCGGTCGCGAGCGCGGCCGCATCCTGCACCAGTGGATCGAAGTACACGGTGACCGAGCAGTAGCCGACGACCAGATCGCGCAGTGTTCCCTGAAATCGATCCTCGATACGACGCGACAGCGCAATCGCCTGGGCGCTCGTGGCCGGATCCACGCGGGCCGGGAGCTCCACCAGCAGGGCGGAATCGCCGGCCGATACGATGCGGAGCGGCCCCATGGGCTACTGCGGTCGGCGCGCCTCGAGCGCCGCGAGAAGCTTCTGGTGGATGTCGTCGAAGCCACCGTTCGACATGGCGATGACGAGGTCGCCGCTCTGCGCTTCTTTCGCGACCGTGCGGACGATCTCCTGGACGTCGGGAATGTACCGCGCGTCGGTACCGGCGGCCCGAAGCTCCTGCACGAGTACTTCCACCGACAGCCGCTCCCCATCGGGGAGAGTCGAACGAAACACCGCCGGCAGGATGACTCGGTCCGCCCTCCGGAGCGCGCGGGCGAAATCGGCCTGAAAGATTCGCCGGCAGGATGTGGCCGAGCGCGGCTCGAAGATCGCCCAGATCCGGCGATCCGGGTATGCGGACCGGATCCCGTCGAGCGTCTCTCCAATCGCGGTCGGGTGATGCGCGAAGTCGTCGTAGACGGCCACGCCGGATGCGGTGCCTCGATGTTCGAGGCGTCGCCGGACCCCCCGAAACTTGCGCAATCCTTCCGCCATCGTGTCGGTGTTCAGGCCCGCGGCCGCCCCGACGGCGATCGCGGCGAGGGCATTCCGGACGTTGTAGGTGCCAAGGAGCGGCAGCTCGAAGTTCCCGATCGGCGTCTTGTCACGCCGCACGCCGAACGTCGTGGCCGTCGCCGAGGTGTGCAGGTCGTGCGCCTGCCAGGTGGTCCCGTCTGACAGCCCGAAGGTTTCCACGCGACATCGCGCATGCGTCTGCAGCGCGAGCGCATCCGCATTGTCAGCCCCGAGCAGTAGAAGCCCGCGGCGAGGCACGAGATTGACGAACCGCCGGAACGCCAGCCGGATCGCATCGAGGTCGGGGTAGATGTCCGCGTGGTCGAACTCGATGTTGTTCACGACGGCGATGTCGGGCAGGTACTTCAAAAACTTGGCCGTCTTGTCGAAGAACGCGCTGTCGTATTCGTCTCCCTCGATCACGAAGTCGCGCCCGCCGCCGATCCTGTAGCTGCTCTCGAAATTCTCGGCGATTCCGCCGACGAACACGCTCGGGTCCGCACCTCCGTGCGCCAGCAGCCACCCCGTCAACGACGTCGTCGTCGTCTTTCCATGTGTGCCCGTGATCACGACCGACCGCGCCGCCCACAGAAAGTGATCGCGGACGGCTTCGGGCAGCGAGCAGTAGCGGATCTTGCGGTCGAGCACTTCCTCGAGCTCCGCGTTGCCCCGTGAGATCGCGTTGCCGACGACGACCAGATCGACGTCGGCGGTGATGTGCTCGGCGCCATAGCCCTGGAAGGTCGTGATCCCCTGCTGCAGGAGGAAATCGCTCATCGGCGGATACACGTTGTGGTCGGAACCGCGGACGTCGTAGCCCCTGCTCTTGAGCAGCGCCGCCAGAGTGGCCATCGCGGTGCCGCAGATCCCGATGAGATGAATGCGTTTCATAAATCCTGACGACTCCTCACGAGCGGGTGTCGGTCACAGCCGCCTCCTCGATGATGAGCTCCGGCCGCGCTCCGGCGATGACGCGGGCGCGGACCCCAAACGGCAGCGTGAGTGTCGGCGCGTCGGTGTGGCCGGATGGGAGGCCGAACAGAACGGGCCCGGGGAAATCCGCGAGGAGGTCCGCGATTACATCGCGCGCGGTAAGACTCCCGCCGGGCTCATCGCACCCCGGCATCACGCCGAACACGATCGCGGACACCCGCGCCAGCAGGCCGGCGAGCCGCAGTTGCGTCAGCATCCGGTCCAGTCGGTATGGCCTCTCCGCCACATCGTCCAGGAAGAGCACGCACCCATGCGGCGGATCGAACGCGTAAGGCGTGCCGAGCGAAGCAGTGAGCTTGGTGAGCGTGCCGCCGACCAGCGTGCCGCCGTCTTCGCCGGACTTGATCACCTCCAGAAGCGGATGGGTGATGGAACCGGGGGGTTCGGCGCGGCAGAGACAGCGCCTGAACGTATCGCGATCGTAGGCACGCTCGCCCAGGGCAAGCCGCCCCGCGATCATCGGCCCGTGAAATGCCACGACGCCGCATTCCTGGTTCAGCCAGGTCAGGAGCGAGGTGTTGTCGCTGTAGCCGATGAAGGCCTTCGGCGGGCCTGAAAAGACCTGCGGATCGAGCAGCGGCAGCAGGTGGACGCTTCCGTACCCGCCCCGGGCGGCGATGATCGCCGCGATCGACGGGTCGGTCCACGCCTTTTGCAACGCGGACGCCCGGGATTCGGCCGTGCCGGCGAGGTAGAACCGTCGGTCGAAGACGCTCTCCTCGTAGACCGGGTCGAAACCCAGGGCCTTCAGCTCCGCGAGGCCGGCGTCGAACAGGTCGCGCGCGAACGGGCTGGCGGGGGCGACGATGGCGACCCGATCGCCGTTGCGCAGCGCCGGCGGCTTGCGCATGCGATTAGGCGAACCTCGCCATTTCGGCAGCGACGGCCTGGTGTTCGTCGCGGCCGAGCAGGCTCCGCAGTGCGGAGCCGACCAGTGGCAGCGGCCGGGGCGGCGCCAGGAACCGCTCCTTGACGCGGCGGTGTCGAGCGAGCGCGTCTTCCACCCGCTTGAGCGGCAGGGTTCCGTCTTCGAGGGCGTGGATCAACGCCTCGATCGCGCGGGATTGCACGTCCTGATCGGTGCCGCACATCAGCACGGCGTCACAGCCCGCCGCTATCGCCGCCACCGTCGCTTCGACCGTGCCATACCGTGCGCTAATCGCGCCCATGCCGATGTCGTCGCTGAGGACGAGCCCCTTGAACCCGAGCGACTGCTTGAGCATGCCGGTGACCACGGCCGGCGAAAGCGTCGCCGGACGCTCCTCGTCGATCGCCGGGATGAGGATGTGCGCGGTCATGATCGAGGCGACGCCCGCGTCGATCGCCGCGCGGAACGGCACGAGCTCCACTCGTTCGATGCGGTCCGGCGGGTGCTCGATGACCGGCAGGCCGTGGTGCGAGTCGACACTCGTGTCGCCATGGCCCGGGAAGTGCTTGCCGGAGGCGGCAATGCCCTCGGACTGCAGCGTCCGGATGATGACACTGCCGAGACGGGCGACCTCTTCGGCGCTTTCAGCCAGGGCACGGTCGCCGATCGCCGGGTTGTTGCGATTCGTGAGGATATCGAGCACGGGCGTGTGATCGAGCGAGATCCCCACCGCGCGCAACTCCACCGCGAGAGCCCTCGCGAACCGCTCGGCCAGGTGTTCGTCCCCGCTCCGCCCGAGCGTGCGCATCGGGGGCCACACCGTGAACGGGGATTTCAGGCGCGCGACGCGGCCTCCCTCCTGGTCGGTGCTGACCCACAGTGGCAATTCGTTCGCGAGCGTCCTGGCCTCGCGCGCCACCTCCGCCACCTGTTCGGGCTCGGCGACGTTGCGCGCGAACAGGATGATGCCGCCGAGATCGAACTCCCTGGCGAGCAGCTTCAGATCCGCCGGAATGGAATGCCCGGCAAAGCCGGCGATCGCCAGCTGACCGATCTCCCGGCGCACGTCCTTCAACGACATCGCTGCTGATTATAGCCGCGGCTGCCCTCACGCACATCCGGCACGACGCCAGGAAAGCCACGGATCGACGAGACGTCCCCGTGTCGGCGTGGGTGTTCCGGTCGAGCGCCTGTCAACGCCGTGCCTATAATGACCACGTGCCGCGACCTTCAGCGACCCAGACGCGCCCGCAGCATGGATAACCTCGGGCTCGCGCGCGTGTTCGGAGAGATCGGCGATCTGCTCGAAATCAAGGGGGAGAATCCGTTCAAGATTCGTGCATACCGGAATGCCGCCGACACCATCGCACATCTGGCGGAATCGATCTCGACACTTGCTCCGGCGGACCGCCTTGGGATTCCGGGCATAGGCAAGGACCTCGCCGCAAAGCTCGCGGAGCTGATCGAAACCGGCGCGTCACGCTATCACCAGGAACTGCTCGAGGAATTCCCCCCCACGATCCTCGACCTGCTCCGCCTTCAGGGCGTAGGGCCCAGGACTGTCGCGCTGCTGTACCGCGGACTCGAAATCCGGACGCTGGACGACCTCGAGCGGGCCGCGCGCGAAGGACGCATCAGGTCGCTCAAGGGAATGGGCGCGAAGAAGGAGGCGCTCATCCTCAAGGCGCTCGAAGACCGCCGGCTGTTTGCGGGACGACGGCTGATGGCGGAGGCGCACGACATGGCCGCCGCGCTCGTGGCGGAGCTGCGCGAACGCGCCCCGGCCGCGGACATTTCCACGGTCGGCAGCCTGCGGCGCGGATGTGACACCTGCGGCGACCTCGACATCCTGGCCGCGGGCGCCCCAGCCTTCCTCATGGACGCGTTCACCGGATACCGCCTCGTTCAACGGGTGCTCGCCCACGGCGAGACGAAGTCGAGTGTGCTCCTGCGGGGAGGGTTCCAGGCGGATCTTCGGCTCGTTCCACCGGAGAGTCTGGGGGCGTGCCAGCAGTATTTCACGGGTTCCAGGGCGCACAACATCGCGCTCCGGGACCGCGCCATCGCGCGCGGGTTGAAGCTCAATGAGTACGGCCTCTTCAGGATCGAAGACGACCTGAGGATCGCGGGGGAAACTGAGGAGAGTATCTACGAGGCGCTGGGACTTGCGATGATCCCGCCGGAGTTGCGGGAGAACCGTGGCGAGATCGGCGCGGCGGAGGCGCGCAATCTGCCGCGCCTCATCCGGTGGCAGGACCTCCGGGGAGACCTCCACATGCACACGACGGCCACCGACGGCCGCGCCGACATCGAGACGATGGCGCTCGCCGCGCGCGGCCTCGGGCTCGAATACATCGGGATCGCGGATCACAGCCAGGCGCTCGCGATGGCGAACGGCCTAAACGAGGCGCGCGCGTTCGAACACGCCCGCGCGGTCCGCGCGCTGAGCGAGCGGCTGGACGGGATCACGCTGCTGGCCGGCATCGAATGCGACATCAGGGCCGATGGCACCATGGACCTGGCCGACGACTGCCTCGCGCAGCTCGATTTCGTCGTGGGATCGGTCCACTCCGCGTTCAACCAGGACGCCATGCAGATGACCGACCGCCTCCTGCGCGCGCTCGCGTGTCCCTGGGTGGATATCCTCGGCCATCCCACGGGTCGCCTCATCCTCAAGCGCGAACCGTATCGCTTCGATGTCGAGCAGGTGTTCGCGACAGCCGCCCGCGAGGGCGTGGCCCTCGAAATCAACAGCCAGGTCGATCGGCTCGACCTGGACGAGACACATGCCAGGCTCGCGCGCGACCGCGGCGTGAAGCTCGTGATCGATTCGGACGCGCACTCACCCGCCGCCCTTGGCGCGCTGCGGTGGGGCGCCACGATCGCCCGTCGCGGCTGGATCGAGCCCGAAGACGTGCTGAATACGAAGCCCCTGGCAGAATTCCGGGCGGCCTTGCGGCGCAATCAGCGCTGAACAATCGCCCATGTTGGGCGCCCCGTTTGGACGTCGAAGCGAGAGGCCGTAAGCCGCGGCTGAACACGACGCCGGAAGCGGGCAGTGATCCTGTCGTAAACTGCTCCTGATCGCCATGCCCGTCGACCGTCTCTCTGAAATCAAGACGCTGTACTACAAGGCGACCCGGACCACGATCGACCGTGACTTCGATCGGGCCATCGATCTTCTCAAGGCGATGCCCGAAGAAGATCGACACGGCGCCGCCGTCTACATGGAGGGCCTCGCGGAGATGCGGAAGGAGTTCAGGCGAGGCGGCGACCGCTCCTAGATCGCTACTTGGGCCGTATGAACTTCCGCGCGGCGAGCCGGACCCCTTCCGGCACGTTGCGGTCGATGGCCAGCATCTTCAGGTCCCGTTCGTTCAGCCGCTGGACCATCTGCATCGAGATCCCCGGCGGAGTCTTCGGATTCTTCGTGAGGCCCGCAATGACACCGTAGTTCTTCACCCAGGACCGGTTCGTGGCAATCGTCCGGAGCACGTCCTCGCTGACATTCGCCATCTTCGCGAACGCTTCGACTTCGCTCTCCGTGAGCTTGGGACTGCTCAGGACCGCGGCCGCCACCAGTTTGTTCGAATCGCGAATCAGCTGCGCGCGCTGCCCCTTGGTCCCCTTCATCGCGAGCTTCATCCGCTCGATGATCGGCAGCGACGCCAGGACCTGGGCGGCTTCCGGCTCCTCCGGCTCCTCCGTCTCGTCGGCTGGGGCCGACGAGGCGGACTCGAGCAGCGGCGCATCGGCTTCCGCCGCCGGGTGCGCGCCTGGCTCCATGCCGCGGGCGGCAAAAAAATCCCGGATCTGGGGCGGGACGTCGCCCCGGGCGAGAAACGCCCGCAGCGGGTCAGCAGGCAGCAGGGCGAGTGTCGCGTTGGCGGTCGCCGCGATCTCGGGATCGGCGTCGTCGGACAGCAGCACGAGGAGGGCGACCTGTTCGTGCGCCCGCGGCGCCAGCGTGCCGGCGGCCGCCATCAGGCACACGTCACGCGCCACTTCGCCGCGCTTGAAGAAATCGACCAGTGCAGAACGGAATCCAGGATCCATGGGATGGTTTCAGGGCTGAACGAACGGGGACAGGGCACCGCGTGGTGCCGATCATGAATGCTGGGGTGTGGCTACTCTAGACAGCCGCGACTCCCCTGTCAAACGACGACCGCACTGCGCTCACCGTCGCGGCAATATCGACGGTTCCCTCGAACAGGCTGATCGCCCCCAGTCCGGACGCTCCGGCCCGGCCCACCGAGCCAGCGGCCTCCACCGTCATCCCCCCGATCGCGATGACAGGCAGCTGGACGCGTGCACAGACGCGCCTCAGGGCTTCGAGCCCGGCCGCGGGGTGGCCAGCAGGCTTGCTGGCGGAGAGGAAGACGGTGCCGAACATCAGGTAATCGCACCCGCCCGCGGCCTCGACCTCGAGCGCCTCCTCTTCGGAATGGACCGACCGGCCGACGAGGAATCCGGGCGGAGCGATGCGCCGAGCCCGCTCCGCGCCGAACGAGTCGGCTCTGAGGTGCACTCCCGCGGCGCCTGCGGCAAGCGCAACGTCGAGCCGGTCGTTGACGAGCAATTGGGTGGAGGTACCGGAGAGTACCGTGAGGACGGCCCTGGTCAGCCGGAGGAGGCGCCCGTCATCGAGCCGTCGTTCGCGAATCTGGACGAGGTCCACGCCCGCCCGGCCGGCGGCGGCGATCGCGGCGACCAGCGAAGACTCGCCTCTTACCTCCCCCGGCGTGACCATGCAGAGCACCGGCGCCCGGCCGGCGAGCGCGCTAAACTTCGGCATTCCGTTCGGGCCGAGGTTCCGATCCCCGTGCGGATCGGAAGACGCCGGCAAGCTCCGCAAACCCCGCGAGAGCCGTAATCGCACCGATGCCCGACACCCCACCGCGAACGAATGGATTGCCCGCCAGCTGATCGAGCAGCGGCACGGCGTCGGCGAAAAAGTTGCGCTGCCAGAACGCGGACCACGGCGCGACGACGAGCACCAGCCCGGCTTCGATGAAATACGCGGCAAACAGGAGGCGCGTGAGGAACGTGATGTCAGCCTCCAGCCTGCACGCGCGCGAGGCGGCCAGCCCGTTCAGGCGCGTCTCGATACGGGCCGGCTTGCGCTTCGAGCTCCAGGAAAACCCCGAGCGCCCGCGACACATCGCCGACCGCTTCGAGCGTCACCGCGAGGTCGTACAACAGCGCGCGGCCATCCTCCACCGCAGGAGGCGGGACCTCGGCCGCACGCTGCAGCCATTCGACGGCGTGCGGAAGATCGCCCTGCTCCTTGTACATCCGCCCGAGGATGGAACCCGCCTCGAAGCGCTGCCCGGGGGATTGCGCCGCGTTCTTCAGGGCAGCAATCGCCTCCTCCGTCATCCCCATCTCGAGATACGTGTGGGCCAGCTTCATGTGCTGCGCCGACTGATCCGCCGCACCCGTGCGCGCCGCATCCTTCCGCAAATCCGTGAAGACATCGTCGAGCTTGTCGTCGGGCACCGATGCGGCCGCGGACGGAGTCTCCTCGTCCCCGTCGAGGTCTCCGTGCATCCCCGTGAGGTCGATGTCGGCTGACTCGGGAGCGGTCGGTGTCGCAGCTGGTGGTGCCGGCGCGCAGGCGTCACGCGTGGCCACCGCCGGCCGCGGCAAGAGCGGAGAGTCAAACGGAACCGCGACCGGCGTAACGCCCGCTTCAGCAACGAGGGCAGGAATACTCGGG
>JANMCN010000226.1:0-4842 GCA_031361295.1 Acidobacteriota bacterium | reverse complement strand
CGGCGGACGGGCCAGATCCGCCGCAGCCCGAAGGTCTCGTGACGGTACCTGAGGACGAGTCCGGGATGCGGGCGGCACTCGACCAGGCGGCCGAGGCACGGCGCCGCGGCGAGGTGCCGGTCGGGTCCGTCGTGGTCCTGGACGGCGTGGTCGTCGGCCGGGGCTTCAACCAGCCGATAGGCGCGCACGACGCCACGGCCCACGCCGAAGTCGTCGCGATCAGGGACGCGGGCCATCGCGTGGCGAACTATCGGCTGAGCGGCGCCACGCTCTATGTGACGATCGAGCCCTGCCAGATGTGCGTGGGCGCCATGATTCACGCCCGGATTGCGCGGGTGGTTTACGGGACGCCGGAGCCCAAGGCCGGCGCGATAGAATCGGCAATGCGGGCGCACGAGCACCCGTCGTTGAATCATCGGCTCACCGCGACAGGCGGCGTGCTCGAGACCGAGTGCCGCGCGGTGATGCAGGCGTTCTTCAAGTCGCGGCGGCCGTGACCGGTCGTCCGTGACGAGCGGAGTCAGTCGAGGAGAGGTACCGAAGTGGTCGTAACGGGGGCGCCTCGAAAGCGTCTTGCCGGGTAACCGGCACGGGGGTTCGAATCCCTCCCTCTCCGCCATCTCGGTTCGGCGGCGGCACTGGGTGTCCCACCAGTCGCCGCCGTCCAGCCCTGCGCCGGTTCGTTGCTCGCGCGCTCCACTGCCCGGCGAGGCGGACGGGGCCGCCCTGATTCGGTTCCTTGGCACCCGGCGCGAGGCTTGATGCCCACACGACATGTATCCGCGAGTGTGCTGTGCCCGGATCGGGCCACGAAACGCGGCCTCACGTCTGCCTCCAGACGGCTCGTGCCCGGAGACGTCGCCGCCTGTCGCCAGATGGAGTCTGCGCAGCGCGACGACGAAGACGAGCTCGCACGATTGATCGACGAAGTGCGCTCGGCGCGCGAGCGCCTCGCCCGTCTGATCGCCGCCATCAAGACCGAACGCGCGGGATGGGAGGGGCGCGAGCAGCGATGGGCGCGCTGGCGATCGCAAATACGGACGCCTCCCCGGAAGCCGCCGCGCCGAGGCGTCCATTGAGACAGGGGGCCCCTGAAATACTGCCCAGCTTGAAGGGATTGCCCGAGGAAGGTACCTTTAGATGTCTGGCGGACGGCCTTCTGTCCGCCGTGTAGCCCATGGCCGTATCCATCAGTTGTCCACAGCTCGGCGATGCCGCGCTCCGCACCCAGCTTGCCGAAGCGGTGCAGTCCGCGGTCAAGCGATGGCGTCCCTCGTTCGAAAGCTGGCGTCTCTCCCTCTTCAAATCGCAGTCCGGGCAAGGATGGGATTTGGCAATCTCTGGTCCGAGGTTCAGGAAGGTATTCACCTTGTACGGACCGATGGACGACCTCCCTGGGCTCGTCACTGCCTACATGGACGCGATTCTCGCCCAGAAAGCACGGTGAATCGTTTCGCTCGTCTGAACTCCGACCCCGCCCGATCCCGCTGCCCCCACGAATTCTTCGAACGCTGACATTCCAGAATCTCGAAACCTGACGGGTGCCACCCAGCCGCTCCTTGCCAACGGCGGAGCTGCGGCCGTGCTTGCGTCAACGGCGGCAGCTCCATAAGCTGGAGGGATGGGTATGGCGGAGTGGATGCGCGTCATCGACACGGTCGGCGGACTCGCGCAAATGACGGGCAAGCTCCGGCCGCGAGCCAGCGCTGACGCCGCGTTGAGCCCGGCCGGTGAGCCTGCCGGCGGTCTCGAAGCCCGTCTCGCCGGCGTCGTTGTCGCCGCGCTGAAGGAGGCGTTCGATCGGGACCGCGCACGGATGGATCTCGAGCGCACACAGCTCGAGGCCGAGCGGAAGCGGGCGGACGAGGCGCTCGCCGCCGAACTGCGCCGACAAGCGGCGGAGCGGGCGCTCGGGCAGCTGCGGATTATCGGGATCATGGCGATCACCGGCTGGATGCTGTCGGCAGCCCTGGCGGCGTGGCTCCCCGGCATGCGCGGGCTGGTGCCGCGATCGCTGCTCGGGGCCGGATGGCTGCTCGCCTTTGGTGCTCTCGGGTGTGCCTTTGCCGGAGCACAGGCGATTTCTTCCTCGGCCGACCCCGCCCCGATCACCCGCTCCGGCGCCGCGAACGCGGCCCCCTGGCTGCTGCTGGCCGCGCTTGGCGCGATGGCCGCCAGTCTGCTCGCTGGTTTGTGATCCCGAGTCAGGCCACGAGTCGTACCATCAGCCTCCGAGGATCGATGATCATTGTTTACGGCGCCGACTGGTGTGAGGACACGCGACGGACGTTGCGCCATCTGCGGCGCCTGGGTGTTCAACACCGATACCTGAACGTCGACGAGGATCTCGACGCGCTCCGGAGCGCACTGAACCTCAATGGCGGCCAGCGGCGCACGCCCACGGTGGACCTCGGGGTGGGAGGACCGCCGCTCCTCGAGCCGGCGAACGACACGTTGACCGAAGCGCTCGTCGAGCTCGAGATGCTGACACAGGACCACGCGCGGGAACGGATGCAGGTGCAGAACGTCGGGGACCTCGAGCGCATCGTCCGCGCGGGCGCCGGCGCCGCGCTCGTGCTGGCCGGGTCCGTTGCGCCGCGGGCCGTGCGGTGGCCTCTCCGTTTCGCGGGCGCGGTGCTGGCCCTGTCCGGTATCGCGGGCTGGTGCCCCGGGTATCAGCGCGCCGGAGTGACGTCGCTCGACGGTCCGGGGGATCGTCCCGACGAAGCCGGCCGCGGCGCCTGGCTGGAGGCGAGAACGTGACGAAGCGCGACCCGTTGCTCGACGCCCTCGCCGAGGCGCGCCACGACGATCCGTTCGGCGTGCTCGGTCCGCACGTCGATCCGAACGGCGTCGTCATCCGCGCGTGCCTGCCGACGGCCGAACGAGTGGCTGTCGCGCGCAAAGGCTCCGCCGCGGTGGTGATGAAGCGGCGACACGCGGCCGGCGTGTTCGAAGCGTCCATCCCCGGACTGCAGACGATCCCGGACTACCGCCTCGACGTGACCTATGCCGGCGGCACGACGGCACAGATCGACGATCCGTACCGATACGGGCGCGTGCTGACGGATTTCGACATCTACCTGTTTGGCGAAGGGAAGCACACGCGCATCTACGACAAGCTCGGTGCCCACCTGATGACGATTGGGGGTGTCGAGGGGACGCACTTCGCGGTGTGGGCGCCCAACGCCCGCCGCGCCAGCGTCGTATCGGATTCGAACTTCTGGGACGGCCGGCGCCATCCGATGCGGAAGCTCGGGCTCGGCGTGTGGGAGATCTTCATTCCGGGGATCGGCGCCGGCGAGAAGTACAAGTTCGAGCTGCTCTCAGAGCACGGCGAAGTGCTCCTGAAATCCGATCCGTTCGGCTTTGCGTTCGAGCTGCCGCCGCTGAACGCCTCGATCGTCGTACGCCCCGACTACCAGTGGCGCGACGCCGGATGGATGGAGGCGCGCCAGCGCCAGGAGTCGTGGTTCGGCGGGCCCATGGCGGTGTACGAGGTGCATCTCGGCTCGTGGGCGCGCGTGCCGGAACAGGAAGATCGCTACCTGTCGTACGCGGAGCTCGGTGCGCGGCTGATCCCCTATGTGAAGGAGATGGGGTATACGCACATCGAACTGCTGCCGGTGATGGAGCACCCGTTCTCGGGGTCCTGGGGCTACCAGGTGATCGGGTTCTTCGCGCCGACCAGCCGCTTCGGCGCCCCGGCGGAGTTCAAGGCCTTCATCGACGCCTGCCACGAGAGCGGGATTGGCGTCATTCTCGACTGGGTGCCGGGACACTTTCCCAAGGACGCGCACGGCCTGGCGCGGTTCGACGGAACCGCCCTGTACGAACATGCGGATCCCCGCCAGGGTGAGCACCGCGAGTGGGGAACGCTGATCTTCAACTACGGGCGCAACGAAGTCCGCAATTTCCTGCTCGCGAACGCGTTGTACTGGCTCAACGAGTTCCACGTGGACGGCCTCAGGGTCGACGCGGTCGCGTCGATGCTCTATCTCGATTATTCACGCGAGGAAGGGGAGTGGGTGCCGAACCGCTTCGGCGGCCGGGAGAACATCGAGGCGATCGAGTTCATCCGCGAGCTCAACACGCTCACACACGCGGAGCAGCCGGGGTCGATCACCGTGGCGGAGGAATCCACGGCGTGGCCGTCCGTGAGCCGTCCCACCTATGTCGGCGGGCTGGGGTTCACGTACAAATGGAACATGGGATGGATGAACGACATCCTCGAGTACATCCAGGCCGATCCCGTCCACCGGCGCTGGAGCCACCAGCACCTGACCTTCTCGCTCATTTATGCGTTCAGCGAGAACTTCGTCCTGCCGTTTTCCCATGACGAAGTCGTGCACGGGAAGGGGGCCATGTTCGGCAAGATCCCCGGCGACGACTGGCAGAAGGCGGCGACGCTGCGGGCGCTCTACGGCTTCATGTATGCCCATCCCGGCAAGAAGTTGATGTTCATGGGCTGCGAGTTCGGCCAGACCCGCGAGTGGAACTACGATCACAGCCTCGACTGGCACCTGCTCGATCGGCCGCTGCACGCGGGGCTCAAGAAGTTCGTGCAGGATCTCAACCGCGTGTACGCGTCGGAGCCGGCGCTGCACGAAGTGGACTTCGAGCCGGCGGGCTTCCAGTGGATCGACTGCAACGACAGCGATAACAGCGTCGTGTCCTTCATCCGCCGCGCGCGCGACGGCAGCGACTTCGTCGCGGCGATCGTCAACTTCACGCCCGTCCCGCGCGACGGCTACCGCGTTGGCGTGCCGCGGGCCGGCGAGTACCTCGAGCTCGTCAACAGCGACAGCAACGTCTATGGCGGCAGCAACCTGGGCAACGAGG
>JANMCN010000220.1:0-2032 GCA_031361295.1 Acidobacteriota bacterium | reverse complement strand
GCTCGTACAGCACCACGCCAAGGGAGAACATGTCGCTGCGTCCATCGAGTGGCCGGCCGGTGGTCTGCTCCGGGGACATGTACGAGAGGGTCCCGGCGGCTGCGCCTCGGAGCGGATCGGCGGTCCTGGTAGAGGTCGTATCGACCTTCGCCGCCGACCAGCGCGCAACCCCGAAGTCGAGCACCTTCACCAACCCATTTTCGGTGACCATCACGTTCGAGGGCTTGATGTCCTGATGCACGAGCCCCTGCGCGTGCGCCGCGACCAGCGCATCGGCCACCTGGCGGCCGACGTCGAGAATGGTGTCCAGAGGCAGAGGACCCCGAGCGGCAAGATCGGCCAACGTCCGTCCGGCCACGAACTCCATCGCGATGAAGCTGAGCGTTGCGCCGTTGTGCTCGACCTCGTCGACTTCGTAGACGACCGCGATATTGGGATGAGTGAACGCTGAGCCGGCTCGCGCCTCCGCGAGCAGCCGGCGCGACGTCTCCTCGGGGTCGCGCACCGCGCGAACGACTTTCAGCGCGACCGTGCGACGGAGACGCTGGTCTTCGGCACGATACACGTCACCCATCGCGCCGGAACCAAGGTGAGCGACCACGTGATATCGCGACAGGGTCTCGCCGACCACGGCACCATTATGGTCGATCAAAAGCGGTCAGCCGTCAGCCGTCAGCCGTCAGCGATTGAGGGCCCGCGAAAGAATAAGGTGTCTACGCAGAGGCGGACGGTCTACTGAAGAGGGCGCGCATCTCGAAGAGGTGCCATCACGACCCACTTGACCGTGACCGGGGTCGGGCGAAGCAGGCCGGAAGCGGGTCCGGCCCTGGCGTCAGTACTCCTCGAACATCCGCTGGATTTCTGCGGCATCGGTGCTGCGCGTCAGCGCGAGCATCAGGAGCACCCGCGCCTTGACGGGCGCCAGATCTTCGCCCGCGATCCGGCGGCGGCCTTCTGCGGGCGGCGGCCCGGCGTCACCGCCCCGCCCGCGTCCGCCGCGGCCGGCCGCAATCCGCCCGCTCCCCGCGCGCGTCGTCGTCACGACGAAGACGCCCTTGTTCGTCGCGTAGTCGATGCCGGCCTGCTGCGTGCCGCTCGACGCGCCGGCGCCGGCGCCGGCGATCACGATCCCTTTCGCGCCCGCGTCGGCGGCCGCCTTGATCAAATCGCCGTCCGCGCCCTGATAGACAAGGATGACGTCCACGCGCGGCAGCGTCGTCATCGACGCGACGTCGAACTCGCTCTTCGCCGTGTGCCGCTTGAGCGACGCGCGGAAGAACGCCACGCGATCGGCGTCGACGACGCCGAGCAGGCCGTAGCCGCGGGTCTGAAACGTGTTCAGCCGCAGCGCGTCGGTCTTGGTGACCTCGCGCGCCGCGTTGATCTCGTCGTTGAGGACCACCAGCGCGCCTTTGCCGCGCGCGTCGGGTGACGCGGCGACTCGGAATGCTTCCAGCAGGTTCGCCGCGCCCTCGTACCCGAGCGTGCTCGGGTTGCGCATCGATCCGACAACGACCACCGGCTTGTCGCTGCGGACGGTGAGGTCGAGGAAATACGCGAGCTCCTCGAGCGTGTCCGTGCCGCTGGTGACGACCAGGCCCGCGATGTCCGGCTCGGTCGTGAAAATCTGGTTCAGCCGCCTGGCGAGCGCGACCCACTGGTCGAGGGTCAGCTCGCTGCTCGCCAGGTTCGAGAACTGCTCGAACTCGGGCCTGGCGTAGCGCTCGATCTCCGGCATCGACTGCACGAGCTCTTCGGCGCTGAGGCGGCCGCCGGTCCTGTTCGAGATCGTCCCGCCGGTGGCGACGAGCCGCACGCGCGGCACGTCCTGTGCGCGCGCGAGCGCCGGCGCCAGCCACGCGGTCAGGACAACGGCGAGAACGGCGCTACTTCGTCGACGGATGCATGTCGGCATGGAACGGATCCAGGTTCCAATCGAGAAACGTCCAGACCCGGTTCCACGAATCGCGCTGCTCGCGCGTGTTCTCGGGCTGCCAGGTTTTCGGATCCACCCGGCGATCGAACGTGTGGC
>JANMCN010000188.1:0-3260 GCA_031361295.1 Acidobacteriota bacterium | reverse complement strand
GCCACCAGCGTCAGCGCGGCGCCTTCGGATACGCCGAGCAGAAACGTCTGTTGTGCATCAGGAAACCATTCGTGGGCGCGGCGGAGAATGATCAGATAGTCGTCCCGTACCTCGCTGGTCGTGAGGGCACCGGACCGACGGGTCGCCTCCGTCAGGTAGCTTCTGGTATCCAGACCGATCACCGCGAGGCCCTCGGCCGATAGCCGGTCGCCGACAACGCTGGTCAGCCCGCGCCAGCCGTCCGCGCCGCTCGCGACGACAACCACGGCCGTCGGAATCATGGTGCCTGGGAGCTGCAGTCGGACGTTGACCGTGTGACCCGAGAGCACCACGCGGCGGGTCTCACCGGCGACGTCTGCCGACCACATCAGCAGACCCAGACAGGCGACACCGAGCGGAACCAATCGGGAGGTCAGGATGCGCGGCATGCTCGTGGCTCGCTGCTGGCTGACCGCCACAGCCGCGCTCATTGTCCGCAGCACGCACTGCGCGCCTCCGACGAGGCGGCGTTCTCTGGCAAGGAAGGCATGTGGCGGTCGGCTGCAAGGCGCGCGCCCGCGGCACTTCACGCCCGCCGGCCGGATTGTCTTGTCGATACACCGTTCGACCACCCGTCGGCGCAGAAAATTGATCTTCGCCAAAGAAACTGACGGACGAACGGCGATGTCGCCGCGCCGGCTTCACGGACCTGACCTGACGCGGTAGCCGTCGTATCTGATGTTGAGCACGTCGCCAATGCCGCGGGCGGCGCAGCCTAGCGGCGGCGGAGCGGCGCCGGACGGTCGATCGCCTGGTCACGGCTGGCGAGGTAGCCGGCACGGGTCCGGACCGTCAGTCGCTCCGGGCCGTGTGCGATGACCCGGACCTGGCGGTAGGAGCCATCGAGCGCCTGATTGTGCGGTGCGTACGCGATCGTGTACTGACTGCGCAACTGGTGCGCGATATCGAGAATCGTCGCGTTGATCTCGTCGAGGTGCGCCGGGAAGAACGCGTGCCCGCCGGTCATCTCGGAGAGGGCCTCCAACTCGTCCCTGGATCGCGCCGCAGGCCTGGCTGATTCGTCCGTCAACAAGCCAATCGCAAAGCACACCGCCTCGCTACGCTCGATGTTGCGGCGGACGCGATCGATCGGCGTCGCGCTCGCGTTGTCCTTCCCGTCAGTGACGATCAACAGGGCACGCCGATCACGAGTCGGATGGGCGGTCAAGTAGTCGGCCGCGGCATCGACCGCATCCCGCAGCGCCGTGCCACCAATCGCATCGGCCCGGCCGATGCCGGCCTCGAGCCTCTCCATGCTGGTCGTGAAGGGGACATCGAGGTGTGGCTCGTCGGCGAAATTCATGACGAAGACTTCGTCTTGAGGATTGGAAGCTCGCACGAAGGCCAGCGCCGCGGCTTCGACCTGCTGACGTTTGCCGCGCATGCTTCCGCTGTTGTCGATGAGGATGCCCATGGAGACGGGCACGTCGTCGCGCGTGAACATGGCAATCGGCTGTGGCTTCCCGTCTTCGCGGACCGTAAACGCCTCACGGCCGAGATTGGTGACGAGTGCGCCGTGGCGGTTGACCACGGTCGCCTGCAACACCACCAAACGGACCGCCGAGCGGAACGGCGGCTGGTCCTGCGCACGCGGCGAGGCCAGCACGGCCACGCACAGCATGGCCGCACCACACAGGCGGCCTCTCAACGACCCACCACCGCTGTCGATCCGCGACCGGACGATGTCCATCAGGGCCCGGGTGGCTCTGCCGGTGCGAGCTGAATCTGGATGGGGGTGTGGATTGGAAACGCTACGTCAGCGCCCTTGCCCAGCAGGCTGTTATAGACCGCGTGGACCAGGCCGAACACCCCGAAGGCCGCCGCCGCCGGACGCGACACGATCGCCAGGCCGACGCCGAGCGCACCAAAGCCTGAGAAGCCCCGCACGCCGTGGCCGACGACATTGGCTTCGCTGGTCACCGCACTCAGACCTTCATCGCTGACCTCGGTCCGGCTCAGCGGCACGACCATGGCGGCACCTGCCAGGGCAGGGGCGATGAACCGCGACTTCGGGTTGGTCGTCTTCGCGCCGCCTTCCTCGTCAATCTCCAGATGCTGCTCGCGCCCAACCTCGGCGGAGAACAGGGAGGCGGCGGCGGACTCGGCGGCTTCTCCGGGGGCCTCGATGGTTTCGAAGAGAAACCGCAATTGTCCATTCCGTCGGAGCCGGCGGGCCGACGTGACGAAGGTGACCTTGCCCCTGACGATCGTGCCTTCCGGCAGGATCACTTCGCGCGCCGCCGAAAACAGCGGGCGCGTCAGCACCGCTTCCACTGGTGCGCCTCGAGGCGTGGACTGTGAGTCAAGGGGCGTCAGCAGGCGGGCGCTCATGATGCTCCCCGGGGGTGGCCGGGTACCGCCCGGCGCGCGTGGCATGCGCGCGGCCCGGCCCAGGCTGATCGGTTCCACCAGTTGCGCGTTGAAGGCTGACCCTGCTTCGAGATACTGCGGGTGCAGGGGCAGTCGGCCGACCAGATAGTGACCGAGTCGCGCCAGTTTCCCCGGGGCCCTGAAGCCGGCCACCGTCCGCCTGGCTTCGCGAGCGACTTGTTGACGCGCGTGGCCGACGATGCCGTCGTCGTGCGCTCCGGCCACTTCCTCGTCGTCAGGTGCGGTGCCGGGCGTGACGATCGTCTGCATGACCACTGTGCCGCCGTCGCGCAGGACGACGGTGTCGAACTGCAGGCCGACGAAGCGGCCAGGGGAGAAGTCGCCCCCGAGCATGGCCGCCGCACGCGTCAGACCGGGAACGCCTTCAAGCTTTGCCACATGGCCGAGCACCTTGCTCCCGGCCGGCAGCACGACGCGGTCGTACGTGTAAACATCTTCGGCCAGGGTGGCGGCGACCGTTTCACCAACACCGGTGACTCGCACCCGGTCGTCGAGCCGCACGCGCAATGGACGGCCGGCATCCACCAAGAGGTCGTGTGCCGGGGGTTGACCGGCGAGGAGCGGTCGAGCCGTGAACAACAAACTGATCGCAAGAGCCGTCGCCGCGGTCCGGAATGGTCCGATGGCGGTGAACCAGGTCACCCGACGTGTGGCCGCGCCGCTCATCGCGTGGCGACAGCGTGGCCTTTGGCGTCGACGACGACCTCTGATTTCTTGTGGTTCTTCTCCACCTGAGCTTCGTACGTGACGGTCGAGCCTTTCGTCACCGACTCCACCTTCAGCACCCGTCCATGCGTGGCGAGGGCGGACTGGACTGCGGCGGGCAGCGC
>JANMCN010000185.1:0-9222 GCA_031361295.1 Acidobacteriota bacterium | reverse complement strand
CAATCACTGGCAGCCGGAGCTTGGTTCGGGTCCGCGCGGTAACTTTGACTTCTCGGGCAACCTCACCGGCACGCCCGGTTACACGACGAACAGCTGGAACTCCTATGCCGGCTTCCTGCTCGGCCTCGACAGCGGCTACGGGAAGAGCATCCAGTACGAGGAGATGTCGGGCCGGGAGAACCAGTACGGCCTGTTCGTCAACGATCGGTGGAACGCCTCCGAGAAGCTGACGCTCAACCTCGGTCTCCGCTACGAGTACTACCCGCTGATGTCGCGCGAGAACCGGGGCATCGAGGTGCTCGACCTGGCCTCATTCGACGTCCTGCTCGGCGGCGTCGGCAGCGTGCCGAAGGACAACGGCATCAAGGTCAGCAAGACGCTGTTCGCGCCGCGTCTTGGTGCGGCCTACCGTCTGAACGACAAGACGGTGCTGCGCGCCGGCTACGGCCAGACCTTCAACCCGATTCCGTGGTCCCGTCCGCTCCGGGGTTTCTACCCGCTGACGATCGGCTACGCCAACTCGATCACGAACAACTACGACACGTTCCAGCTGGCGTCGGGCATTCCCGAGATCGCGCTTCCCGACCTCAGCACCGGGCGGGTCCGCCTGCCGCGCAACACGACGATGCGGTGGCCCAAACAGGACAACGTCGACCGCGGCCGGACGCAGCAATACAACGTCACGGTTGAGCGGCAGCTGCCTGGCGAAATCTCCGCCAGCCTCGCCTACGTCGGAACCCGGATGGATGGTGGGTATGCCGACCACAACCTGAACTACTCGGAGCCGGGAGGCGGCAACGCCGGCCGGCAGTACTTCGCCCAGGCCGGCACCGCCGACATCCTCGAGTGGGCCTCCTTCACCAAGCGGCGCTACAACGCGCTGCAGGTGGCGGTCAATCGTCCGTTCAAGGCCGGGCTCCTGCTGAAAGGCGCCTACACTCTCAGCAAGGCGAGGAACGAGACCGACGACGACGGCTGGGTGGGCCTGAGCTGGAATCAGCCCTCGCAGCAGTTCCGCAACTACGCGCTGGCCGGGTACGACCGGACCCATAACTTCCAGATGGGCTTCCTGTACGACATCCCGCTCGGCAAGGGTTCCACCAACCCGGTGGCACTGGTCGTCCGCGACTGGCAGCTGAACGGCGTTTTCGCGGCCTACTCCGGCACGCCGTTCACGATCGGCGGCGACAACACCGCGCTCAATCAGCGCGGCGGCACGCAGACCATCGACCTGATTGCCCCGCTCAAGCGCGTCGGCAATCCCGGTCCGAACGCGGTCTTCTACGACCCGGCGTCGTTCGCGCAGCCGGGCAACAAGTGGGGCAACACGGGCCGCAACCAGTTCCGCGGTCCGAGCATCTACAACCTCGATATGGGGCTCTTCCGTGGTTTCCCGGTTGGACGCTACCGGGTGGAGTTCCGTGCGACCGCGAACAACGTGCTGAACCACTCGCGGTGGGGCAACCCCATCACGGGGTTCACGAATCCGAACTTCATGAAGATCCGCAGCGTCGCGGATCCTCGGAAGATTCAGCTGGGGCTCCGCTTCCAGTTCTAGCCGACTCCGACGGCATTCCGGGCCGGGGGGCATCAGCCTCCCGGCCTTTTTTTTCGCCACGATGCACTGCGCGTTCGACCGGACAGTCGCAATCGGCGACCTGCCACGTGGCGTGACCTGCATCGCGTGACGTGCTTGACAAGGTTCCATCGAAGCGTCTAGTTTTCGAGTGCCAGCGGCGGCTGCATGTCGGTCGCGGAACCGGTTGGCGCGCTCGATTGCAGAAAGGAGTCTCCATGTCACGGACTCGAACGATCCGTTTCGATGCGGTGATCCTCACGCTCGTCGCGATCAGCTTCATCCCCCACGCAGCCGGCGCGCAGGTCCTGTACGGGTCGATCGTCGGCACGGTCACTGACTCCACGGGCGCGACGCTGCCCGGGGCAACGGTGTCAATCGAGCAGCAGGAAACGAAGCTTGCGCGGGAGCTCGTGTCCGACGCCAACGGCGCCTATCACTTCACTGCGGTCCCGACCGGCACCTACACCGTTCTCGTGAAGATGAGCGGCTTCCGCACCTACAGCCGGAGCAACGTGCCCGTGACGCTCAATTCGACGGCGCGGGTCGATACCAAGCTGGAGATCGGCCAGCTCGCCGAAACGGTGATGGTTTCGGGCGACTCGCCGGTTCTCCAGACCGACCGCGCCGAAGTCCGGGCGGAGCTGAAAACGCGCGAGCTGCGGGACCTGCCGGTTCCGCTCGGCCGCAACTACCAGCAGCTGTTCAAGGTGATTCCAGGGTTCACGCCTCCGGCCGAGGCACATTCGATCCCGTCGAACCCGTCGCGCGCGCTCGTGTTCAACGTGAACGGTGCAAGCCGCAGCTCGAACAATACGCGGATCGACGGCGTCAGCACGGCGAACATCTGGCTCCCGCACGTGGCGGCGTACGTCCCCGCCCTCGAATCGCTCGAGACGGTGAACGTCGTCACCAACAGCTTCGATGCCGAGCAGGGGCTGGCGGGCGGGTCGGCGATCAACGTGCAGATCAAGAGCGGGACGAACCAGTTCAAGGGAGCGGCCTTTGAGTACTACACCGACGAGAGGCTGATCGCGACCAACTATTTCACCCCGGCGGGCACCACCAAAGGTAAACGGCGATACCACCAGTTCGGAGGCACGTTAGGCGGGCCGATTCGCCGCAACAAGCTGTTCTTCTTCGGCAGTTACGAGAACACGCGCGACGCCCAGTTCGCGACCCGCACCATTTCGGTCCCGACCGAGGCGCTGCGCCGCGGCGATCTGTCGGCCTCGACGACGCCGATTTATGATCCGGCGACAGCCGGCATCGACGGCGTCGGGCGGACGCCGTTTCCGGGAAACGTCATACCGGCCGGGCGCATCGACCCGATTGCGCAGAAACTGATCGCTCTTCTCCCACTGCCGAACCTCAGAAATGCGGATGGGTCGGTGCCGCTCACGAGCAACTACTTTGTGAAGGCGCCCTTCGACTTCAATCGCTGGACGCTCGACACAAAAGTCAACTGGAACGCCACGCCGAAGCTGAATGTCTTCGGCCGCTTCAGCCTGCTCGACTTCTGGACCTTCAACGAGACGGTATTCGGCGACCTCCTCCAGGGGATGCCGGTCGGCGGCGGCAATCCCGGGGAGGGCACCGGCAGGACGGCGAATTTCTCCGCGGGCGCCACGTACGCCCTCACCCCAACGCTGGTGGCGGACGCGCATTTCGGCTATGTCAAGCAGTCGGTCTCCGTTGAACATACCGACATCGGGCAGAACAAGGGCTCCGATTTGTTCGGGATTCCGGGGCTCAATGGCCCACGCAAATTCGAAGGGGGCATGCCGGTCTTCGACTTCGACACCTATCAGGATGTCGGCATCACCGAGCTGTACATGCCGTATATCAGGAACGACGATCAGTACCAGACGGTGCTGAACCTCAACTGGCAGAAGGGCAAACACAACGTCCGCGGGGGCACCGACATTTATTTCCAGGGCCTGAACCACACCCAGCCCGAACTGAGCTCCGGCGACAACTTCGGAGCGCGCGGCGGGTTCCGGTTCCGCGGGGGCCCCACCCAGGTGCCCGGCGGGCCGTCGGGTAACAGTTTCAACGCGTGGGGCGCATTTTTGCTCGGCCTCCCGGATCAGCTGGGCCGGCTGAACGAAACCGTCGCCCCCTATACCACCCGTATGCAGAGTTACAGCTTCTACCTGCGAGACCAGTGGCAGGTCGGCAACCGGCTGACACTGAGTTACGGCACTCGGTACGAGTACTTTCCGGTGCCGACGCGCGCCGATCGCGGACTCGAGCGGTATAACCCTGCTACCAACATGATGGAAATCGGCGGCATCGGGTCGGTGCCACGTGATCTCGGGATCTCCGTCGAGAAGGCGCTCTTCGCGCCCCGCCTTGGAGTGACCTTCCGCGCGTCTCCATCACTGGTGGTTCGCGGCGGTTTCGGCATCACGAACGATCCCTACTCGCTCGCCAGACCGATGCGCACGAACCATCCCATCCTGCTGAACCTGGTCGTGCAGGCGCCGAACTCCTTCGCGTGGGCGGGCCGGCTGGCTGACGGGGTCCCCGCGATCGCGGATCCGGATCTGGGGAACGGGATCATTCCTATTCCGTCGAACGTCACCGCGTTCACACTGCCCGACAAGTTCAACCGGGGCTACATCAAGTCCTGGAATGCCGCCGTCCAGAAGGAACTCAAGTGGGGGTTCGTCGGGGAGGCTGCGTATGTGGCGACGCGGCAGATCGACCAGCTGGGATTTTTGGAGCTGAACTGGTCGCCAATCGGCGGCGGCCAGGCCGGCCGGCAGCTGAACCGGAAATTCGGACGCACGGCGCAGACCCGCGTCGTTGCCCCCATCGGCGATACGAAATACGACGCGCTGCAGGCCCGGCTCGATCGGCGGTTCGCGAACGGCATCCAGATCAGCGTCGGGTATACGCTCTCGAAGTCGACAGGGATCGCGGGAGCGCCGGACAGCGACAACACGCCGCGGATCATGATCCCGGAGTACTACTATCTGAACACCGCGCTCAGCCCGTTCGACAGGACGCACAACCTGCAGATCACCAACCTGACCGAGCTACCGTTCGGCCCGGGCCGGCGTTGGCTGAACGGCACCGGTGTTCTGCCCGCCATCGCCGGCGGGTGGCAGGTCAACAATTTGGTGAGCTTCTACAGCGGTACCCCCTTCGATGTCACGGCATCGGGCACGTCGCTCAATGCGCCCGAGAGCTCGCAGCGCGCCGATCAGGTGAAAACGAAAGTAGATATTCTCGGCGGCATCGGACGCGGGCACCCGTACTTCGATCCGCTGGCGTTCAAGCCCGTCACCGAGGCGCGGTTCGGCACTGCCCCCTGGGGCGCACTGCGCGGACCAGGGTATGCCAATTGGGATTTCGGGCTGTTCCGCGAGCTGCCGCTGCCCCGCAAGGCGACGCTCCAGATCCGGCTCGAGGCCTTCAACGTGCTCAACATCGCCCACTTCAACAACCCCGGGGGCAATGTGTCCAACCTGCAGCTGAACCCCGACGGGAGCGTACGCAATCTCAACGGGTTCTCGGAGGTGACAAGCGCATACGGCGAGCGACAGATACGTCTCGGCACGCGTCTGGGCTGGTAACGGGATGTGCTGACGGGCGGTCGCGTTCTGCGGCAACGGGGAAGGGCAGCTCGGGAAGCGGGGCCGGATCCGGTGCCGTGAGTCTCGGGCCGGGGGTGTGCGCCTCCGGCCTTTTTTTATTGAGGCCCGTCCCGGTACAATCATGAGGATGTCCCTCCTCGCGCTGATGCTTTCGGCAGCGCTCAGCCCGCAGGCGCACATCCCGCCGCCGACCACCCTGCCCGGCATCGACGTCGCCGCGCTGCCTGGACCCGCACGCGCCGCGATCGGCGACGCGTACAACCGGGCCCGTGCGCATGGCGACGATGGCGCGGCGGCCGGCCAGCTGGCAATTACGCTCCACGCCTGGGAGCAATGGGACGCTGCCGCACGCGCGTACGGCGCTGCGCGGCAACTGGCCCCGAAAGATCGACGATGGTGGTACCTGGCCGGGCTGCTAGAAACAGCACGCGGTCGCCACCAGGACGCACTCCCCTTCTTCGAACGCGCAGCCGCGCTCGCCCCGGACGATCTTGCGGGCCGTCTGCGACTCGCGGAGGCGCGACTGGAGACCGGGGATTTGGAGCGCAGCGAGCCATTGTTCATGGAGCTGGCTCTGGACTCACGGACGCATGCACCGGCCGAATATGGCTTGGGCCGTGTCGCCGTCGGGCGCGGTGATTATTCGGGCGCCGTCGTCCACTTCGAGCGGGCGATTGCGGCTTTCCCGGATTTCGGAGCGGCGCATTACGCGCTCACATTGGCGTACAGGCGGCTCGGCCGGACCTCCGATGCCGCCAACGCGCTGGAACGTCAGCAGAGGTGCATCGCATGCTGGCCGGCAGTCCAGGACCCGGTGGCGGCCGTCATCCCTGCGGCGCGCGAGGATGCGTCGGCCCTCTTGAAGCGCGGGATTCAACTCGCGGCTGCCGGCGATGCGAAAGGAGCCATCGTCGCGCACGAAAAGGCGCTGGTTCTCTCGCCCATGCTGGTGCAGGCACGAGTGAATCTCGAAACTCTGTACGGCGGTGTTGGCCGCTGGAAGGATGCCGAGGCGCAATACCGGGAGGTGCTCGCGGCCGGCACCAACATCGCCGAAGCACACGCCAACTATGCACAGGTGCTGCTCGCGCAGCGGCGGGCAGCGGACGCCATCCCCGTGTTTCGCGCGGCCCTGGAGGTGAATCCCGCAGATGGAGTTGCGCGAAACGGCCTCGGGCTCGCGCTCGAGATGTCCGGAGATGCGGCGGGCGCGTTGGCCGCATATCAGCAGGCGGTCGCCGACGCGCCGACGCTGAGGGCCGCCAGGTTCAATTACGGTCGGGCTCTCGTGGCGGCGGGCCGGCTGCAGGACGCAGTCCTCGAGTTCGCCAAGACCCTGCGACCTGAGGATCGCGAAACGCCTCGGTACCTCTTCGCCCTCGCGGCCGCACGAGTACGGTTGGGTGAAGTCGAGGTGGGGCGCGCAGAGGCGGCCGACGCGCTCACGATGGCGCGCCGGTATGGGCAGGACGACTTGGCGGCGTCGATCGAACAAGACCTCGCGAGGCTCAAGTGACGTGCAACCTTCACGTGCAACGTGCAACGTGCAACGTGCAACCTTCACGTGCCACGTGCAATGTGCAATGTGTAACCTGCGACGTGCAACGCTCACGTGCAAACGGGCAACGTGGACGGTACGTAGCGCGGGGCTTCAGCCCCGCGAACTGGTGCTCCGCGGAACGTGATGACCCAGGACAACGAACATCAACGCCGTAAATCGGCGCCGGTACTCGCGGCATCTGGCATCGGGCTGCTCCTTGCTTTGAGCCCGCTATCCGGGCAGGGCGCAGCCGTTCGGCCGCCGTTCCGCGAGCTCGATCAGCGCGCGGGGCTGACTTTCGTGCACGACAATGGCGCGCGCGGTCATTTCCATCTGCCCGAGATCATGGGATCCGGAGTAGCACTGTTCGACTACGACGGAGACGGCGATCTGGACGTGTACCTCGTCCAGGGTCGCGTGCTCGACGGCGGCGCCGGGGCTCCGGACAGGAACAAGTCCACCAGCCGGCTGTTTCGGAACGACCTCACCAGGAACGACACGGGGCAGCCCGTGCTGCACTTCACGGATGTCACAGATGCGGCCGGCGTGGGCTTCGCCGGTGCAGGAATGGGCGCCGCCGTCGGCGACTACGATAACGATGGAGACCTCGACTTGTTTGTCACCGGATACGGGTCGAGCGCGCTTTACCGGAACAACGGCAACGGGACGTTCACGGATGTGACGCGTCAGGCCGGGGTCGGGAGTCAGAGGTGGAACACGAGCGCGGCGTTCATCGATTACGATCGCGACGGCGACCTGGACCTGTTCGTGGCCAGTTACGTGGACTTCACCGTCGGCGCCGGCAAAGCCTGCACCGATCCGGTCGGAGCCGCGGATTATTGCGCACCGTCCGCGTATCACCCGTCCCCCGCGAAACTGTTCCGCAACGAGGGGAACGGCACCTTCTCGGACGCGACGGAGTCCGCGGCCATCTCCCGCGCCTACGGTGCGGGCCTTGGGGTGTCGGTCGGCGACTACAACGGCGATGGATGGCTCGACCTCTACGTCGCGAACGACGCCACTCCGAACCAGCTGTGGATCAACACCGGCAAAGGGACATTCGAGGATCAGGGATGGCTCTCTGGAGCCGCGGCCAACGCCGCCGGCCGGCCGGAGGGCAGCATGGGCATCGCGTCCGGGGACTACGACGCCGACGGGGCCGAAGACCTGTTCGTCACGAACCTGAGCCGCGAAACGTTCGTGCTGTACGTGAACGACGGACACGGGAATTTCGAGGACCGGCGCGCGAGCGCGGGAGTGGCCCGGACGACGGCTTCGATGACGGGCTTCGGCACGGCATGGCTCGACTACGATCGGGACGGATGGCTCGACCTCATCACGGCCAACGGGGCCGTCAACGTTGCCGCGGGACTTCGGGGTTCTCCGGACCCGTATGCGCAGCGCAACCAGCTCTTTCATAACACCGGAGGCGGACACCTGGTCGATGTCACTGCCGCGAGCGGCGCCGCGTTCGAACGCATGCTCGTCAGCCGGGGCCTGGCGACGGGCGACATCGACAACGATGGCGACGTCGATGTCGTGATCACCGCGAACAACGGCCCTGCGCGTGTCCTGGTGAACGACTCGACGACGGGCCACTGGCTGAGGGTCCGGCTCACCGCACCCTCCGGCAACCGCTTCGGATTCGGGGCGAGGATCGGCATTCTGCGCAAGGGGCAGCCGACGCTCTGGCGCCGCGTCGGGACGGATGGCAGTTATCTCTCCGCATCAGATTCGCGTGCGCTCTTCGGTCTTGGCCCGGCCCCCCGCATCGACCGCATCCTCGTGGAGTGGCCAGATGGCCTGCGTGAGCACTGGACGGGGATCAGCCCGGACCGGGAGCTGACGCTGACCCGTGGGACCGGGACACCGGAGTCGAGCCGATGAGGGGCTGCACGCTGTCGCTCGTCGTCGTGCTGTGGTGCTCCGTCGCGTCCGCCCAGTCGCCCGAACCGTCCGCGACGACCGCATCGGCCTCAAAAGCTCAGTCGGCTGCCAGGGCGATGGATCAGGGGCGCTTCGACGAGGCGGCTCGCCTATATCGAGAGCTGGTCGAGTCGATACCCCATGAGGGCGGGCTCCTGATGAATCTGGGGATGGCGCTCGCGATGGGAGGCCACGACCACGAAGCGGTGGCGGCCCTCGAGAAAGCCGTCGCGCTGAAGCCCGCGTTGATTCCGGCGCAGATGTTCCTCGGCTCGAGCTATCTCGCACTCGGACGCGCGGCCGACGCGATCGGGCCGCTGAAGCGAACGGTGGCCGCCAGGCCCTCGGATCTCGAGAGCCGGCGGATGCTCGCGCAGGCGTATGTCGAGACCGGGCGCCCGAGCGATGCTGTCGCCCAGCTCCGCGCCGTCACTGACATTGCGCCCAAAGTACCGGCGGGCTGGTACGCGCTCGGACACGCCTACAACGCTGTCACGCAGGAGGCGATGCAGAGCTTCACCGATCAGCCGCAGGATTCGCCCTGGCGACAACTGCTCGTCGCGGACGCGCTGCTG
>JANMCN010000120.1:0-13364 GCA_031361295.1 Acidobacteriota bacterium | reverse complement strand
GGCAGCGTCACGGCGTTGTTCTTGAGGAGGATGTCGAGGTTCAGCGTGTCGCCGTCACGGACGATCGCGCCGGTGGCCTCCCCGAGCAGGCCGCGCGCAGCGTCGCCGGCGCTGGCGAGGACCGACCCGACTGCAACCCCTTCCACCCGATAGAAGCCGGCCGCATCGCTCGTGGGTCCGTTATAGGAGCCGAAGTCCGGGTTCAAGCCCCTCACGAGGACGACGAGGCTCGAGGCGCTCGAGAGGTCCGGATTGAGCACGCGCCCCGTCACCGTGCCGATGCCGATCATCACGATATCCGCGACCGCGACCTGCCCGTTCGTACTCAGCGCGACGTTGCGCGCGAGCCCGCGCTTGCGTCCCTGGGGGTCGAAGGCCACCACCACATTGCCGCTGCTTGGCACACGGAGTCCGTCGAACCGGTAGGACCCGTCAGGGCCCACGGGCGTGCGGACGCACTGGTCGCACAGGGCCACGAAGGCGCCATCGGCAGGAGTCTGACCGTCGGGCAACCGGACGATCCCGGCGATGCTCGCTGTCGGGTCGAGCCGCAACGTGACCCGTTTGACCTCGCCGGGCGCAAGGGTTGAATACATGCCCCCCGACAGCCCGTTGGCGCGCGCGAAGACTGTCAGGTTACCAGCGAGCACGTTCAGCAGCAGGACCGTGCCGTCGGCGCCGGTCACGCCCTCGAGGTTGTCACCTCCCAGGCTGTTGTTCGCCGACACGCTGACGAACGCGCCCGGAATGGCCACGCCATTCGCATCCGTCACCGTCACCTGCACCGAGCCCTGCGCGAACATGACCACGTCGAGCGTGACGACGGGCGCGCCCGCGCCGAGCGTGCCGGATCCGCGGCCGAACGCGCGCGTCCCGGGCTCACGGGCCTCGATCGTGTAGGGGCCGAGCGGCACGAAGGGAATCGTGTACCGCCCCTGCCCGTCGGTCTGGGTCCTGAGCGCGGTGCCGGACACCGTCACCGACACATCCGCCAGAGCGACCGGCGTCGTCCCATCGGCGCGGTGGACCGTGCCCTGCACGGTCACCGACGCCGCCAGGCGGACGTCGAGTGTCAACACCTGGCCCTGGCTGTCGATGGTGCCGGAGGCGGCGCCGGCCAGGTTGGTCCCCTGCTCGCGTGCGAGGACGGACACGCCTCCGACGAACACTCCCTCGGTACGATAGACGCCGTTGCCGTCCGCTGTCGTGAGGATCGCGGGCGCGGCACCGAAAAGGCTCGTGGCGTTGATCGTCACCGCAATGTTGGGAATCGGCGTTCCGGATCCGTTGAGGATCCGGCCCGTCACGGCGCCACGGCCGAGGAACGTGATGTCCGCCACCGCTCGCTGGCCTGTTGTGATCAAGGCCAGCGTCGGCGGACGGCCTCTGTTTCCGATGGAGTCGGACGCCTCCAGCACATACGTGCCGAGCGTCACCAGCGGGAAGACGTAATGTCCGTCAGCGTCCGTGAAGGCCGTATCGAGCGGCGCCCGGGTGTCCTGCGGATCGAAGATATCGACGCGCGCGCCGGCACCGGCGGGTGCGACGCCGCCCGGCAGGTAGACCACGCCCGACACGGTCGCGGCCGGCAGCAGCACGACATCCTGTCGCGCGAAGCCGTTGGCTCCGCTCAGCCGCCCGCGCGCGAAGCCGATGAGGAGCGTCAGCGGGTCGCGCACCTGAACGATGAAATCCGCTCCGGCGTAGTTCCCACCGGTAATACCCTCGACGCTGTAGCGCCCGACTGCGTCCGTCACGGCCGTCCGGAGCCGGCCCCCTCCGAAGGGACCTTCCGTGACCGTGACTTCCGCGCCGGCCACCGGCAGGAGCTGCGGGTTCAGGACCACGCCGCTGACGACGCCGCCACGCACGACCACCGTCATGGCGCTGCGGCTCACACCAGCGACGCTCGCCGTCACCGTCGTCGTCCCGCCGCCAACGCCGGTGATATGCAGCATCCCGCTGACGTCACCCGCCGCGATGACCAGGGCCGAATCGACGAGCGCGACCTGCGGCTGTCCTGCGGTGAAGTCGATGCGGAGACCTGCCGCCGGCGCGGGGGCCGACAGGGCGACCGCCACCTGCGCCTGTTCACCCGCCGCGATGAGCAGTGATGGAGGCAGGGAGATGTCCGCCACCGTTCGCACGGTCAACGCGAGGATCGTCGGCGCGCTGGCGTTGCCGAAGATGTCGGTCGCCACGCCGGAGAGTGTCAGCACGGAACCGGCCGCGGCGCCGGCGGGCACCATGATCACGAACTCGATGCGCGGCGCGTTTGAAGGGGGTGTGATCTGGCGCGCGTCCGCGACGTTGAACGCCCCCTGGCCCGCCAGCGTGATGCTCGCGACCGCCGACTCGTCTTCGCCGTCCGCCACGATGGTGATCGTGGAGCCCGGGACGATGGTGTCGGCGCCGGATGCGGTGCGCAGGCGCAGCGTCGGCGGATTCAGGTCCGCGATGGGGAGCAGGAGCCGGGCGGCGGACGTGGAGTTCCCGGCGGAGTCAACGGCCACCGCATCGAGCGTAATGGTGTCGCCAGGTCGGGCGGTCGCCGGAACCGTAAAGGCAAACGCGGCGACGGCGCTTGTCAGGGCGGAGTCGATGACGCGGGTCTCCGTGCGGGCCGCTGCCCCTCCGGCCGTGAAGGTGATCGATCGCACGCCTCCAAGGTCCTGCGCCGAGACCACCGCGCTCGTCTGCTGGCCCGGCGTGACGCGGGTGCCGGTGGTCGTGCCGGTGATGACGACGACCGGAGGCGTGGCGTCCTGCACCGTGATCGCGACGGGCGTCGCGGCGCTGACCTGACCCTTGGTATCGGCCGCCGATGCCTGGATCTGGATCGCGGCCCCCGGCACTGCGTCCGCCGCGATCGTGAAGAAGAAGGTTTCCGTACGATCCGTGGCGGCGGAGGCGAACGCGCGCGTCGCCGCGTCCTGCGGCCGGCCGGTCTGGGCGCGGTAGCCCACCTGGGTCGCGCCGAGGTCGTCGGTCACCTGCACCGTCACACTCACACGATCGCCGTTGCGCAACAGCGTTCCGGCAGCGGGAGAGAGGATCCGCACGACAGGCGGCAGGTCCGGAATGATGGTCAGAAGCGTCACCGCCGCCTGGGTCGACCGGTTGCCGGACGTATCGGTCGCGAACGCCGACACTTTGATTGCGTCGCCGGCGCGGCCCAGCGCCGCCGTCGCCTGAAGGCTGAAGAGGAACGGCGCCACGCGCACCGCGGCGACCGGCTGGTCGTTCACGAAGTAGTCGACCACCACCACGTCGTTCGCCGCCCCCAGATTGGGCACGATCTGCGCGATGCCGTTCTCGATCACTCGCCCGCCGTTGGTCGATATCAGCGACAGGATCACCGGGGGCGTTCCGTCCGACGTCCGGAACCTGAACGTCAGCCCCTGCGGCTGAGCGTTGCCAAAGGCGTCTGACGCGGCCGCCACCTGCACCTCGTATTCGGCCCCCTCCTGAAGCGGCAAGAGCGGCGTGAACACGAGCGTCGTGCTGCCGAGGACGATGTCGGTGCGGCCGGCGATCTCGACGCCAGCGCGGAACAGCCGCAGTGGCGGTCCGCGGAAACGAACTCCATCGAACGGTTCCGAATACTGGATTCGGATGGCGGTTGTCCTGGGCGCACCTGTCGCGTTAGGTGCGGGAGTGATCTGCACAATCCGCGGCGCGACGATGTCGACGGTCGTAAAGCTCGCGACGTACGCCGACGTGATCGGATGGCCCAGGCGATCCTGCACGCCTCGGATGGAGACGGAGTAACGGGTCTGCTCGCCGAGCGGGTCGATTGGCGTCAGGGTGACCACGCGGTCCCCGTCGCTCAGCCCCAGCGTCGCCGGCACGGATCCGGCGGGTCCGGTGAGGGCGACGTTGGCCGGCGTGAGGCTTCCCGCCGCAACCGGCTCCGAGAAGGTGACCCGGATCGCCTGGTTTCGCGGGACCTGCACGGACGAGGGGATCGGGTCGAGCGCAGTCACGGCGGGTGGGGTGGCGTCGAGCACGATGTCGCCGAGCTGTGCCGCAGCCGTCAGCACGAGTGTGCTGCGGGCAATCCCGGCGCTCAGTGGATCTTCGAGTGAGACGTCGTAGGTCCCGAGCGGCACCGCGTCGAACGCGAACTGTCCCGCGGCGCCGGAGACCTGGAACAGATGGCGGGCGGCCTCTCCTGGGAGAGGCCTGAGCGACAGCTCGACCGTCACGCTCGAGGCGGGCGCTCCGCCCGGTTGCAGGGCGCGGCCGGAAACCGGAGCGGTCGGCTCCAGCGCAATCCGCAGGTCGAGCGGCTGGCCGGGATTGACGCTGCCGCTCGCGACCCCTTTCAGCCCGCTGACGGGATCGACCGCCGTGAGCGTAAAGGTTCGCGCAGGGACGTTGATGAAGGTGAAGCGGCCGTTTCCGTCAGCGAAGCCGGTGCAGATGTCGAAGCCACGGTCGTCCGAGCACCCCGCCGCCGGCTGACCGAGCAGGGTGAGCTGGGCACCTGCCGCGGGACGGCCGTCACCGAGTACCACTTGTCCGCTGATCGTCGTGACGCCTACGAGTGTCAGCAGCACGCGGCTCACGTCCCCTTCGAACGAGAGCGTGCCATACACCGTCGCGGCGTTCCGGCTGGCCTGCGACCGCGCCCGCAGCGTGAAGCGTCCGACCGCCACCGAGTCGAAGGCAAAGAGCCCCTGCGCGTCGGACAGCGTCGAGAGGCGATTGTAGGATTCGTAGCAGTCGCTCGCGCAGACGTCCACGGCGACGTTTGCCGCGGGCGTTCCGTCCGCGTTCACAACCGACCCCTCGAGGCGCCCGGCGCGGCGGCGCTGGAGCTCCACGACGATCGGCAGATCGACATGCTGTCCTTCGCCGGGCAGTCTGCTGGCCGAATCGGCGAATCCGATCGGTTCTCCCGGGGCGAACAGCTTGCCGACGTGGACGCGGAAGTCCCCGACCGGCGCTCCGGGGAAGGCGAACCTGCCGTCCACGCCGCTCGTGGCCCGGAGCGAGGGGGTCAGGCGACCCGTATACACCGATTGATCGAGCGAGACATCCCATCCGCGAAGCGGACCGAGCGTCCCGGACTCGAACACGGTCCCGGTCACGAGGCCACGGCCCACCTCCGTGATGTTGACCGGCACGACCTGCTTGTCGAAATCCACGCGCCCCGACGTGAAGCCCCGGCGGCCGGTCGCGGCCTCGAAGACGTCAATCGTGAACGAGCCGAGCGGGATCAGGTCCTCCCGGTAGTCGCCGCGCGCGTCCGTCACACCGAGTGCGAGCGGACCGCGATCGTTGCTGATCACCACCTCCGCGTTCGGCACCGGCGTGAGTCCGTCGCTCTTGTACACGCGTCCCGCAACCGATCCGGCGGCGTTGTAGAGGAACACGTCAACCGTGACGTCGCCGTCGGCGCCCGTGACCCTCGCTGTTGCACGTCCTGCGAACCCGTTGCGCAGATCGGTCGCGAGGACGGTGAGGTCGCCTTCGCTGAACGCATCCCCGCCGGCAAGACGCACGCTCCCGCTTGCGTCCGCGATTGCCGTGAGGCGCTTGCGCGGGAACTCGGGCTGCGCCACTTCGATTCGCGCGCCGGGAATGGGAGTCACGGCGTCGCTGCCCCTGACGCGCACGATCACCGAGCGGAGCCGCAGCAGGCGAACGGGGAACTCGGCGGTCTGGCCTGGCGCGACGTCCCCGGCGATCTGGCCGACCTCGCCGGTCGCGAGGTCCGACGCCGTCAGAGAGAAGCTGCCGGCATTCACGAGCGGCAGCAGGAAGCGGCCTTGATCGTCCGTGATGACCGTTTCGTCCTGGATCCCCTGCGGCACGTCCTGGCAGCTGCCCGCCTCAATCGTGATGGCGCCGACGCGGACGGGGGTCGACTGGGCACAGACCACCTTGAACGCCTTCGAGGTGTACCGGACGAGCACGTTGGCGCCGACCGGCGTCACGCCGTCGGGCTGCAGGACTGTCCCTCCGATGCGGCTCGTCGCCTGGAGCCGCAGGTCCACGCGCACGGTGGCCCCGGCCGAGGGGATGGTGCCGGCGAAAGAGATGGGATCCGGGCTGAACTGTCCGGCGGCTGCCAGGGTGAACGGCCCGACGAACACCCCATCGAACCGGAACTCTCCGCTGGTGACATCGGTGTTCGTCACCTGATAGTTCGTCACACGCTGGAAGCCGGTGCCGACCAGTCCTCCGGCGATGACGGCGCGATCGCCAGACACGCCAACCGCCGCGCGCAGCGGCGTGTGGCCGTCGGCGTCGTACACCGCACCCCGGATTCCGCCGCCGCCGCCGCGGAACACGAGATCGCCGCGCACCGCCTGGTTGTTGAACTTGAGGACGATCGGCTTCACGTTGCCGTCCGAGAAGTCGGACCGGAACGCCGACAATGCGTAGTCGGTCCGGAGCGGGACCGACGGCAGCGCATAGTGTCCGCCGGCATCCGTCACGGCTGACGCGTCCACATTGATGCCTGCGCCGTCCGCGGTCTCGACGACGTGGAACAGGTAGACCTTGATATTCCCCAGCGGCGTCACGCCGTCGGCCGCGTATACCGTGCCCGCCACTGCGCCCGTGCCCCGCAGGACGATCGTGGCACTGACGACCTGGCCGGCCTGCAGCAAGTCGATCACGGCGGAGCCCGTGGTCGCCAGCGCGTCACTGACCGCCACGATCTCGCGGTGGCCGACCGGCACATCCGTCAGCCGGAAGTGCCCGTTCTGATCCGCAACCGTCAGACTGAGCCCGCCCCCAACCCGCGCACCCGCGACCGGCCGCCCGCTCCCGTCGAGGACGCTGCCGTCGACCGTACCGAGCCCCTGGGCGAAGAGGATCGTCGCATTGGCCGTGGCGTCGGCCGCGAGAGTGATGCGCGCCTCTCCCTGCTGAAGCGTCGCCTGTTCGAACGTGGAGAGCCGCAGCTGGCCGGCGGCAACCGGCGCGAACCGGAATCCCCCGTTCGCGTCGGTCCGGACCAGCGCAATCGCACACTCGCCTGGCGCGGGGGTGCCGGGGCACTTCACGCCGTTCTGGCTCTCGTTGGTGTAATACACGAAGACGGGAACGTCCACCACCGGGGCGCCGCCAGACCCGCGGAGCACGTGGCCGGTGACGGTCCCGTTCCTGACGACGACGCGGGGGGTGTCCTGGTTGAGGAGCGTCAGGTCCCGGAGGGTGACTGCGCCGCCAATCGGAATGAGGTCGCTCGCGGTGATTTTCGCACGCGCGGCGGTGTTGACGGCCTCGATGAAGATGTTGCCGGTCGGGATGCGTCCGATCGTATAGAGCCCGTCCGCGTCGCTCGTGGCGCCGTAGGAGGAGTCGTCGGTCAGGCTCGTCACGCGGATGCTCGTATTCGCGAGAGGGCGGCCATCTTCGCCGAGCGTGCGGCCCTTGAGCGTTCCGCGTCCAAGGAGGACCACGTTCACGTTCAGCCGCTGGCCGTCGCGCTGGATGGTGAAGTCGACGCGGCGCCCGTCGCCGGTCACAGGATCCGACACGCTGGCGCGATTGACGTCGCCGGCGCGGATCCAGTCGAACGCGAACCGGCCGCTGGCGTCGGCGATGGTCGAGCCGAGCCCGACTATCGTGTCGCAGAACTTCATGAACATCCGGACGTCGGCAAACGGCAGCGGCAGCCCTTCGGCGCCGAGCACCTGGCCCGTCACGACGGCCGCGGCGTCCGTGACCGTCGCCTCGATCGGCAGCGTCTGGGGCGCCATCTCGCGGCCGTCGGCGCTCGTCACGCCGGCGATGGTGATCTGCCGAGGCACGAACGGGCCCACGGCGTTGCGCAGGCCCAGGAAGGCGATGCGGCGGCCGGGCTGGAGCGCGACGCCGACGATGGCGTTGCCGTCGACAAGGTAGCGGGTGATCGCGCTCGCGGCGAGGCGGTCCTGCACAGCCGCTGGCGTCACCTCCGTGCTGAAGAGGACGGCGACCACGCGACCCAGCTGCGCGCGCAAGGTCACCGCTTCGGCGACTCCCTCGAGCGCCAGCGTCGCGCCGCACGTCGCGAGGTCCGCCTCCGCCTGCTGGACGGCGCTGATCACGCGGGGAGCCGGTGGCACGATGAGCGCGTCAGACGCGGGCCCGACCGGGCTGGACGGTGCCGTGGAGACCGGCAGGTCGAGCAGCACCCGGAACGGGTCGCCGGGTACGAACGGCGAGGCGGCCGCGACGCCGCTCGTGAGTCCCGTGTAGGTGACCTGCCGCAGCCGGCCCTGCGCGTCTGGCACGATGAGGCTGACGTCGAACGGCGCGGCAGCGGCCGCACCCGACACGAGGTCGAACTGGAGGTGGAACTCTCCCGAATCCGGCGCCGCGAGTACGATGGCTTCGCCGACTCGGGTCCCGTTATCGGTCAACGGAAAGAAGTCGGCGAAAGGAGTCGACTTGATGATCTTCCCGGCGGCATCGACACGACCCACGCGGCGGCCCGACGCGTCGACGAGACTGATCGAGACCGGAAGCGGTCCGGATCGAGCCGCCACGACGACCGACAGGTGCACGGGACGGCTGCTGACGCTCTCCCCGAGAGCCCGGTGGAAGCTGCGGACGTCAGCCGCCGACACCTGCGGTCCGAGGATCGCGCCGACGGCCGCGGCAAACACGTCGCCTCGCACGGACTGCCGGCGCAGCCCGTCGAACGCCGCGAAGTCCGACCGGGCGAATGCCAGATCCGCGGCCGCGGGATTCCTGGCGGCCAGCCGGTTGAAGTCGCTGCCCATGAAGTCGAACGCGAGCTGCGCGGCGCTGTCAGGCACGGGTTCGTGCAGCTGGATGCGGAAACCCGCCTCGGCCACCTGCACGGCGCGGTCGAGGACAATCTGCTTCGACATCCGGGCGATGTTCTTCGGCAGGGCGGCGGCCGGCGCGGTCGCCACCGCCCAGGCTTTTCCCAGCAGCCCGAGGGCCGCGGCCCGCAAGCTGGCGGGCAGGCCGCTGGCTTCCTTCGGGAGGATGAGGGAATCCGGCGAAACCGGCACCCCCAGCTCGCCGACGGAAGACTTCAGCGAGAACCGTCCGGCGACGTTGCTGTCGCTGTCGAGCGTCGCAGCCGTGACCTTCCCGGTGACGCGCGCCACCAGGTCGAAGCTCACGGTCGCCGAGTCGCCGGGCGCAATGCTGTCCACGCTGCGGCCCGCATCACCGACCACCGTCGCCCCGGACACGTTGCGCGAGAGCAGGTTGACGCTCACGAAGTTGGCGGGCGACTCGGACGTATTGGTGACGGTCACGTCGAGCGTGTACGGCTCCCCGGCGGAGACCACCTCCGGGTGCGTGAACGTCAGGGAGAACGCCGGATTGCGGACCAGCACGGAACCTGCCGCCCGCCCCGTGACCTGCACCGGCCCCCCCGGCAGCCCCTGGAGGGTCCCGCGGATGTCGAACTCGATGACGTGCGTGCCCTCACGGCGTCCTTCGACCAGGTACTCGGCGGTCCCGCTGTCGCCGGGGGACAGCGTCAGGATGTCGTCACCGGTTCCCAGTTTGCCGTCCGCCCCGGGCTGCGCGACGAGCCGGACGCGCGGACTCTCCCCCGAGGCCGTCCGCGCCATCCGCAGCGGGTCGTCCTCTGATCCGCTGACCGTGTCGACGCCGGCCGGCAGCAGGATGCTGCCGCTCAACTCCGTGACCGACAGGTTCGAGCCTGCGGGCGCGACGTTTCCGACCATCAGCATGACGCTGAAGAACTGGTTGAGGAACCCGATGTCTCCCGGGATGATCACCACGCCCGGAATCGGCGGAACCACCAGCGTCTGCCCCTCCAGGTTCGCCACCGACAGCGTGAAGCCGACCACCTGCAGGTTCGGAATCTGCGTCTGCAGCCTCAGGGTGTCGGGGATGATCGTCTTGAGCGCCGGCAGCGCGACGGCGCCGATGGCCGACAAATCGGCGCTGCCCACGGTGATGTCCTGGGGCGCCTGCAGGGTGGGCAGGACCACGGGGAAGCTGATGCGGACGGGGTTGTCCTCGATCGCGAACGCCGCCGTGAAGTTGTAGGCCTGGAAGCTGGTCTTGTCGAAGACGATCCCCTTCTCGCGAATCTCCTGCGCGGTCAGGGCGCGAGCGGTGACCTGGGTGACGAGCAGCTTGTCGATCACCTGGATCGTGACGCTCTCGGGCGTCCCGCGCATCAACACGTCCCCGCCGCTTTCGAGACGGATGTCGTCGAGCGTATAGGTGCCGGCCACAGTCAGCGGCGGGATCGCAAACGGGGTATTGGGGACAGTCGACAGCTCACGGCCGAGCGGCACCTCCGGTCCGCGCAGCGTCCCCTTCACCACGGCATCGGGCGCGAACGCGGGCAGCCCGGTCGGCGGCGTCTCTGCCTGCAGGAAGGTGCTGACGATGGTCGCGATGTCGCGCGGGACGACCTGGGTCGCGGGCTCGACGCGCATGCCCACGCCGAGGAGGAGGATGTCCTCCCGGCCGAGCACGCGGCCCTGCGCCCTCGCGGTCGCGGCCGGCGCGGCGAACACCGACACGAGCGCGATCCCCACCGCGAGCACAGCGCGGTACGGCACGACACGCCGTCCGGCCGTCATGCGGCGGCGGGCTTCGCTACGCGGTGTCATGTCAGGGCCACTCGTCATCAGTCAGTGCCGGTCAGTTCGCCGGTTTTCCATACTCGATCGTCGTGGCGCCGGCCGACCTGCCATCGGCGGTGACGATCGCGTACGTCACGGCCAACGATCCGCTTGGGTCGATCAGGCGGACGGTCACCTTCAATTCAGGCCCGTCGTTCTCCTTGAGGTCCGTGAACACGACCTCTTTCTTGTCGGACACGATCTCGATCCCGGAGAAGGGCGCGACGGTGACCTCGAGCCGCTGGAGATCGTCAAGGGCCCGAAACACCAGCGTGGTCTCCGTCAGGTCGCCCGCCTTCATGTCGACAGGGGGGTCGTTGAATTCGACAGAGACCGGGGCGTAGTCCGGCTTCTTCTGGGCGAGGCACACTGCCGGCGCCGCCAGGAGCGCCAGTGTGACGATGAGCGTGCGGGACCATGACGGCATCAGCAATGTCTCGAGCTATGGATGATTGATTCGGATGGTGAACTTGCCGGCCGCTGGCACCAATCGCCCGGCTGAGAGCTCAAACGCTCTGACGTCCACGGTGTAAGTGCCGGGCTTCAACGGGACGGTGACGACGGAAGCATCACCAAGCCCGCTCGACCCTGACGCCGTCCGCTTGCCGTGGTCGCTCACGAACACGCGAAGCTCGGTATCGTCGGTCGGCGTCGCGGTCACCACGTAGTCGCCCGCGGACGTCACCGTAAATTTGAAGAACGCGTGTTCGTAGAGCCGGTTGCCGTTGCCGCGTGCGTCGTACGCCGTGACCGTCTGAAGCGGCTGGCCCGCGTACGGGGTGTCCGTCCCGAACTTCACGACAAGAGTTCCGTCGACCGGGACGTATGTATAGAGACGGCCGATCGGGACCACGAACGGAATCCGCAGCGGGATCGATCCGGTGGTGAATTGCTCGAACTCGTCGGCGTGCTCGATGTCGATATTCTCCGCCCGGGCGAGCGCGATGATGTTGTCGCCGACGTCGGTCTTGAGCCGCGGGTCGGCGAGGTACGGCGTGAGCAGGTACTTGGCGAAGGCATAGATCGACGTGAAGGCGCTGGTGTTCTTGACCCCGGTGCGCATGACGTCGTAGAGCGGCTTGAAGCCGAGCTGCACGTTGTCGTCGATGGTTCCAGCGCTCTCCGCATCGGGCTCGGTCCCCATGGGGTCGAACAGATCCCACAGCAGCTCGATCACGGCGTCCTCCGAGTAGTAGCTGCTGGCCCGGAAGCTGTCCCGCTCGACGTCGACGACCGACCCGCGCCGCTGGGCCGGACCGACCGTGTCGATGTACAGTGGGTTGCCGGTGTACATCGCGGCAAACGCCGTGGCGAACCCCTCGCTGAACGCGATGCGCGGGTCCATGATGCTCTTGAATCCGTGGTTGCCCCCGAGGCTGTCGTCCCGGCTGAACTTGTCCTGGAAGTAATGGTTCCACTCGTGCAGCACGACCTGCTGGTCGTACTCGTCGGTATCCACGTTCTCCGCGCCAAGGATGTAGAGCGTGCTCGAATCCGAGTCGTAGTGCGAGGTCGTGATGGCGCCGTCCGCGACGTTGATGGCACCCCGATTCGGCCGGTTCCGCGGGCTCCACCCCATGTTGAGCAGCGGGAACACGATGGTCGGATCCGCTGCGGCAATCACGGCCTGCGCCTGGAAGGCGGAATCGAGAAGAGCGAAGGGAGCCGCCTCTCTCTTGCCATAGTGTGCCGTGCCGGCATTCCAGACGGTCTCGGCATACAGGTTCAGTTCCTTACGGAACGGCATCACGAACGGAGTGGAGGCCTTCTCCCACACCTGGTTGCCCCTGGTGTTGTCGACCACCCTGACCGTTGCGTGTCCAGGCTGGCCGAGCGTGGCCTTGACGACGACTTTGAGCGTCGCCCCGACAGGCGCTCTGAACGAATACAGCCCCTCTGTGTCGGTCGTGGTGGTCTGCAGGACCGCGTTCCCGGCGTCCCTGAGCTCGACCGTCGCCCCGCGAATCGGCAGGATCGTGGAGCTCGCGTAATCCACGCCGCTCTCGCGGGTCTCGGGGAAGAAGGTGAACGTCGCCTCCCCTTTGAGATTCGGATCGACACGATAGGCATCGAGGCCGGACGCCGTGCCGATGAAGAGGACACCGGTTTCAGGATCGAACCGCACGAGCCGCGTGGTCGCCGTGCCGGCCGCATAGAGCCCCGCGGGCGACCGCCAGGTGATCCGATCGTCCTGGCCGTCCCCGTCGTCATCAGCCGCCACGAACAGCTGCGATCCCGACAGGTCGATGACCGAGAGGGTCCATTCGGCCCCGGGGGCCGTCGCGAACGAACCGACGAAGAGCCGCCGGGCCAGCACGTCGACGTCGAGGTCGGTCACGGACGCGTTCATCGGCACGGTGCCGAGGACGACGGGCGATCCCAGTTCCGTCACGTCGAGGATCGAGACTCCTGCGCTGCCACCGACGAACGCAAGGTTTCTCACTTCGTCCTGGCCGATCTGGCTGTCGTGATTGAAGTCGATCGGGATCGCCTCGCCGAACGCGACGCTGCGGGCTTCCGCCATCGGGATCTTTGTCGAGGACAGCAATGCCAGGTTCGAGTCGAAGATGTCGAGCGTCGCATTCGTTCGCTCGACGGCCAGCAGCCGGCCGCCGGCCGGCACGACGTCGACGTAGTTGCCGGCTGCCATCGGCTCGAGCGTCCGCTGGTCCGCCGGGAGCGCCGGGCTGTGCTGCCCGATGTCGACCCGCATCAATCCGACATTTTCGACGGCCGTATAGGACGTCCACCCGCTCCCGTCGGGGAGCGCCG